>CACLIK010000008.1 GCA_902606965.1 uncultured marine group I thaumarchaeote
GGACGCAATTGAAGCTACCAAATTACCAATTAGCATGCATTGTCATAATGATTTTGGACTCGCTGTAGCTAATGCGATATCTGGTATACAAGCTGGTGCACAGTGTGCACATGTAACAATAAATGGCATTGGTGAACGTGCTGGAAATGCATCTCTTGAAGAACTTGTGATGGCATTACAATGTTTAAGATTTGATCAATCTTGGGAGACTAACATTAAGACCGAACTTCTTTATGAGACATCAAAATATGTTTCAAGATTAGCTGGAATGCCAGTTCAACCTAATAAAGCAATTATAGGCGAAAACGCATTTGGGCATGAATCTGGTATACATACTCATGGGGTTTTAAGTAATCCACTTACCTATGAACCAATTAGCCCTGAAATTGTTGGGCGCAACAGATGGTTACAAGTGGGTAAGCATGCGGGAGCCCATGGGATTAGTGCTATGCTTGAAGAATATGGTGTACAACCTGATAAGGATCAGTTAAAACAAATTCTTGAAAAGGTGAAATCAATAGGTGACCAAGGAAAACATGTTACTGATGTTGAATTGTTATCAATGGCCAATGAAGTTATGGGTGATTCCAAGCTTAAACGTTTAGTGCAGTTAACTGGCTTTTCAGTTTCTACTGGAATGGGTAATATGCCGTATGCGTTTGTAAAGTTAAACATCGATGGTGAGGAACATACAGCGACAGATTATGGAGTTGGACCAGTAGACGCATCACTTAATGCAATTCAGAAGATCACAGGCAAAATTTCAGAAATTAGAATTAAGGATTATAATTTAGCATCAATATCTGGTGGTTCTACTGCATTATGTGAAGTGACAGTTAAGCTAGAGGATGCCATGCAAAACACTGTTTCATCAAAATCTGTCGGGGAGGATATTGTCATAACTAGTGTACAAGCTGTTATTGATGGCATGAATCGACTTTTGCTAAAAAAAATACTTAAGCAAAAAAAGGCATAATTGTTGGTAGAGAAAATGAGCGGTAAGTATAACATTTCATTAGTTACAGGTGATGGAATAGGTCCAGAAATATCTGAATCGGCATCTAGTATTTTGGAAACAATTAATGATAATATGGGCATTCACTTTGAAATAAAAAAACTTGAGGCAGGTGATACGGTTTTAAAAAAAACTGGACAAGCGTTACCAGATGAAACGTTTGAAACAATAAAAAATTCTGATGCCTGTTTGAAAGCACCAGTGGGTGAAAGTGCGAAAGATGTGATAGTATATCTAAGACGCATGTTGGATCTTTATGCAAACATAAGACCAGCAAAATCATACCCAAACATGCCATCATTACGAGACGATGTAGATTTAGTAATTGTTAGAGAGAATACAGAGGATTTGTACACTGGCGAAGAATTTGATATTGGGAATGCATCAGTAGCAATGAGAATTATCACTGAAAAAGCCTCAAAAAGAATTGCAAATTATGCATTTAAGATTGCAGCCCAAAGAAAAATGAAGAAAGTTACATGTGTCCATAAATCTAATGTGATGAAAAAAACTGATGGGTTATTTGCTAGCACGTGCTCAAAAATTGCTGATAATTTTTCTGATATTAAATTTGAAGAGATGTATGTTGATGCGTGTGCAATGAATTTAATCCGGCAGCCACAAGAATTTGATGTAATTGTTACAACCAATTTGTTTGGTGATATACTTTCTGACGAATCAGCTCAAGTTGTTGGTGGATTAGGTATGGCACCTGCTGCAAATATAGGAGATGATTTTGGTTTGTTTGAACCAGTTCATGGTGCAGCATTTGATATAGCAGGAAAGCAAATTGCAAACCCAACATCCTTCATACTTTCAATCAAAATGATGTTAGAATGGCTTGGGGATAAACACAATGACCAAAAATGTATTGATGCTGGACAAAAATTAGAGAGTATAGTTTATGATGTTGTAAAAAATAATATTAAAACCAAAGATACGGGTGGTGATAAAACCACCATGGAGTTTACTAAAGAAATTATCTCAAGGCTTTAATCTTTCTGGGTCTCTTGGATACAAAATAACTTCTCTGACATTATCAATTCCAATAATTACCGTGAGTAGTCTTTCCAAACCTAATCCCCAACCTGCATGTGGTGGCATACCCCAATCAAATGCCTGTAAATGCTCCGAAAATTTTGCAGGATCAAGATCTTGCTCACTCAGTCTCTTTTTGATCTTTTCTGGATTATGTAGTCTACTTCCACCCGATGACAATTCAAGATAACCAAATTGTAAATCAAATGATTCAGAAATCTCAGGATTGTCCTGATTTTCCATGATGTAAAATGGTTTGAGCTTGATTGGCCAGTCTGTTAGGAAATAAAACCCAGGGTGATTTTCTCCTATCACTCTCAAATGAGAATCTAAAAGGTCGTCACCAAACTCTAGTTTGGTATCTTTTTGATTTAGTTCTTCTAAAGCTTCTGAGTATGTAATTTTCTCAAATGGCTTGCTAGGGATTGTTATTTCATTCCCTATAATTTCTTGTTCAGTTTTGCAGTTTTCAGAAACATGTTTGAAAGTGTTAAGAACAAGATCTTCTAGAACGTTCATCACATCTGTATAATCCATAAACGCTGCTTCCATATCGACACTAGTGAATTCGCTTAAGTGTCTACCAGTATGTGATTTTTCTGCTCTATAAAATGACGCTATTTCAAATACTCTTTCAAGACCAATTGTCATCTGCTCTTTATAGAGCTGTGGACTTTGTGCCAAGTATGCTTGCTTTCCGAAATAATCCAACGAAAATAGATTTGCACCCCCCTCGCTTGCGCTACCGATGATTTTTGGAGTAGTAATTTCAATGAATTTTTGTTCTAAGAATGTTTTCCTTAATGATGCTAAGACATGATGCCTAATTTTAAAGATCGATGCTGTTTTTTGATTCCGCATATCTAAGGCCCTAGAATTTAGCCTATTGTCAATATGGCTCTCAAGCCTACCAATAGGATCAATAGGTAGAGGATGAACAGCCCTTGCTAACACGTTAATTTCACTAGCTTTAATCTCACACTCAAAATCTCTAGCTTTTGTATCCTGTATTTTACCAGTAACTCTAACAACACTTTGTCTTGTAATATCATCAATTGATTTCATAACATCGGCAGTAAGTATGATTTGAGTAATACCTGTAACATCTCGTAAGGTAAGAAATGTCATCTTACCCATTTTTCTTAAATCCTCTACCCAGCCTCCAAGAATAACTTCCTGATCTTTCATATCAGGTTTAACCTCTTCAATATAGTGGGTTCGATTAAACTTCATTGAAATCATCTTAAATGGTGATCCATTGAATATATCCTTTCTTGAAAAAATAAAATGTAGTGTGAAGTATTACCATTATGCCAGACATTGAAATATCTGATCTGTCCGTTGATTACAAAACCACCCATGGGAATATTCATGCATTAGAAAAGGTTGAATTTCAATTGGACAATGGTGAGTCAATTGGAATCGCAGGCGAAAGTGCTTGTGGAAAGAGCACTTTGGGATTAACGATCATCAAAATGCTTCAAGGGGGAGAAATCAGTTCAGGAAAAATTTCATTTGATGGAAAATCCATACTTGATATGTCTGAATCCAAATTTGATAGTACACTACGTTGGAAGGAGATTTCAATGGTTTTTCAAGGAGCTATGAATTCATTAGATCCAGTTTTTACAATAAAGCAGCAATTTGATGAGTTACTTAAGCAGCATGGGTTTGATGATAACCCAGATAAAATTATACATGATTCCATTCATGCTGTGAACCTCGATCAATCTGTTTTGGATAAATATCCGCATGAGCTTAGTGGTGGAATGAAACAAAGAATTGTAATTGCCATGGCATTATTACTAAAACCAAAATTTGTTATAGCTGATGAACCTACAACTGCACTAGACGTACTTATTCAGGCACAAATCATCAATTTACTAAAAAGTTTAAAGAAAAATGGCATGTCACTTATGTTAATTTCACATGATCTTGCAATCTTATCTGAGGTTGCAGAAAAAATAGGTGTAATGTATGGCGGAAAAATGGTTGAATTTGGTACATCTTCAGAGATATACAATGATCCTAAGCATCCATATACTCAAGGATTGTTAAGTTCCATTCCAACTTTACGTACAGAAAAAAAAATAAAGTTCATCCCAGGTAATCCGCCTGATTTATCTGCACCACAAACTGGATGTAGATTTTTCGATAGATGCCCTGATGCGATGGAAAAATGTAAAACTGCTCCACCAAAAATAAAAACAAAATCTGGCTATGTTTTATGTTGGCTTTATGAATAATATAACACAATTAATAATTTGATTACTTTGATTTTTCTTCACATTCATCAGAACAGTATCTAGTTTCTGGTCTTGTTACTAATCTACCACATTGTGAACACGTAGAGTACATGGGTACAATACGGTACGATCATAAAAAAAGATATTTTGATCGCGATTGCTGACTAGTGATTATTTTTTTAGAGTTAAATATTGCAAAATATTGATCGACATGTGGACCTTTGGGAATTATTTCCTTTTACTCCCGAAGTTGGTTATCTTGGTTTAACTATTGTTAGTTTCTTCGGTTCACTTGTACCATTCGTTCCAATACCATCATTTGTTTTGGTTGCTACAATGGCAGTGGGAGACCAATTCGATATTCATGTTTTAGCTCTAATTGCAGCTGTTACATCTACAGTAGCTAAACAAATAATATTTTATGTAAGCTATGGAGGAAGAAGAATTATTTCTGATAAAACTAAAAAAAGAATGGAACCATTTCAAAAATTAGTTAAGCGATATGGTGGTTCAGCTGCTTTTGTAGCTGCTGCAACTCCTATTCCTGATGATTTAGTTTACATTCCATTAGGATTAGCAAAATATAATCCAAAAAGATTCTTCGTTGCAACATTATTAGGAAAACTTGTTTTGTTTTACGTAATTGTATTAATTTCTCACTACATGGGGTTGTCACTTTTAGAACCAATATTACAGGATATTGAAGATCCATTACCAGTTTATGTTGGTATCATTGCTTTGGCTGTAGCAATGTCAGCCGTTGTAATCCTTATGCTGAGATTAGATTGGGGAAAAATACTTCGTAAGGTTGCACCATGGACGTTAGATGATGATGATCAAAAATAATCTTTTACATTGATACTAAAATTCCACTGTTTTTCTAGACCTTTAGATATACCGACTCGTGATTTTTGATGTATTTTCTTTGGTCTCATTCCTTCCCTAATGTATAATTCTGATTTTTTTGTTAAATCCTTATTGTGTAACTTCATTGTGATATCCATCGCAATTGTTAGTTTTCCTGGTCCATTTGAAATGTTTTGAATATTTTTAACTCCCCTATTTTTTATCATGACTTTCGTACCAATTTGTGGATAAATTCCACGAATCAAAACTGCACCAGCATTTTGTTTTTTACTTTTTGCTACAACATTTAGCATAAAGTACATTCCATAAGTAAAGTAAACATATGACATTCCAGCATGACCAAACATGACTTTATTTCGATTGGTCATTTTTATTGCTGCATGACTAGCAGGATCATCTTTTCCTCTATATGCCTCAGTTTCTATTATAATCCCAGATAATACTTGTCTTCCAATTTTTCTTACTAATTCCTTCCCTAACAGATCTTTAGCAACTTGTTTAGTGTCGTTTATGTAGAACTTTCTTGGCAAAACCGTCATTTCAATTCATATGTTTTATTTTTTGCAGTTCATTGACTAGTTTTTTAATATCATTTTTGAAAACTTCACCTAGTTTTTGATTATAAATTGTCGCTGCAGGATGAAATGTGATGAAATACGTACGATTATTTTTTGAAACAATTTTCCCATGATTCTTTGAAATTTCTTTACCGCCCAAAATTGAAGAAAACGTAGTGTTTCCAAGTAAACAAATTATTTTTGGGTTGATAATTTTGAGTTCATCTTCTAAGTAATTATTACACATAGATTTCTCAGTATCATTTGGAACTCTGTTATTAGGCGGCCTACATTTTACAATATTTGTGATGTATACATTGTTTCTTGTCAATCCGGCATTTTCTAATGCGTCATCGAGTCTTTTTCCTGCGGTGCCTATAAACGGCTCACCATACAAATCTTCGTTTTTTCCAGGGGCTTCACCTACAAAAACAATATCTGCGCTTTCATTACCAATTCCTGGAACCGCATTTTTTCTAGTAGTACACAATTCGCATTTTTTACAGGTTTTCACATTTTGCTGAATTATTTCAAGCGATAAAGACTCCTTCATGACTTTAATCTTCAGTTCTGATTGATTAGTTTTACAAAATTAAACAAAAGCATTTAGTTATCTGTATGATCCATGAGTTATGGGATTACTTCATACGCTTCATTATCTTGATTTTTCGCCAGAATCTTGGAAAATCATTTCTAACAACCCTGCGATTTTTGAGGCTCTGAGTGATAATCAGGTTTTAAGCATTCGTGATATATCACACAAAGAACACAGGCTAGTATTCAAGAAGGGTGGCAGGATAGAATACATGCGTTCTGTGGGGAAGTATAGATTAAGATGGGATGATGATGATCTGTTTAACTGATTTTTATGCTATAAATTTAAACTGAACTTTCTTGACGAAATCGTTTTGTGTAGCCATTAATGTGTATGAACCGCCATCTTCCCAACCACCACCAGCAGCTATAAGCAGTGTTGAAAAATTACCCCCACTTCTTGGCTCAATTTCCTCTTTCCATATTTTTACACCATCAGTATTTTCTATGGATAATGTGATTGATTCACGATCCGATACTGTATCACCTGAGATTGAAATTATATCAGCACGCTGATATTGAGTTTGATCAACAGTAATCAATAATGGATTGTTGGGCGTTGAGATAATAGAAGAATCTATCATGTCACCTTGGTTAGTTGCTGTAAATCCTACAATAGCAATTATAGCAATTGCAGCAGCTGCACCCGCAAGAATTCCCCTGTTTTTATTAGACGAAAAATTAAATGCAGATCTAGTTTGTTGACCTGAAACCCTATCTTTAGATCTTGTTTGTAGTTTAATTCTTGTGTCAGCTTTTTTAGAAGTATATGACCCTTCCAGTGGCTGTCCATTTAGATGCTCATCAACCAGTGACTGAACATAATTTTTATCCTCAGTAGTTATAAAATTGTCATGTCTGATCGTGTTTCTAATTTCTCTTAGTTTTCTTACATCTCCATGATGGTATTTTATTAAATCATCAAGATCTTTTAGAAATGTCAATAAATCACCATATTTTCTCATCTAATTAAAATTCACTATTGATATTTTGTTTATTATAACACAAAACTATTCACCCCTTGAATGCATGGAATTGTTTTATAATTTTTGGATTTGATTTTAAAAATGTAATATATTTTCGTAACTGTCTGATTGTTTTAGTGTTTAAATGATGTTCTAATCCCTCAGTATCCTGATTTGCAATTTCTTTCCCAACGTTTAGAATTTCAAAGAATTCTAATAACGTACTATGTTTTTTTCTGATTGAATCAGCAACCTGCTTACCACTGGCAGTTAAGTTAATTCCATGGTATTTTTCATATTCAAGATATTTTTTCTCATCCAATTTTTGAAGCATTTTAGTGACACTTGGAGGACTGACGTTCATAAATCTAGAAATATCTAGCGCTGTCGCATATCCTTTCGATTCAACTAATTCCGCAATAACTTCCAGATAATCTTCTTCTCTTGTTGTACTTGATACCTTCTTGGTTTTATGTGCAGCCTTGATTGATTCGAGCCTTTTGCTATTTTTTTGCAACTTAAATTACTAAATTATTCTAGTATAATTTAGTGTATTTGATTAATTAATACGCTATCGCATGCCTAATGTATGTAATAGTTTTTTGACTTGTGATTGACAGAACTTTACACTGATATTTATCTAATTTTCTTTCATTATCAAATATGGATGATCCATTACAAAGGCACATTGAGAAATTAAAAATAATGAAGGAATCAGCCAAGAGGCGAAACGAAATGTATTCGGATATTTTGAAATTTGATGACAAGAACACTACCCGTTCTTTAAAAGCTCTAACAAAGGCCCCAGCACCAGGCAAAAAAATTTCAAAAATTGGTTTTATTATGTTATGGATTCCTGAGCCAACTGGTATTACATGTGCAGTTGGTGGCCCAATGATATTGGCTGGTAGGTATCTTGATAAAGTTTACAATGGTGCAAAAGTATCTGACGTCCATAGCCATACTAAAGATTCATTTTCTACCATTCATGACTTCAAAGATTCTGTAATGTGACATCTTTTAGTTTTTAAGCGGATTATATCATTCTAATTCATGCCAACTAGAACACAGGTTTTAATCCCTATCGCAATAGCTGCGATTATCATTGGTATAGTAGGTATGCTTACACTTCCAAGTGATGTTAAGTTAGAGTCTGTTGAATTCCCGCGTGGCACAATTATACTTGATGATAAAACATTGGAAGTACAAATCGCAGATTCTGATTCATTAAGAGCCAGAGGTTTGATGTTTCAAGATGTGCTTCCATATAATGAAGGAATGTTATTTGTCTTTGACGGGTCTGATACACGTCCAATGTGGATGTTAAACATGCAATTTAATTTGGATGTAATTTGGTTTGACAAAAATTCTAACGTGGTGGCAATTGAGAAGGATGTTCCGCCATGCAGGACAACCATCGAAGTTGTAGCATGTAGAGAGAATGGCGTCTCGGGAGATAACGCCAAATATGTGTTAGAAGTTACTGCTGGATTTGTCGATAAATTCAATATAACAGAAAGCTCCAAAATGGAAATAATATCGATATAACATGATTGAAGAACTTTGGTTAATCCCGCTTGGATTTGTTGCGGGGATATTAGGATCAATAATTGGATTAGGCGGAGGGATAATTATCGTCCCTGTATTGACATTCATGGGATTCTCTCCCACACTTGCTGTAAGCAATAGCCTATTTGCGGTGTTTAGTAATTCTGTCGCGTCAACAACTATGTATGCTAGACAAAAACGCATAGAACTTTCACTTGGTTGGAAACTTGGATTGATGGCTATTCCGGGCACTATACTTGGTGCATTCATATCTTCTGATATATCTCCAGATATTTTCAAAATCTTGTTTGCACTAGTTCTCATTTCTTCTGCATCATACATATTTCTCAAAAGAAAAATTGAGGAAAAACCTGTGGATGTATCTAACATTTTGCTTGTTTTTTCAGCAGGAGCTAGTTTCTTTGCGGGAATAATATCAAGCCTGTTTGGAATTGGTGGTGGTCTAATCTTCGTACCATTGATGGTAGTTGCGCTTGGAATTTCAATGAAGCGTGCGGCACCAACATCACAGTTCATTTTGATGTTCGCATCTTTCTCCGGATTAATCATGCATTCAATGCTAGGACATCCTGACTACTATCAGGCATTGTTGTTGTCTATTGGTGCATTTGCTGGGGGAATTCTAGGCGCTAGGCTGTCCCTTGAGATAAAGGAAAACAAATTGAAGGTTATAGTGATCATTGTGCTTGTCGCAGCAGCAATCAAATTGATTATAGATTCTACAGGTATTTTCTAGTGTTATCTTGTTTCGTCTGGGCAGAAAATTACTTCCGAACTTGATGCTGCTTCGTCTGACATCAAGTAGTTAATTGTATTTACAATGTTTTCGTTGTTTGGTTCCTTTCCATCAACAGTTCCAGGTAAAATTAAGAAGACCCTTACATTTGATTTCAGTACATCACTCAATTCTTGGTTGATTGTAGTCGCAAATGGTCTAAGTGCACCCCTGAAAACTTCAATCTTTGCTCTTTCATGACCACTGATTTTTTTACCAGCGGGAAGAGCGGGACCAATTATAATGATTCTTCCCTTTGCATCTTTGAATTTTCTTGGGTCATCTGAACCACCGGGGACGAATCTATCAAGAAAATGTTGTGCCGTTTCGGCAGGACTGTTAATGAATTGGTCAACTAGTTTATTCCATTCATCTCTGGATAATTCAGTTAATTTGGAAAAATTTGGAAGATTACCAGTGTTATGAATATACAAATCAAGATCCGAAGTCTCAAGAATCGCACCCTTCTCTTCTATCATTGATCCAATACTGATTTCGTTACGTGACATATCGGATTCACCAAATCGTTTTCCATTCAAGTTATTTTTCTCAGATTTAGGAACCGATGCTCTAATGTGTGACTTGACAGGATAGAAAACTCTGTCACCAGGAATTATTTTTCCATTGAGAATTTTTGCCTGGTCATCGTCCGAAAGTGTTAGGACTGTTGTGGCAACTTGTTCCTGCGATAAAAATTGCTGGTCTGGAATCATCGTTGAGGTGTTCTTTTGAATTTTTTCTGCAATGCCTTTTACTTTATCCAGTAAATTGTTAAGTGTAGTTTCTGATTTGCCTAATTTTTCTGCAGCTGATTTTATTCCAGCCTTTATCGTTTCATCATCTTCACCTAGCAATCCTACAATCTCATTGTTTGCGGTTTCAACTTCACTCGGTGATAGGTCTTCAAAACCGCTTACACGTAGAAATTCTGATGCAGCCTTTGGATAAACTGTCTTGTAAATTCTGTCTGAATGTACTGGACCAGGGTTGGTTCCAATCGACATAACTCCCTTTCCTAGAAGCTCCCACGACATTGCCTCTACTAGTCTATTTTTTGCTCCCTGTGATGCGGTATATGGACCTCTGAACCTATACGGCCTTTGTTCCAACGGTCTTTCTTCCGCAAAAAATGTTGAAATTGTAATAATTTTTGCACCCTCTTTCATAACTTTGAGTGCTTGAACTGAAGTCCAAAAGGTTCCAGTCAGATGAATGTCTACAGTACTTCTAAACTGATCAAGTGGTGCATGAGCAAAACATGTTACAGGACCAGAAACTCCAGCATTGTTTACAACGACATCCAGATTCACATTTTCACTTTTTAACGAATCAAACATCTCAGTAACAGCCTTTTCATCGCTGACGTCTACCCCATCAAAAATTTTGACAGTGGCGTTGCTTTGTTTTTCTTTGATAATTCCTTCTAGCATTTTCGCAGTTTCTTCCAATGGTTCCTTCCTTCTTCCTAGAATTATGGCACTTGCCCCATTTTCCACAAATTTCTTCGTAATTGCCTGCCCAATTCCGGTACCACTTCCAGTAACTAGCACAGTTTTATTTTGAAACTTTAGCATGAGATCAAAAATTAGTTCTTCATGTATTTATTTGGTTGCTAATCCGAGGCAACAAGAAATGTTAAATTATGTGCCAAAATCACATACGCCATGGAAGATTCTGAGCCTGAAACTATTGTACTAAAAAATTGGTCTGAAAAGTTTTCTGATATGTTAAGCATGATTGGTGTCAATTCAACTCCTAACAAGATTGGAGAAGGAGATGTTGAGAAGGGAGATTACTATAGCAGATGTTTCTCGCAGACTACAAGAATGATTACCAATAAGGGCTCATTGAAAGTTTCTGGTACAAACATCGATTCCGTGCAGATAATACAGAAGGGTTGATGATGCAAGATCCAAATCCACTTCCATGGGGCGCTCAGGACAGATTCCAAGCACATTTTATTGTGCAACAATACCCTGATGAGGAATTATCACCCGGTAAAGAATCGGAATCATGGCGTCTACGCCGTGTTGCAAGAACAAAACTAAAAACCACTGGTCACTTTGGTTCAAAAAAAGTAGTTGCTGTTACATGGGAAGGGGGAAAACTTGCAGAAGATCTAAATGCTGATTCATCATTGAACGAAATGATTGCTGGTCAATCAGTTAATGACGCAACAATTTTTGTTGACCCCACAGATAATGGAATACGCATTTACGGAAAATGGAAAAACAGTCATGATTTTGGTATCACAAAAGAATTGTTTGATATTTATGACAATATTGCAGGTTACATAAAGAAAATTAATTAGCTCTCCACCAATCTAGCGATAAATAATCAATTTTGGATTTACTTCGTGGTATAGCTAGAATAAATTGCTTCTTGACACTGCTAGCTAATCTACCTGCTAACACTACGGCAGTAGAAGAGATGTCATCAGTTTTGTTGTAAACTTGTACTAAAAACGGCGCATGATCAATTCCTGGACCTCTTTCATACACAGCAAAGTCACAACCAAATTTTATTCCAGGGTTGATAACATAACCTTTTTCTCGAAAATCTTTGTACACTTGATATTTCTTATCAAAATTATGATATTCCTTTCTACATAATCTAATTAGTGCGCTTAAAGACACTCTCTTTTCATTTTTAGTGATCTTAATTTTTGAAATTTCCTGTAGGTAACAGCCCTCAATAAGATCTAAAATTAATGGAACATTGATCTCATCTACATTAGGCTTTGGAATTCCTATAGGTTTCCCAAAATAACCACTAGCAAATAAATTTCTAGACTCTTGGATATCCCAAACAACTATTCTATTTTCTAATAATTCGCCTTTCAAATCAAAGACTTAATGCTAATAATATGAAAGAATCAGAAACTTCCTGACATTTATCAGCCATTTCTTCTATCGCTTCTATAACATCTTTCATCAAGAGCAGTTCTTTTGTGTCGGAAATTTCATTTAGTGCAGTGATCGACATTATACGATATTTGTTATCGATATCGCGTTCAATTTTCTGGGTTTCTTGAGCAAGTTCAATAGCTTTTCCTGCATCGATGTTCAAACTTCTAATAATTTCATTTAATTTGTATATCTCATCAACCACCAATTCAATTAGTTCTGTTAAATCCTTATCCAAATGTGAGGTTTTAATTGTTGTAAGTTTGATGTTTGAGAGCTTGAAAGAAATACCAGTTATGTAACCACCAATTTCATCCATCGTATAAGCAGTGTTTAGAATATTATCTCTATTCAAAATCAAACCACCTACATCTGCAACATCTCTTGTAATTTTACGTCTAAGATTTTCTACTTCTGCCTCTATACTTGAAATTTCTTGAAGTGCAGTCTTAATTCCAGTTTTATCCTTGTTTACCATCAATTTTGGCACAGTTGAAAGGACCCTGCTTGCGTTAAGAATTCTGTTTATCTCATCTTGTAATACAGCTAATGCCTTTCTTTTCGCTTGAACTTCTAATTCTCCGCTATACATAATGAATAATACATTATAGCTCTTTTCTAATTTATATCATGCTTTCTCAAAGCCAAATATTCAATTTTCTTGGGTAATTTTAGATTGTCTCTTATACAATGTTAAAACTTCTTCAGGAGTAGAAGCATCTTCAACTGATTTTTCATATCTTATCTTTCCCGTGAATTTTGGAAATCTTAAAGCAAATCCACTACCCTCTCTAATTAAATTCATTCCAGTTTTATGTATTGGACTTAAAGTTATTTCTGACGCAACAATTTCTAAAACTAATTCGGGCTCAAACCAAACATCTGCTTCCATCTCACTTACAACCCTAGAATTTTTTTTGATTGTAACTTTGTTAGAAAGTATTTGATATAATTGATCCAAACTTTCATCAGTAAATCCGGTGCCAACCTTACATATACTTGGCAAGATATCATCTTCCGGATTATAACTAGCTAACAATAGTGTTCCATACAGTCCAGTTCTTCGTCCTCTACCAAAGTATGCACCTATAACAATTAAATCAAGACTATCGCCTAACTCATTTCTATATTCACGTTTGAGTTTTAACCAATTACTACCCCTAGTTCCAGCACGGTATAGTGCATCAGGTGTTTTTAGCATCAATCCTTCACACCCAGCATTGATAGAATTTTCTAGAAAGTCTTCAACTTCATTTTCACTTTTAACGAGTAACATTGGTACAAGTTTTGCAAAGTCATTCTCATCAACCAATTTTTCTAAAATTTTTCTTCTTTCAGAATATGGTGAATTCAGACAATCTTTCTTATCATAATATAATACATCAAAAAAATTAACAGTAATTGGATACTGCGAAACAGCTTCATCCAGTTTATGTTTCCTTCTTCTGTGCATTAATTCCTGAAATGGTAAAAATTCCCCAGTATTTTCATTAATTGGGACTATTTCTGCTTCAAAAACACCTTCATTGATTTTAAGAGATTTTCCAATCTTGTCAACAATATCTGGATAGTATTGTGTAATATTTTCTAGTCTACGTGAAAATAAAATTATTTTATCGTCTTGTTTATGGATTTGCACACGTTCACCATCCAGTTTGTATTCTGCAGCAAATTGTTCTGGCATTTTTTTAATAACATCTTTTTCACTTTGAATTCGATCAGCAAGCATGGGTCTTATTGGACTAAACAATGAAATTTTGAATTTTTTTATCTCATCAATTCCATCTGTTGCAACTATCAGCGACACTTTACCTAAATCACTTGAAACGTTATATGCACTTTCAATGTGTTCTCTATTTTCTTTTTTTCCAGTGAATCCGATTGCAAGTGCATCCATAACAGTATTTTCTGCTATTCCTAATCGTAATGTGCCCAACAAAATTTTCAATACAAATTTTGCTTCTACTGGCGTAGCATCATTCAGTAGGCTTGAAATGTATTTCATTTTCAAGTCTTGTGAACCTTTACCCTCTAACTTTGAAATTTTGAATAATGTCTCATAGACTCTTTCAACAGTAATTTTTTCTTTCGTAAATGTAGTTTGAGTTTTTAATTTTAGCATATTTGATGCAGTTATGCCAAGATCACCACCCTCCTCATAATCATCTTCGATTTTTTTAACTGGTAACCCAATAGACTTTGAAATAGCACGAATTGCAAGTTTCTCAGCAATTCCTAGTTCTACACCTTCAAAATTTGGTCTGATAATTCCTTGAATAAGATAGACAATATTTGGGATTAATTTTTTAGGTGTTTTTTTTAATAATTCAACTAGGATATCTGTAAGTTCTATCCGTTTTGTTGTTTCTTCCATCTTTTGAAACATTTCGGCTACTATTGCAAATTCCATCACTTTTTTTTGCACTATCAAGTAATAAATTTGAGCCTACGTTTCTCATCAAGTTCGTATGTGTAGTAAACTAATTTTCTAAATATATTTGAAAATTATTTTTTTTGGGGAGTTTTTTTGCTTAGTTACCATCGCAAAATTGCAAAGTGGGTATGATTTTTTATAAAATTTCATAAAACTCCATGCTACGTCATGGTTCTTAAATTCAGTTCTTAACCCATCAATCTCTGATTCCTTCCCAAATATGTCAAAAATTATAATCTGATATTGCTTTGGGATTTTGTGTGGTCTTGCTTTGAGCAACCATGCAAATGCAAACAAAAATACAACTCCAAGAATTACTGTTTCCCCTGTCATTTTAAAAAATGACCAAATTATATCCCTAATAGTTTGACTGAATAACACAAAAACAAAATTTGAAAAAGCGATTACTGATATGTATGTAATAGCAAGAGGTTTCAGATTATTAGTGAGATTAAATATTTTCATAGTTTACCAAGTTTTTTATTTAATTTAAAACTTTTTTATTGATCTAATCTGGATCTTCGTAAGATTCTTTTCTCTGCTCGTTTTGCTGTTGGTCTTGCATTGGCTTCATTTTACTATGTAAGACGTTCATAATAGCCTTGTAACCTTCTGCATACTCTAATTCAGACGGAACAAGCGTCGCAGGATGAATAAATCCTTGGCTTCTCATAGATAGTGCTTTCTTTGTAGCAATTTCACGTATGTGATCCCAATCTGGAGTTGAAAAACCATCAAACGGTCCAGTTAATTTACCATTATGCATGCTGAAAACTAATGCTTCAACAATTGGAATGCAAAAATTGATTGATGCAGCTGAATTGATTTTAACTGGCATTAGAGGCATGTTATGACTACCGCGCGTGTTTCCAGCTACATAATGTGGATTACTAAACACACTTCCTGCTTCTTCAGTAGCAGGAAAGTTTTTTTGTGTTCTAACAAGACAGATTGGATCATCCTTACCAACATACGTACCAGCTATGTTATGGAGTCTATCAGTAGAAGCATCTAATATTGGTTCAGCATCTTTTGTATAAACCGAGTCAACGACGAAACGACCAGGATACATAAGCGCTGCTTCGATTATTGGTTTGTCTTCCCATAGTGACAGTTCTGCAATTTTACCCTCTTCTACATCCATGATGTTTATGTTAACACCTTTAGCGAGTGATTTGTTAACAATCAGTCCTGTATTGCTAAGTGCATCTACAAATAATTTATAGATCGGATAATTGAATGCTCCAGGTTCAGTTTTATCTGCTGCAAAGACAGTGAATACTTCATTCGGTCTCTCATCGAATTCCATTTCTGCCACACCAGGTCCCATTCCTTTTATGTTACCGGAAAAAGAATCTTTTAACAGATCTTGTCCTGCACCGTACAGTCCTTCCTCCCTTGCAACCTTTGTACCTGCCATGAAGGCATTCCATGCAAGTTGATGAATTTCTTTATTATCAATTCCTTTAGTATGTGTCATAACAATATGTGAATCGTCACCACAATAGCCGATGTAATGATCAATTAACAGATCCCCAGCATCTTTTACAGTTTTTCTTATAGCATTTAGAAGCCCATCACTTGGTAAGGTATGGCCTCCTATTCCACCCACATCAGCCTTGATCACTGAGACAGTTATTTTCATGAATTTTTGTATTTGAAACTTTGATTTATAGTATATGAAATTTGATCATTTCAAAGAACAAAACGTGTAAAATTGGTTAAACAACGAATGGAAAAACGAAATAGTAATAAAGCCTATTTCACTTTGAGTTCGATATGGCAGATAAAGACCACTTGAACATGATAGTTACTGGTCATATTGATAATGGCAAATCCACCACTATGGGCCACTTTCTATTGGATCTGGGTGTGGTCGATGAAAGAACAATAGCTGCACATGCTAAAGAATCAGAAGAAACTGGAAAGGGTGATTCTTTCAAATATGCTTGGGTTATGGATAACATTAAGGATGAAAGGGCAAGAGGTATTACAATCGATTTGGCTTTTCAAAAATTTGAAACTCCAAAATTTTTCTTCACGTTAATTGATGCTCCTGGTCATAGAGACTTTATCAAAAATATGATTACTGGTGCATCTGAAGCTGATGCAGCAGTTTTAGTATTGTCTGCTAAAGAAGGTGAAACTGATACAGCAATAGCACCTGGTGGACAAGCTAGAGAACATGCATTTTTATTAAAAACACTTGGTGTAAAACAACTAATTGTAGCAATTAACAAAATGGATGATAGCAAATTCTCTGAAGATGCTTTCAACGCTGCAAAACAAAAAGGCGAAGGACTTGTAAAATCAGTTGGTTACAAGGTTGAGGAAGTCCCATTTGTTCCTGTTTCTGGTTGGACAGGAGATAATCTTGTTAAAAAATCTGAAAACATGCCATGGTATAAGGGTAAAACTCTTTTGGAAACATTTGATGACTTTAAAGTACCTGAAAAACCAACAGGAAAACCTTTACGTTTACCAATTCAAGATGTTTATTCAATTACTGGTGTTGGTACTGTCCCAGTTGGACGTGTTGAAACTGGTACAATGAAACCAAACGATAAGATCGTTGTTATGCCATCTGGCGCTGTTGGTGAAATTAAATCAATTGAAACACATCACACAGAAATGCCATCAGCATCTGCTGGTGATAATATTGGTTTTAACTTGAGAGGTATTGAAAAGAAGGACATCAAGAGAGGCGATGTACTTGGTACACCTGACAGTCCACCTAACGTTGCTAAAGAATTTAAAGCACAAATTATTGTAATCCATCACCCAACGGCACTTGCTCCAGGTTATACACCTGTTATGCACTGTCATACTGCTCAAGTTGCAGCAACAATAACAGCATTTGAAGCAAAAATTAATCCTGCAACTGGAGCAACAGAAGAAGAAAATCCAAAGTTCCTGAAGGTTGGCGATTCGGCCATTGTTAGAATTACACCAGTTAGACCAACATGTATTGAAACATTCCAAGAATTCCCAGAGATGGGAAGATTTGCATTACGAGATATGGGTGCAACAATCGCTGCTGGTGTTGTTAAAGAAATTACTCAAAAACATACTGCATGAGTCTATGATATGACTCAGCCTGCTCGTGTTAAACTAACAAGTATAAGTTTACCAAAATTGGGTCAAGTATGTGATGAAATTATGGGTATAGGAAAAAAAACTGGCGTTAAAGTGAAAGGTCCAATTCCACTTCCTGTAAAACGTCTAAACGTTGTAACTAGAAAATCACCATGTGGTAGTGGCACTGAAACTTATGAAAAGTGGGAAATGAAAATGCATCGAAGAATTATTGATATAAACGCAGATGATAAGGCAATCAGACAACTTATGCGATTGAAGATTCCTGATAATGTCTATATCGAATTATCTCTTACATGACCAGACTTTTTATTATGGTTCTATAGTGTGATATTATGGTAGATGAGTCTAATGTTGACATCAATGATGCAGAGTCTATAGTAGACACCACAAAGCCTGAATTTGATGTTATTTATTCCTGTTTACGATGTAATACAAAAGTAAGCAATTCTGAATTGAGTCGACTGCCAGAAATAAAATGTATTTGTGGATTTCGAGTCTTCACCAAAGTAAGACCACCCCTAACTAAAACAATAAAAGCAATCTAAGTTACCTATCAACTTTGTATGAGTGTTTTCTCTTTAGATGGTCACGCATTTCTGACATACTATGGAAGTTTTCCTTACATTCCTTACAGTCATAAGGTGAATTTTTGAAGTGTTCTAATTCTTGATGGTTCATGAGATCTTCATGCCGAGAAAATTTTTTCTGACATAATTCACATTGAAATTTTTTGAAGAATATCATTTTTTATCCAGCTGAACCTTTTGTTCATCCCAACAATTCTTGCATAACTGCCCCTTTATTTTCCAGTGGTTTTTTGGGTTGTATCTAATGAAACCCAGCTTATTACCACAAATACCACAGAAGTCTCTCTTTTTGTTGAAATCCGTCTCTTTTTCATCAAAACATTTTTTGCAAAGCAAACCTTCCATATCCCATTGTATTCTAGGCTCCCACAAGTCAGTAACTTTACTCTTTACACCACAATTAACACATTTTTTTATTACCGACGCATCATAGGATTCCTGCATTTTATCTAAATAGCAATCACTGCATAGAGGTGATTTTACACCCCATTCTCTTTTTGCCTTATTTTTATGGCTAATTTGCTTATTACAAATAGTACACTGTGCTGGCTTACGGCTAAAAATACCCATATGCATCTAATTTTTTAAAAATATAATATTCTTTGCAGTAAATTTAATCATAAAAAATTGATTATAAGAGATTATGATTAGATTTCCTCTAAGATTTTTTCTACTGCTTGACTAGCGTTTATCATACCACGTTTTTTAGCATATTTTTCGATCATTTTGTATTGCTCCGCATCGCAGCAAATCGGCATGTTTCTTTTTGTCATACCCACACGTATTTTTTTTAATTAATATCCTTTGCTCTCCAAGTATTTCAAAAAGTATTTGATATGTTATCAATAATTCCAATTATGAAAAATCGTCAGATCTTGGTGATTGGTAATAATGATAATGGTTGTACTCCAGAATTAGAAAAAGTTGCTTATGATGTTGGATCAGAAGTTGCCAAATCTAACTCTGTTCTAATAACTGGCGGTCTGGGTGGTGTTATGCGTGCAGCATGTCATGGTGCACAAGAATCTGGCGGCACAACTATCGGTATAATTCCTCAGGATGATTCATCCCATGCAAACGAATTTTGTGATATAGTAATTCCTTCCGGTATGGGGCTGACTCGTGATTTTTTAAACGCACTTTCAGCAGATGGTGTTATAGTTGTTGGAGGTGGCTCTGGCACATTATCGGAAATTTGTGCTGCATACATGTACAAGAAACCTATAGTTACACTAAAAAATTCTGGTGGAATCGCATCAAAGTACGCTGATACGTATTTAGATCATAGAAAAAACGTAAAAATTGTTGGTGTAGAAACTCCTCAACAGGCAATAAAATACATTTTAGAAAATATTAGCACATAGATAATAGAAGAGGATCAGGTTCATAAAACGTACCATGTTTATCAGATAATTTTTTTAGTTCCTCCACAATTTTTTTCATGCCTATTTCATTTGCAGTTTCAAATAATGGTTTCTTTAAACCAAGACCAAGATTCGCAGCCTTCTCAATCTCATCAATATCACTGGCATTGTTTGTTACAAGCCATGCTGCATTATTGAGTATGTTTGCAATTATTTGTACAGGATCACATTTTTCTGCTAATTCCTCTGATAGTTGGATTCTTTCATATTTATCATCAGAATATTTGTAGAATCCTTCACCACTTTTTTGCCCAATCTTTTTTTCATTAAAAAGTTGTTCAATTGTGGGATGTGGTAAAATTACCTTTTTGTCTCTAACATGCATTTCTAAAGTTGCTTTGTGAATTACATCTAATCCAGTGAAATCAGCCAATTCAAATATTCCCATTGGGAATCCAAGATTGAATTTAACTGCAGAATCAATTTCAGTTTGTTGTATTTTTTGTCTCTCCATTACATAACAGGCTTCATGAACAAGTGGTATGAATAATCTGTTCACAATAAATCCCGGTACATCCTTTCGACATGTAACAGGTACTTTGTTTACAGATTTTACAAAATTAATTGTAAGATTTGTGATTTCATCGGAAGTTTTCTGTCCAGGTATAACTTCAACTAATTTCATAAGTTGTGGTGGATTGAAAAAGTGTATTCCGATAAATTTTTTTGGTCTTGAGATCGTATTTGCAATTTCTGTAATGGGTAATGTACTAGTATTGGATGCAAAAATAACCTGTTCTCCAGCAGCCTTATCCAATTCTCCATATACCTTTTTTTTGAGATCCATTATTTCCGGAACTGCTTCTATCACTAGATCACAATCATGAACAGCATCTTTCAAATCAACAATTGGTTTTATTCTTGAAAATATATCGTCTCGTTCATTCTCAGAAATTTTTTCTTTTGAGACAAGCTTATCTAAACTCCACTTTATTTTTTCTATTGCTTTGTCTAAGAATTTCTGCTCAATATCTCTGAGTACTACATTGTATCCAGCCATTGCAGAAACCTGAGCTATACCATGACCCATTATGCCAGAACCTAATACAGTAATGTTTTTGATTCCCATAACGTCCAAGAAAATTGATATCCTTTATAATATGTTTCATGATTACGCAAAATATGGGATTGTTTGGGAAAAAAACTAAGACTGAAACAAAATGTGATGTTTGTGACTTGGAACTACCTACTCCCGAACGACTAGAGCGACATAAAAAAAAGGCACATGGTAATGTACCAGAGAAAAAAATGGATGATTCTGGCGCAAGACCAGGCGAAGGTGGCTTGTGGTAGCTAACTGAATGTAAAAATTTGATGATGATTATGGGTGAAATGAATGATTCAAAAAAATATGGATTGATGTTTCTTTTCATATTTATCACAGCTTTCATAATTATAGCTACTCTGATCTTCCCATTTTGGAATTTAATTCGTGAAGATGTTTATGAAGAAGTTGAAATCATGTTAAACGAGCGTGGTAACTGTTATGTTGATACTGTGGATAATGTTCCTAAAACAATTTGGAACTGTGATAAGAAAGTTGGCGATATTGTCACAATAAAATATGGCAAGGATCTTGCATACGCAGAAATTGTCAGTCCTTAATCATTTACTTTATAGTTTATACTCGTTAACTTAAAGCATGGATTGTATTTTTTGTAAAATTGCAAAAAAGATAATCCCAGCTAAAATAATCACTGAAACCAAAAATTCTATTGCATTTCTAGATGTATTCCCATTAGCTCGTGGGCATACTTTGGTAATTCCCAAAAACCATTACGAAAAAGTTCAAGATATGACAAATGACGATAATACTGATTTGTTTAATACCGTACAAAGCACAATCTCTATGGTTGATAAGATAACTGGTTCTACACTACTAGCAGTACATAACGGCAAAGATAGTGGTCAGGAAATACCACACGTCCATGTTCATCTAATACCAAGAGAATTATCTGATCAAGCTGGTCCAGTACATAGTATGTTTAAAGACAGACCAAAGCTTTCTGAGGAAGAATTAGATGACTTGTGTACTAAAATAAAGAATATGTAATCACAGCGGATAAATTCTGCGCCCAGATTTTCTTTCATCAATCTTAATTGCCTTTGTTGGGCATGTTTCAGCTGCATCCATTATTTTTTCTTCAGACGCACCATATTGGTTATGAACTTGTGATTTTGGATTAATCATAGTAAGTTTATCAATGACAAAAACATTTGGGGCGATAGTTTCACAGCTCAAACATGCAATACATTGACTTTTCTCTACACGGACAGATAAATCGTGTTTATAGATCTTTGTCTCACTATTTCGATTTTTTGTCTTAGGTTTCGGACTAGTTCTTTCTTCATTTTCATTCCAAAACGCTCTTCCATAATCATTCTTTTTAGCTTCATTCTTTCTGAGTTCGTAATCTTCCCAAAATGATTTTTCATATTGTCTCCAAAAGTTTTCATCCATTTCAAAGTCTTTTGTAAATTTACTCCAGTCTTCTTCTGGGGGATTTTGTTTGGCTGTATTTTGATATGTACGAGGTTTTTTCTTTGCAGTTTTATCATCATAATGAGAGTTTTTCAGTCTGGATTGGCTCTTTAAGAAGTGATATGCTTCTAATACATTTTTGAATCGTCGCCCATCGTTTTCATTCTTATTTCTATCTGGGTGTAATTCTAATGATAATTTTCTATATGCATACTTAACATCGTCAAAGCTAGCATTTGAATCCAGCATTAAAATTTGCATAGCTTGTGTTCGGTTCATGTTATTTTACCTAGTTAACATCTTAAAAAGAATTTCATGAACATTTCAAGGTATTTTAGACGTAACATTTGATCTGAGATCTGATTCATACCACATCGTCACTGGCTTTCGATTCTTTGAATAAAAATTCACAGCTAAATGTGAAAAAACTGAATTTTTCCTAATTGATCCATGTGTATGTAGTATTTTGGCTGGGATGTAAACTACATCGCCAGAAGTTAAATTAACTGTTTTAGTTTTCGATATTTTGAATTTTGAAATCCCACCACTGATTTTTTTATAATAAACCAAACTTCCCCTACCCTTAGTCACAATAAGCATTTGACCTCCAGTATGAAAATGAAGTTTGGTCCTAGCTGATTTTTTAAATATTACATGATAAATGTCATGCTCAGCCGGCTTAGTAATTCCAGATATTTCACGAAGCATTACTGGGCCAGTAAAGTAGTCTTTTTTCACTTTTTTGATTGGCGCGGTTCTCATATTGGCTTTTTTCAATTATTAAGGGAAATGGTAATAGTCATAAAAAACTATACACAATGAGTATGTGGTATTAATTGGCTGGCTCAAAATATAAAATTAAAACGGTGGTTTTACGCCCAATTTTGGATTATAATGAAGCGGAACAAATTGTCGAAAACAGAAAAACATCATTATTTAGAAGCATGTTACAAAAGCCTAAAAAAGCAGAAGTTCATGTACATTCAATAAAACTTTCTTATGAGGCATTTTTAATTTTATCAGGAAAATATAATGCAGATTTTTACCGTAAGACTGTTCATTCGATTAGTGTTGATCCTAACGTCCGAGAAATAATCATAGGCGATGACGTATTTCCTATTACGAAAGGTAATGGTGTTTTAGGAAAATTGAACACTAAAATAAAAAAAAGTACAGGAAGAAAAAATCAGGTTGACTTGGAATTAGAAGAGCATGTATACATTGATGATGAACAAGAGATTGCATTTGATCATCATGGCAAGGAAATTAAAATGCCATATAAAATGAGCTCGAGATTAATTGAAAGTTATCCAAGACGTACACTGGAAAAAACAAAAAATAATGTAAAAAAACCTGAAATCACTTATGATGCTGCTGTAACAAGGCTAACATCAAAATTAAAGAAATCAGTTTCAATTGGAAAGCGTAATCTTCAGGAAAAAATTACAATAAATGAAATAATTGAATTGTATGTACCAATTTATGAGGCAAGGTTGATTGGGCCTAAGAAAAATGTGCGCCTAATCAGAATAGACAGTATTAGGAAAAAAGTTCTGTAGTATTACCTAATAAGTTTCCTGAATTTTGGCTCGTCCTGTAACGAATCAAAAAATTCATCTTCAAGAGCCCATTTTTTGATTGTTTTTCTATCCTTTTTTACTGCCAATTCTAGTAGATATAACGCCCTACCGATATTAGCGATGGCTGCATTACTTCGTGCCATTGCATAGACTACATTGACATTACCCTCGTGTATTTGCAACAATTTATCAAAGATTGCCAAAGCCTTATCGTGTTTACCAAGCTCTGCTAACTCCATTCCTTTATGGAAATAAGCATCCATGTGTTTTGGATGTTTACGGCAAATATTTTCAAAGCAGTTTAGTGCTTCCTCATGCTTTTTCATCTTTCCTAGTACTATACCTCTGTAAAATGCTGTATTGACATTTCCTGAATCACATTTTATCGCTTCGTCCAAACTTTGTATTGCCTCATCATGCTGTAACAATTTATCGTAAAGTACCCCTTTATTGTAATGGGCTGCCGCATATTTTGGGTCTATTTTGATTGCCTTATTGTAACATTCCAGCGCATCATCAGTATTTCCCAATTCTGCTAATGAAATACCTCGATTATTGATGGATGCAATGTGGTCTGGATCAATGCCAAGCACTTTATCAAAACATGTTATTGCATCCTGATATTTTTTTAGTTGATTTAAAGCAAGACCTTGATTATACAATGCTTCTATATTTTTTGGGTCTTGTTTTGTGATTTTTTTGAAGATTGGTATTGCTGCCTTTGGCTGTTTTTTCTCCATAAATGACATTGCTTGATAAAGCAAATCTTCAGTTTTTTCTTTGGAAGCAAAAAATATCATGATGATCAGTTGTGTTATGTTAATTTATTTTTTAAATGTTGCAAGATACTGATCAGTAGATTTTGCTATTGCATTAATATCAGATTTTGTATGTACGTCTGAATATGCACCAAGTTTTCCAGGCAAAAAGAAAATCCCATCATTTGCAATCATATGAAAATGATAGTCATGCAATTTTTTTACGTTGCATTTTGCAGCGTCAGTAGCATTGTTAATTTCATACACCTGATTATTCAAAAAATGTGTTAGGAATAAAGAGCCAATTCCAGTTGTAACCACACTTCCAGCAAATTTTTTGTCAAGCATCCTTCTTGTTTCTAGTCCAAAATCATTTAATTTTTGATAAAGTTTGTTACCTTTCTTTTTGATTTCATTTAGTGTTGAACTTCCAGCTATCATTGAAAGCGGGTTTGCAGAAAAGGTGCCACCACCGATATATGCACGATTTGATTTTGAGAAAGTTGATGTATCTGCGTATTTCATAAACTCACTTTTTCCAGAAATCACGCCAATCGGGAATCCGCCTCCAACTATTTTGCCAAGCGTCACTATATCAGGCTCCAGTTTCATAGTCTCGTACATACATCCATACCTGAATCTGAAACCAGTTACAATTTCATCCAAAATGAATAATGAGTTGTTTTTGTGGCAAAATTCTTCTATTCCTAACAAATAGTCTTTTGTCGCTGGAATACATCCACCACCACCAAGAACTGGCTCTACGATCACTGCAGCCAAATCATTTTTCTTTGACTTTAAAATCTTGATTGATTTTTCTAGATCATTGTATGGTAGTGATTTGAGGTATTTTTCATCAATTAGTCCACTACTTTCAGATTTATTGAATGGCCAGTTTACTGTCTTAAGCAGGTCAGTGGTATAACCATGCCAACCACCATCAATCTTAGCTATAGTTTTTCTTTTAGTAATGGCTCTAGCAAGTCTAACAGCATACATTGTAGCTTCCGTGCCGGTTGACGCATAGCGGATTTTTTCAGCTACTGGTATAGCTTTAGAAATTTTTTCTGATAATTCGATTGCATTTTTACTTGTAGTTCCATGCATCCATCCATTTTCAAGTTGGATTTTTACATTCATTTTAACAGATTTTGGCGA
>CACLIK010000009.1 GCA_902606965.1 uncultured marine group I thaumarchaeote
CTTAGTGGGAGCGAAATTGCAACACCTACAACAGTTCCAATAAATGCCATCTGAATTGTTTCTAGCATTGACCAGAATGCAGTTACAAAAAGTGAGGAGTCTACTTCGGTAATCTCCTTTAGCATAATTCCAATGTTTGGCAGTCCCTCTGCAAAGTCTCTGGGGTCTGCATCCACATTGACAGACATGACTACAACTCCCGCAATAATTAGACCGATGATTAGGTTATTCTTTTGATTCATTGGTAAACATCTCCAAAATTTCTGTTTGTGTATAATTTCCTGACTGAAAATCAACAATTCTGTCTCCCTCAACACCAATTTCAAGAATCTTTTCGCCTTCCTTGATCACTGCAACTCTGTCAGCATACTCTAGTGCAAGTTGAAGGTCATGGTGAACCATTATTGCGGTAAGTTTCATTGTTACCTGTGCTTCTGCCAAAACATCCATGATCTCCCGTGCTGTCACATGATCCAGTTCGGAGACAATTTCATCAGCAAGAATAATCTCTGGTTTTTGAACAAGAGCTCTTGCTATTGCAACTCTTCTCTTTTCCCCTCCACTAAGCATGTAGACCTTTCTTTCAGCTTTGCCTTGAAGACCAACTTGTTTTAGAATTTTTTTGGCATTGTCAATCTCTGAATCGGAAAATTTTTTGAAAAACGAATTGAATCCACTGACACGAGGAAGTGCACCAATCAAAACATTCTCAAGAACTGTAGAATTTTTTATCAAACCGAGGTTTTGTGGAATATAACCAATTTTGTGCATCATTGATTTGAATTTTTTATCAGATGTGTTGGGTGTTTTATAATCAACCATGATTTTCCCTTTGGTTGGGCTCATCATTCCGTTTATCAGCCTCAATAAGGTAGATTTTCCAGAACCAGATTGGCCAACAATCGCATAGTTGGCACCTCTAGAAATTGACATCTGGATGTTTTTTAAAACATAATCCTTCGAGTCATATGAAGCCGAGACGTCATTCATCTGAACGATTGAAAGTGTTGATATTGATGGGGATGTGGACCCCTTCTGTTCTTGCATGTTAGTTAATTATTTTGGAGTATCGTAATTTTTCTTATCAAAAGTTGCTTTTTCAATTCCAGGTAATAGGTCTAAATATTGTCCAAAGTTGCCAATGTGCATTTCAGCAGTTGTTGGTAGCAATGCATCAGCACCATAGATGTCTTTTAGAATCCAATTGTTGTCCTGATGATTTAGTTTCACCATCGAGTCTACCAAATGTTGTTTCGTCTTAGGTGTTAGATCATTTGATGCAACAAAGACATGAGATGGTACTAGACCAAGTGTATCAACTTTTTTGAGTTGAGCTTGCTGTTCTGTAGTCAAGTATTTTTCTGGAGCAATGTCAGAACCAAATGCCATTTCAACTGATCCATTCAAGAGCAATTCAAGTGCTGCTTTGTATCCTCCGCCGAATGCATGATATTCAAATGATTCATCTAATGCTTTCTTTAATCCAACAATGTCGTCTCCTTCTACTGTGATTAAACCACGGTCAACTAGTGTACCAACTGGTCTAATGAATCCTGATGAACCAGTAATGCTAGTAAATGCTACCTTGTTTCCAATTGCATCATCAATTGATGAATAGTTTGAATCAACTCGCTGCCAAACTGTAGCATAGTAACCCACTTTTCCTTTCTTAACTTCAGCCATGACTACCTCAGAATTTGCCCTATCATGAGCAATCCATCCAGGACCAGTATCCATGAATGCGGCGTCAATATGTCCAAACTTTAGTCCTTCAATAATTATTTCATAATTTGTTGGTACGACAATTTTTACATCTACTTGTCCATTAAACTCATTTTCCAAAAATCTTGCTAGTGTTTCAGCCTTTGGTGATAGTTCATCTGCTTTTTCAGATGGTATGAAACCAATCGTCAGTTCCGTGATACCAAAGTCTTGTTCAGATGCTACATCAATAATTCCAGAATCAATCAGATATTCCATCGAGTTAACAAATTCTGTCTCGGAAATCTGGTCATCTGCCCACCAGCCTGCTGTGTTTTTAACCCAAGCTGGAACAGCGTCACTTTGTGCTGAAGCCGCTAATGGAAAAGTAGCAACCGCAGCAACAAGTGCAAAAAGCAGAATGGTCTTTCTAGTCATGATTTTTGATTTTGCACTCAAAGTATTTTCTTAGGATTAGCTAAGTTATTTAAACGCTGCAGCAATTCTAATTTCTTATTCTAAGAATGTAGAATGAGTAAAGGTCAATTAATCACTGCGTTGTGGCTTCTGGTGTTGGAGCTTCTGGTGTTGGAGCTTCTGGTGTTGGAGCTTCTGGTGTTGGAATGATCTGTTTTTTCCCTAAAAGTGACAATACCGGCATGGCATCCCACTGATACATGTATGCGTCAAGAAATGATTTGCATACATCGTTGTAACTATTGAAAAATGTTGAAGCGTCTGCTTCATTGGCTTCAATAACTGACATCGCACTCTTGCCATCATTAAATGAGCCAGTCCAAATCATATTTCCCTGTACATTCCATTCATCAATCATTGCAGTGATTTTACTTGCCGCTTGCTCTACGTCTTGCTGGTTTGCATTTTCCTTGAATGTGCTGACTATAACATGTGGTAATTTTTCTTCCGATTGGATCGTGTCCATGCAAAAATATTAGTCATATATTATTAAAATTAGCCGCAGTTTTCAAGATCATATTCTAATGATTTGGAATTATGATTCCTGTAACTTTGTCTTGTATTTTTGCCACAGTAACCCAAGTATTATTGCCTCAGCAATCCAGAATGTTGTAACTGCCATCACAGACATTACTCTGAAGCCATTCACTAAATCCATCGGAGCAGTAACTTCATCAGGACTTGGTGGCATGATGAAAAATACAGTAGTAATAAAAACTGCATAACCAATGAATGCAAGATATTTTTTGTTTTCAAGCTTCTTGTACAATCTGGAAAAACCAACAGCTGAAAAACCAGAGATTGCAATGAATGAAAGATACAATATTCCTCTGAGTACTACAGTGTCAGCCTCTCCCACAGTTGGTGGGTTTGCGGGGTATTTCAAAAATGGTATTAAGAAAATGGTAATCCACATGATTGCAGCAAGAACAAATGTTTTCTTTACTGTGTGTCCTTTTGGCAAAGAGTTTCTTGAGTAAGCAAAGACAATACCAAACAAGGCGCCTATTGACATTCCCAGAATTCCGCCTGCTAACAGTTGTCCACTTTTTTGCCAATCACGGTATGCATTGTATTCAACCCAAAACTGAGGAGTGTCTTCAGCTTCACCAGACTCGAAGAGGGCCTGGTTTTCAATGCCAATTGCTTCATCAAGATATGGTTCTACAATTACTAGATTTACAGCTCCATGTATTGTACCAGCAACAAACCCAGAAACTAGGACAATTGCGATAAAATATCCAGCATTCATTTCTTCAAATAATTTTTCAGGTTTGTTTTAGATTTTGGAATCTTACCCAACTTGAAGCCGGCTAGTCTCTTTGATGCTGGTATTGTTGCGTCTATTCCCATTTTTGCTGTTCGTAGTTTCTTCTGGTCACTAGAGGGATCAAGGCTTGAGCCCCTCACGTTTTTAATTATTACCAGATCCTTGTCAGCCTGAAACCTAGTAGCCATAGCAAATTCTACAGCTACAGCATCGGTAGGATCAATATCGTCATCTACCACGGTTACCATCTTCAACGATCTGTGGCTTGCGAATGTTTCGTTAAGGATTTTTTTAACATTGGTTGATCTGGTTTTGGAGATTTGTACCACTGCATGAAGCCAGTTAGCTCCACCGCTTGTCAGAATAACCTGTCTTGTCTGTGGGAATTTCTTTTTCATTATACCGTTAAGTTTAGCCTCAATAGGCATGCCCATGAGTAATCTTGCCTCAGTATAACCAGACAGAATATCATGGTAAATGGGATTATTTCTGAAATACAGTTTTTCGATTTTAATTACTGGTGCAGGTCTTGGCATGTCATATGTTCGAAGCATTTCAACCATCCATTCTTTGTGGGTTTTATTTCGCAGAATTTTTCCTTCCATGACAATTTCCGCAGTTGATGGTACAAGCAAGCCAGTGCTAGGACACTTCGTTAAAGTAAGTTTGTTGTTCAAAAGTGAGTTAGCTATCTCAAGTTCATTTTTTCCCCATTTTGCCTGGAATGCACAAGCAATGGTAATGGCAGGATGAACACCGATGGTTATTGCAATTGGTAGGTCTTCTCCATGGTTTTTTGCAAACATGAATGTCCTATGCAGGTCCCTTCCCTCTACCATTCTAATGGAAAAGTGGTTTTTTCCAATTGGCATCAATCTGTGTATAGAAGAGTTTTGAGATTTCTTTTCCTGGTTTCTTGTATATAGAATAGATGATGTAATGAAAGGACCTGATTCATTTTGAAAATGTGTGACAATTGGAAGAATGGAAATATCATTAGAACTATTTTCAAAAAACTTTGCAGTTTTTGAAATTTTTGGTTTTTTTGCAGAGGAAATTACTTTGACAATTTTTTGATTAATGTCAGACTTTTTAGCCCCTATAGCCTGAGCAAATCTATCTCTTGTTCCTACTAGATTTGAAACCAGCTTGAATTTGCTTCCTTGTACATTTTCAAACAGGGCAGCCTTTGAGCCATCAAGCTGTTCAGTTACTGCAGCAATCTCATATTTTGTAGAAACTCTCTTCTTGACTGTAAATACATCATTAGTTTTTTTGATTTGCTGTAGGAAGCTTCTCATATCAACTGTCATTTTTCAACGATCTCCTTTATTTTAGCAATCAAAGTTTTAGCCGTTTTGTTTTCCAGCTCTTTTGGGATAAATGTAGATATGATGTTAATGCCAGATATGATTGAAGATAGTTGTTCAGAGATTAATTTTAAAAAAAGAGATTCTGATTTTGCTGGTATGATTGAAGTAGTGACTGGTACAGAGCCTGTACCAATGGATGCTGTCAATCCACCAATCTTTTCCTGACCTTCAGTTATAGAAACAAAACTTCCGTTTTCGAAGAGTAATACCTGTACAGTAAAACTTCGATTATCAACATCGATAACTGTCTTCGAAAAACGTGATTCGGATGGCAATAAGCTTAAGGATGATTTTAAGCCTTTATTGCTATCGATTCGTCTGCTGCGTCTGCCTGAACACGTGCGCGTAGTTTTGCTTTGTATTTCAAGTTTCGTGGTTTGGTTCTTAATCGATATCCACAACATGGACACCATAGACCTTCCCATTTAATGAAAATCTCACAAATCTGACACCTACGTTGACCAGAGGCGTATCTTCCTGTACCTACAGGCTTTTGCGCCTTGTATCTGCTACAAATTCCTTTACATGTCATTTTTATTACATATATTATAGGAATAATAATTATTTAAGCGTGGATCTGCGAAAATTTTCAATATTCTAGAAAAAACTTGGAATAATTTTATTGATTTATATAATCTTATCAAGCATTTTCAAAAAAAATATTAAAAAGGTATATTAATAGCATGATTTTGCGAATTTCGCAAAAGAATTATAGAAAAAATTTGCATTTTAACCAATTCTTGACAGTGGTAGGACTATATGTCTTGATCCTTCACGTCGTGTGATGTATTTTGCAGATTGCATGTCCCGCTTTCCACGTTGGTTGTAGTTTTTAGTTTTAACAGATGTTTTCTGTTCATCAACAAATTCAATCTCAAAATCTGAACAATATCTCAGATTAAGTAAATTAGTGATCTTCTTTGCCATTTTCATATTGCCGTTTCCGATTTTGATAATTTTCTTTTTAGCTTTTAGGCCAGCAAGTATTCTTACCAAATGAGATACTAGATCTTCGACTGATGTATGAAGCGAGTGTTCAACTTCCCTCTCATAATAATAAATGGAGAGACCTATCCGCTTACCAGGATCTATCCCAATCAACAATTCATCTGAATAATGTGTTGAATCAAGCCTTTGCATTATCAATCCTTCAATCACTGTTGGCTCAAAGCATAGAATGTCTTCGTATAATGCTGGAATTTTGCTAGATTTTGATGCTTCCGAAAACGTGGTCAATATTATATCTCCCTGATAATCATGAATCTGTTCTGGGACCAATGAATCATAGCCTAGTTTCAGAGATTTTAATATTTGAGAAAATGCAAAATATGTCTTGCCGGATGTGGTTGCAATTCCAATACGGGCAGATTTCAGAGGATCGATAAATTACATTAGGTAAATAGGAATTTAGAGTTTTTGCTCATTAGGCGCTAGTAAGCCTTAGAATAGCTTGTGCAATATCTCCTTTCGTCTCAGCCAAGGCATCCTTAGCCTTCTCCTCATCACAATTTGCTTGTTGGCATACTAGCATTATGTCGTCTTCTGAAAATATAGGTACTTCAAGTTCTTTTTCCTCAAAGCTTTCCGCAATTACCTGAAAGATTGAGTTTTCCTTCGATTTCATTTCAGTTACAGATGGTTTTGGAATGATTATCTCCTTTTTATCCGTCTTGATGATAACCTCCTGCACATTTGGGATCTCCTCCATATCAAGGCCCATCTTATCCATCATTCTTCGCATTTGGCGGTTACCTCCACGCATCATGTTCATCTATCCCTCTGGCTGGTTTTTTAAACTATCTCTGACTTTTACTGCTACTCCAATTCTTTGTCCCTTCATCATTTCTGAAGATAAGATGGCTTTTCCTACTGCGATGACTTTATTCTTGTACAGAACTGGAACCTCACTTTGGATTCTGATATTTTTACCACACCAAATAACATGGCCACAAAATACAGATCTCCCATCTTCTACAAATGGTTTTGAATCTTTATCAATCTCCAGACAATTTTCCTTGAATTTTTTACTCTTCATGAGAATTTGTGCAAAATATGGTGTTATGGCTAAACCACCATCAATTCGTAACGTACAAAGAAGATTTTGTTTATGATGTACCTCACGAATTCGTCCAGTTCGCTTGGAAAAGAAAAACTCTATCTGCTTAGGTACATGCCTAGATACGCCTGCTCCAAACAGAGCATCGATAGTGTGTTTTAGTTTTAAAACAGGATCCACTCAAGTGGTTATCCAGATATCTAAATATTCGTTAGTGCTATGATATAGAATTCAATTAATCTATATAGAACAGAAAAATGACTATAGATATGCCATCTGATGAAGAAACTAGGAAAATTCAGTTTACAGGCAAATCTACTTACATCACTTCTCTTCCTAAACAATGGATTAATGATCTGGGTTTGAAGCAGGGGGATCAGATTTCGATTGGTAGAAAAGGAATTTCCAGTTTGCACATAACACCATATAACATTAGAAAAAAAGACCAGACGGAAACAGCCACAATAGAAATTGAATCTAAAGAAGAAACTTCATCTGTAGTAAGGAAACTAGTCTCATTATACTTTCTTCATTTTAAGACAATCACTGTAAAACCTAGGGTAGGACGAATCACACCATCGCAAAGAATTGGAATTCGAAATGCTGTTAAGAAAATTTTAATGGGCACTGAGATAACTGCTGACTCGTCAGATGGTATAACTGTTCAAATTCTAATTAATTTGGTCGAGCTATCAGTTGATGCTGCTTTCAAAAGAATGATGCTACTAGCAAAATCAATGCTAGATGATGCATTGCTTGCAATAAAGGAGGGAAATGAAGAGCTTGCGAAAGAAGTGATCAACAGTGATGATGATGTAGATAGATTTGGGTTTTACATTACTAGGCAGCTTGCAATTGCAATTGAAAATGACCATATGCTAAAAGAAATGGGATTTGATAATGCGCGTGATTGTCTTGGCTACAGGGTAGTTGTTAAAAATGTGGAAAGAATGGGCGATTATGCAGTCAGGCTATCTCAGGATGTTTTGGATTATAAAACTCCCATACAGGGCAAGAGTTTTGATAGAATACAGGAAATGAGTAGCTATGCAATTTCAGTAATGGATGATGCATGCTTAGCATTATTCAAAAAAGATTATGATCAAGCGGAGAAATCAATTGAAAGTGCAAATAATATCCAAAAATATGAAAAAAGAATATCGGACAACTTGAAAACAAGCAAAGATGAGGAGGAAATTTTTAGAATTAGAAGAATTGTGGAAAATGTAAAAAGAGTTGCAGAATATGCTAGCGATATAGGTGAAATTGTCTTAAACATGAATATAGAAAAAATACTCAAAAAGCCCAAGATGTAGATGTTTGTACATACTTTCCCAGACCTGAAGGGATTTTATTAAACTAGCATATAATCAACACATGGAAAGAATAGGGATTTTGGCCATTACTAAAAATGGCATCAAGATCGCAAAAGAATTAAAGGAAAAATTCTCTTTCTGGGAAATATTTGCGCCGGATAAATTCTCTGATGGTAGCGATGACATTAACTGGTACACTAATAGCACAACAGAAAAAATCGCAGAATTATTCAAATCAAATGATGCATTGGTTTGCTTATTCTCCTTAGGCGCTGTTGTAAGATTAATCTCACCACATTTGAAAGACAAGAAAACAGACCCAGCTGTTATAGTAATTGATGACCAGTCTCAGTTTGTCATCAGTACGCTTTCTGGACATTTAGGTGGAGCCAATGAGCTAACAAATGATATTGCAAAAAAGCTTGGTGCAACTTCTGTAATAACAACTGCTGCGGACGTAAACAAAACAATTGCGGTAGATCTTGTTGGAAAAAATTTTGGATGGAAGATTGATGATGATTCTAACGTAACTAGAATTAGCGCATTTATGGTGAACAAGGAAAAAATAGCTGTGTATCAAAGTTGTGGTGCACGGAATTGGTGGCAACAAAACTTACCGGAAAATGTTTCATCATATTCAACACTTGATGAATTAAAAAAATCAAAATCAAAAGGTTACTTGATCATCTCAGATGAGCATATTGATGATAATGATATATTAGAAAATGCAGTTGTTTACAGACCTCCTAGCCTAGTTGTAGGAATAGGTTTGCACTGGAATACCACGAAAGAGAAGATAATGGAAGGACTAGATACATCTTTGAAAAAATTCAATCTGAGTAAAAAATCCATAGCAAGACTTGCATCTACCAAGAAAAGAGAGGACGCTGTAGGACTACATGATTTTACAAAAGAGATGAATGTGCCGTTGGAGCTTTATGAGAAAGATGATCTTGCGCCCATCAAAACTCCTAACCCATCTAAAATGGTTGAAGGTTATGAAGGAACAGCTAGTGTATCTGAGGCTGCTGCAATAAAATCATCAGGTGGTAGTTTAATTGTTGAAAAACAAAAATTCTCACCAGACCTAACAATAGCTATAGCGAGGATTCAAGAATGAAACGTGGTTTGTTACTCATAGATAGAGGAAGTAGAGAAAGAGAAGCAGAAGAAGAGCTAGAGATTATTTGTAAAAAAGTTAAAGAGAAAGGCAATTATGATTTTTCAGAATTTTGTTTTCTAGAAGTTGTCCCGCCATTTATTGAGGACGGTATGGATAAGTGTCTTAAAAAAAATGTTGACGAAATGACAATTGTTCCGTATTTTCTTTATCCTGGAAAAAAGGTAAAAATTGCTGTGGCGGATGCAATGAAATATCAAAAAGATACAAAGATCAAATTTGTAGTATCAAAACCTATGACCATGCATAAAACTTTGGTTGATTTAGTCGACAATAGGATTGATTCTGCACTAAAGGAAAATCAAGTTTTGTTAGCAAAAGATAGTATTGATGTGCTCATAATTGGTCATGGCAGTAAGGATCCCAATGCAAAAATCTCAATAGATTACATTGTTGACAGTTTAAGAAGTTCATACAGAAATGTTGATAGATGCTTTTTAGAAATTGAGGAACCAAATATTGAACAAGGAATACAAAGCTGCCAGAAAAACAAACCTGAGGTTTTGGTCATAGTTTTCTATTTTCTGCATGAAGGAGCCCACGTAAAGACTGACATCAACAATGATCTGAAACCTGCGCTGGAAAAATCGAACCTGAATAAGGTTTGTATTACTAAACATCTTGGAACTGATGAAAAAATGATAGATTTGATTTTAGAGAGGGCAAAGGAGGTAGAAGATGCAAACTAGGAAAGGACAGAACATTGAGGATGAGAGCATGCAAGTGATTGATAATGAAGTGGGTCCTCATTCGTATAATGAGCTAGAATGGCCCATAGTAAGACGCATGATACATGCAACTGCCGATTTTGACTTTGCTGGTAAAAACAAGATTGTTTTTCATAAGGATGCAATTTCTAGCGGGATGTCCGCGCTAAAGAACGGATGTAGTATAATTTGTGATGTTAATGGTCTAGTTGGCTTTCTCAACAAACAGAATACAAAAGATTTTGGAAATGAGGTGATTTGTAACATTTCTAATCCAGATGTGATTGAAACCGCCAAGAAAGAAGGTAAGACCAGAGCCGAAGCATCTATGCGTATTGTTGCCTCTCAAATGAATGGAGGAATTGTAGCTATAGGTAGTGCCCCAACTGCTCTATATGAGGTCATTAAGATGGTTGAGGAAGGTATCACAAAGCCTGCACTAATTATTGGAATACCTGTAGGCTTTATTGCATCAGTAGAATCTAAGGACAAATTACAGACTACTAGCGTTCCCTTTATCACCAATATTGGTAGAAAGGGTGGAAGTTCCTGCGCTGCATCAACAATTAATGCATTATTCAAACTGTTAAGGGAAAATTAGCAGATGATTAGCAAAAAAGTTGCATCCATTTGTATTATAATTATTGGAATTATTGTCGCTATACCATTCAATTACATGTATGGAATTGATGGAATTGAAGTCGATATAGTTTGGACAATTGTAGGAATTGTTATGACTGCTTCAGGTTTTTATTTATTAAAAAATTCAGCCTAGTTACATTGTTGCTTGCTGTGCATCGTGGAACATCTGACTCTTGGCACAACCTGCTGCGAGTTCGTCGCCAGCACCTCTTCTCATAAGACCTCTATAGAGACCATCTTCAAGTTTTTCGCCTTGTCGTTCTTCCCATTCCTCTACGGTAATAGAATATTTCTTTTGGATTCTATCCCTATACCACTCTGGAATCACATTGAATGCACAGAATGGTACTATTCTAAGGTCAGGCGTCATATAATGAATGTCACACCTTTGTAATCTTTCAAGATCTTCATTATATTTGTCTTGGAAGTGCATCATGCCTAAGAACAATCCCTTGACATGGAAACCTCCCACTGCGTCAAATGATCTTTTCATTAGTATGCTGCTAAACATCTTGGCCAAATCTAGACCAGCTGGTTGCTTGTCCTTATCAATAAAGCCTTTCAGTTTTCTTACTACTTCTAACATTGTAAAGTACTTGTTAGCACCAGAGCGAATTTCTTCTGATTTATCTTCAAACAGTTCAAGCATTCCTTGAAGGTCACAGAAGCGTGTCATAGGAACAAATTTCTTTGTGTCTGCATCTTCGAAAATGTAGGTACCAGCACCGCAAGCAAAATGAATTGATAATTCATATTTTGGTTTGCTAGAAAATGCCTCGATCACATTTGTAAGTGGCATGCAGCTTGGTACAGGATACCAGTCATCAACAGTGACTTGACCCTGTGTTTGTTCTTCTATTCTCTGTATGCAATCAGGTACAGTAATTCTATACTTTTCTCTTTCAGTTTTTCCCATTCTTCCAGTTAGTGACACCGGTTGGAAGTTCACTGCGTGTACAACGTCCATGTTCTTTTGTGCGTATCTAACAATACCACCAAGCTCATGATCATTAATTGATTTAATTACAGTTGGAACAAAGACTACAGTAGTTCCTGTTTTTCTACAAGTATCGAGTGCGTATGGAATTTCCCAATGGTTTTTTGGATTGGTTCTAGCTGTTACACCGTCAAAACTAAGATAAAGATTGTTACATCCAGCCATTCTCACGTCACGGCCAGCTTCTGGGTCTAGTGCATGACGTATTCCATTGGTATTCATTTGTATATGGTCAACGTGTTCTTCCTTCATTATTTTGATCAAATCAGTGATATCCTCCCTTAACATTGGTTCACCACCAGTAATTTGCATAGAGTTTCCAGGAATCGGTCTTTCAGCTCTAAGTGTTTTCATCATGGCACGTACTTGATCTTGACTTGGTTCATACATGTAAGCACCTTCTAGGCCTTTCTTCACATAAAAGAAACAATACCAGCATGTTAGATCACACCTGTTTGTTACTATAACATTTGCAAGTCCACTGTGAGAAAGGTGGTTAGTACAAAGTCCACAGTTGTTGGGACATGAACACTTGTCTTCCATCATAACGTTTGGTGCATGAGCGCCTTTTCCATCAACCCAATATGTACTAAATTTCTTGTACATATCATAGGAACCAAAATACAGTTCTTCACATTCACCATGTGTTGGACAAGTCTTTGACATGTAGACTTTATCGTCTCTTTCAAATACCTCAGCATCCAAAATCATATTACAATCAGGGCAAATACTTTGGGTAAAACGAATAGTAGATTTTTTACCCAATGACTTGGTAGATTGATTAGAAATCTGAATTAATGCCATTACTATCCATTTTTCTAAAATTGGTATATAATGGCTTGCATACTATACACCGTTGGAATAGGGAGCTAGTTTATACATGCATTAATGATAAGTCAGAAGAAGAAATCATGAGTGTTTCCGATCAAACACAAAAATCCTTAGAAAAAATTGGTCTGACGGGTTATGAAATCAAAACCTTCACCTCATTATTAAAAACTGGTGAGATGACTGCGTCAGATTTAAGCAAACAATCTGGTGTTCCATATTCAAAGATCTATGAGGTTTTAGGTCTGTTGGAGGAAAAAGGTTGGGTTGGATCTGATAAATCAAGACCAACAAAATATTTTGCTAAATCTCCTAATTCCGCATTACAAACTACAAAGCAAAAGATTGAAGAAGATTTTGCTAAAAATGAGAAAACCATACTAAATGATCTTAACCCAATTTATAAAAAAAGTGGGACCGCAGAACGACCTGATATCTGGGTTGTAACAGGAACTATGAATATAGCAACTAGAATTCTTGAGATGATTGAAACGTGCAGGGAAGAAGTGTTAATTGCAATTCCAAAAGCTGGAGAGGAATTGGTAAAACAAGCACTGCCAAAAATAAGACAATTACATGATAAGGGAGTAAAGATCACAATCCTGACATCTGACAAATTTGATAAGGATGCAATTAAAGGGTTAACTAGAGTCTCCAACGTAAAGATAAAGAAAGGACTGTTTGGTGGTGGTATAATTGCCGATAAACATAATGTTGTAATCTTGCTTGGTCCAGAAATTAGCCATTCAAATGCTTCTGAAATTATAGCAATATGTACGGATCACGCTGAACTATCTGGTTTTGCAAGGGAATATTTTGAATATTTATTAAAAGATGCATCGAAGATAAAGTGATGGACAAAAGTAATGATGAAGTTCTATTTGTTGGAACAGCTGAAGCGGAGCATGTTGAGATGTACCTCAAAGCTATTTGGCATATCAAGGAACGTGATGAGCCGGTAAAGATTAGCACAATTGCGAAAATGCTCAACGTCAGACAACCAAGTGTTGTTCAAATGTTAAAAAAACTGAATCAAAAAGAATTGGTAGAATATAACAAAGCTGGTGTTTCTCTTACTGAAAGTGGCGAAAACGTTGGTTCGAATATGATGAGAAATAGCAGATTGCTTGAGGTTTTAATGGACAGTGCACTTAAGGTAGAAATTGATGAGGAGATGGTATGTGGGATTGAGCATCATATGAATAAGCAGTTTACGGATGCTCTATGTACAATGTTGAACCATCCACGAAAATGTCCACATAGTCATAAAATTCCTAAGGGAGAATGCTGTGAAAAAAGCTAATTGCATCACAATAACCAAATATACAATATGCTGGATGTTATAATATGACGTGCTTTTGTGGATGCAATAATTTCGAAAAAAATCCGAATGGTCAGTTCTTAGCCTGCGTAAAATGTGGTCATGGACGCCAAAACCATGATGACAAATTTAGGGAATCTGCAAGAGCGAATGAAGAGCAATCACAAAAGCGTGATGCTGACTTTGGTTAATTTTTCATTTAAATTATCATAGAAAATTATACAGGCTCAGAACTCAAGATCCTCATCATCAAATCAAAGGGACAAGCTCATCAACGCCTGCAAATAATCTTCAAAGAAACACTAAATGAATCTTTCAAGTTAGTTTTCATAGTGCAATACAATTTCATTTTTGATCCTTCTAGCACTTTTTAGTTTTAGTTTTTTTGATTTTGTAATGGTTGAAAATCCATCACCATCTACTAATGTTGTAGCGTTGATACCTCCTACAAGATAAGGTGTGATGGTAATTATGATCTCATCAACTAGGTTTGCTTTGATAAATGCCCAATTTGTTGCTCCTCCTCCCTCAACTAAAATTTTTTTTATTCCTTGTTTCGCAAGTATTCCAATTAATTTTTTTATGTTTATTCTCTGGTTTCCACATACTATCACTTGAATTGGGAATTTCTCCAGTCTTCGCAAGTTTTTTTTGTGTGCCTTTTGTCCTACTACAATAATTGTGGGTATTTTTGAACTTGTTCTTAAAATTCTTGAGTTGTTCTGTATTGTTGCATTGGAATCAAGAACTACACGTATTGGGTTTTTTTTCTTCGCGTGATGCACAGATAAGAGTGGATCATCAAGTTTAGCTGTGTTTTTTCCAATAAGAATTGCATCGACTTTAGTTCGTAGTTTATAGACTCTATTTTTATCCGCTTTTGAAGAAAGTTTTGAATCACCAGTTCGTGTTGCGAGCTTCCCATCTAAGGTAATTGCAGCACTGAATATTATATGTGGTCTAAATATTTCCATGAACTATATCACCTCCAATCATTACTGCTTGAATCGAATTTTCGTTTGCTCTATGAACAATAGATGCATGTACGTTTCGTAATGGATCAAGATCTAAAGCATTTTTTTTAATAAAAACAGCATCCGCCAGATATCCTTCTTTGATACATCCTATTTTTTTGTCTAGTATTTTTCCCGCGTTAACAGTAGTCATCTTTAGAATATTTTTTGGGTCAATGCGTTGTAGATGAATGCCCATAGTTATCTTCCATAAAAAATCCATTTCTCTAAACAAATCAGGTGAATTAATCATAACGTTGTCAGTCCCAATTGCTACATTACAATTCATTTCCATCATTGCTACAACATTCGGAATTCCTTCAGCTAACGATGCATTTGCACGTGGACAAACAACTATACCCTTTGTTTTTTTGGATGCCATATTCAGATCACTTTTTGATGCATACGTCATATGCACAAGAAAATCTGGTTTTAGTAACATGGAACGCTTTGGTTCTGTTTTTCCGGTAGTTTGCTTTGATTTCAAATAACTTTGCTTTGTTTCTGCAGAGTGAATTGCACGAATTTTTTTTATTTTTGACAACTGTTTCAGAGAAGGATCACTATTTTCATTTGAACCACTAATTCCTATTCCATCACAATTTTTTAACAATACATCTATCTGGTTTTGATATGATTGTGGAATTGGTATGTTTTTCTTGATCTGTTCTTTCGATTGATAATATTCTATCCTACCTAGTATTATAGAACGAATTGGTGTGTTTGATAATGCCTTTTGCATGAGCAAGACTCCATCTAACCCACCTTCTCTAAAATCAACAAATGTTGTTGTTCCCTTTTTTAGCATAGATTTCACAGTTTTTCTCATATAGTAAATGAGCTTTCTTGGCTCGGTTTCTTTGAGAATTTTTTGTTTAATTCCGAAAATAGGATTAATTTTAGAATCGGGATCCTTATCCAGAGATATATCTTTTGCAATTGAATCACCAATGTGCGTATGTGAATTAATTAAACCCGGAATTAGTAAAAGATCTTCACAGTCTATAATTTTACCCTTAACAGGTTTAATTTTAGAATTAATTTTTTGAAATGTATTATTAGTGATTAGTACGTTTGTTTTTTCTATAAATTTTAAATCATTTCCATACAGTACGCTGATATTTTTTAATATCATGGAAGCTCGTAGATTTCTGGTTTCTCTTTCCCTGAATCACGAATCTCTCTAATCGTATCTAGTGACTTTGTTGCAAGTTTTACTGCATTTCTAGCAGTTTTTCCTGTTCCTATTCCACAATTTAGTTCAATTCCAAGTTCGTTTTTAATTATATCAATAAATTCTTCTGCACTTTCCTTATAGTTTGAATTTGCAACAACCATGAAATTATCGCCGCCCATAAAAAATGAAAGTGCTTTCTTGGATAAGAAAAACTCGGACATTTTTGCGTATAGTTTAAACATTAATGATGAAATTTCGTATGGTGAGGCTGTTTTTCCTCTAGAAGTTAGATTATCAACATCTAGATGCATGATTGTAACTTTTGACTCGACTCTGCCATCTATGAATCCAAAAATGTTATGCTCCTCATTTAGTTTTATTTCAGAGTTTTTTCCATCATATGCACTAAGATTAGCATCAAATGGGGAATCTCCATAACCTATGGACATCGATAGTCTCAAATCAAAAGATGATTCTAATTTCTTCTGAATTTCTATATGATCATCAAGTGTAATTCCGCTTGTAATTACAAAAAATTCATCGGATCTGTTTGAAAAAACTAGACCATTTTTTTCAGAAAATAATTTCTGTATTTGGAGATAAAGCGACGCCTGAAGCATCTGTATTTCATGTTCCCGATCACTTCCTAATGTAAGAGTCCAAGGTCCATAACCTGTAATTTTGATAATTGTGATCTGAATCATTATTTTATTCTCTTCAACTCTTCTGCTACTTTCAAAATAGCCTCAACTGCTCTTTCAGATACTGGTCGAATCCTTGCAAATGCTTGCCTTTCAGACATTCCTGGACCAGAAATACCCAGAGAAACTGGTTTTTGATATTTAATTGATAATTTGGAAATTCTTGTTGTAACAACATCCGCAATTACTTCATCATGTTTAGTTTGGCCTTTGATGATTGCACCTAACGTAACAACTGCATCAATCTCTTTCTTTTGCAATAAGGTATCAATAACTAAGGGCATATCAAAAACACCAGGAACTTTACATTCGTATTTTACGTTCATCTTCAATCCTTTGGCCTTTTCAAGTGCAACTTTATGCATTCTAGACGTCACTTTGTTGTTAAATTCCGAAACTACTATTGCAATATTCAAAATTAACGCACCTTTGAAAATTCGTAGAGTTTCTTGCCATCAATAAAGGGAATGGCATTCTCTTTTGCATACTTTTTTGCCTTTTCAACAGACAATGCAGCATAAGTTTCTGCATCCATCATTTCACATATAGCAGAAACTGGTTGTAATTTTGCCAACTTTGTTAGGTAAATTGACATCTCCGTATGACCTTTTCTAGATGAAAGAAGTCCGTCTGAAGCAAGCAATAATGGAACGTGTCCCGGTGTTTTGAATGAAGAAGTGAATTGTTTTTTTGGATTATCTGAGTTGCACAAGTTTGCCATTTCTTTTATGGTCAAAGCTCTATCAGTGTCAGTGATTCCAGTATATGTCCGCTTGTGGTTTACAGATATTGAAAAAGTTGGATGATCCCCATATGGTGCTGTTCCCATTACCATATTTTTTGAATCTGAATCAAGATCCTCAGAATTTGCAAGTATGTTATGCATGTATTCTAGATCTAATTTTTTTGCTAAATCATTTGAAATTGCAAGACAGAGCAAGCCACCTGCATGTTGTCGCATTCTTGCCACATGTTCCGGTGTACAAAATTCAGCTGCAACCATCAAATCTACTTCACTTTCTCGTCCGTCTGAATCGTAAATCATGATAAATTCTCCTTGTTTTAGAGAAGCAATAGCTGTATCAAATGTCATTACTAAAAATTGATTTTGAAGATGTTATAAAACTTACTAAAAATATGGTAATTACTAATTTTGTGGTAATAGATTAGCCTTGTTTTTTAATGTATTTTCCTAGAATGTCTGTTTCAATGTTAAGTTTGTCTCCAACCTTTTTTGATTTGAAGTTAGTAACTTTGATTGTATGTGGTATCAAACAAACAGATGCAAGATCTTTTTTTGCATCAACAACTGTTAAACTAATTCCATCCAGTGCAATAGAACCTTTCTTGACAATATACCTCGTTAGTTTTTTTGGAATCTTAAACCAAAACTTTACTTCCTTTGGTTTTTTTTCAATCTTTGTTATTGTTGCAACTCCATCAATATGTCCTAAAACAAAATGTCCTTCTAATCGATCACCAACTTTCAAACTTCGTTCTATGTTAACAGTGCTTCCTGTCTTTACATTACCTAAATCAGTCTTCTTTGTTGTTTCATCAATCATTTCAAAGATACAATTATTTTTTGAAATTTTTGTGGCACTAAGGCATACACCATTGATTGCAACACTTTGACCAATCTTCAAACCTTTTACATATTTTCCTAGGTTAACAGTCATTTGTATTGCGCTTCTATTCTTTGTTTTTTGATCAAGTTTTGTGACTTTTCCAGTCCCAACAATTATACCAGTAAACATGATTTTATTGGTTTAGCTAGATCGTTATAAATCAAATTTTTAAAAGTGCTTTGGCTTGCTTGTAATGAACTTCGTCGATCATCTTTCCTTCAATAACCGTGGCGCCCCTACCTTTCTTTGTTGATTTTTCATAAACGCTGCAAACCTTCCTAGCCCATGCAATTTCAGGCTTGCTAGGATGGAAAATTTTATGAACTGTCTTGATTTGATCTGGGTGAATAACGCTTTTACCAGCATAGCCTAGACTTCTACCAACCTGACAATCTTTAGTAAATCCATTCTTATCTTTCAAGTCCTGCCATATTCCATCAATAGCGGCAACACCTGCTGCAGTTGCTGCTACAGGAACTTTGTATCTAGAATATTTTGCGCCACGTGGATTTCCCTTGGTGTATTCTATTCCCATGTCATTCAATAAATCAAATATACCAAATACTAAAGCATCAATACGTTTGCTTGCCGAGGCTATCTCATAACAATTCACAACTCCAAGTGCAGATTCTATCGATGGCATCAAACGAATTCCTTTGATCTTTCTTTTTTTCTCTAGAGATGAGATTGTTTTTTCGATTTTTTTGAGTTCCTTTGTAGAATTTACCTTTGGAATAACAATTCCGTCTATTCCCCTTTGTACAATCTCCTTAAGATCTGCTTCAATCATACCTGATTCTGGTGAGTTTGTTCTAACAAAAACATCTGGAGAATACTTGTTTCTTTGCTTTAGTGTATTTTTTATCAATGCCCTTGCTTTTTTCTTCTCTTTATCGGGCACAGAATCCTCAAGATCAAAACAGACAATATCAGCTGAAAGTGATTTTGCTTTTTCTAAAAATCTTGAATTGTTCCCAGGTACGAAAACTAGACTACGAAATAGGTTTGACATTAAGTAACTAAGCGCCTTCCGGCTTCATTAAGATTTTGCCAAAGAACTTTCCTTGGAGCATTTTTGTATGTGCCTCTGCTGCTTGCTCGAAAGAATGAATTGAATCAATTGCTGCTTTGATTTTTCCTTGTCCCATCCAGTATAATCCTTGTTCCATCTCTGCTTTTGTTCCTTGAGTTGAACCTAAGACATTGATTCCTTTAAAGAATATGTGTCTTAGATCAATTTGTGCGTCATAACCAGTAGTGGCTCCACATGAAACTAGAGTTCCACCATATTTGAGAAGTGTAAGTTGTTTGTTGAAATGAGTTTGGCCGATGTGGTCAAATGTCAAATCAATACCAGGTTGGACACCAGTTGATTTTGCAATTTCTTTCGTAATTGCTCTTACTTCTTTGTGCCAATCATCCTTTCTGTGATCAACAGCATAATCTGCACCCAATTCTTTACATTTTTCTAGTTTATCTGGACTAGCTGTTGCAATAACTTTACAATTATACAATTTAGCAATTTGAATTCCAAAGCTTCCTACTCCAGAACCACCACCCATGATAAGAACAGTTTGTCCGGGAGTAATCTTTGCTCTTCCAACAAGCATATGCCAAGATGTAAGAATTGTCATTGATGCAGCTGCTGCTTCATCATAAGAAACTCCCTCAGGAATTTTTGAAACATTAACTTCAGGAAGGTGAATTTGTTCACTGTATGCTCCCCATAATGGACTATCATTTTTTGGATCACCAGTTTGGAATCCCCAAACTTGTCTTTTTGCACAATCAAATTCTCTACCAGAGGTACACATTTCACAAACTCTACATGCTAAGTTTGAATGTGAAACAACTCTGTCGCCTACTTTGATACCTTTTACATCCTCACCTACTTCAATAACATCTCCTGCAACATCGGAACCTGAAACATGTGGTAGAGGGACTGGAATTGGAACTCCTCTCATTCCCCAGATATCATTATAGTTAAGAGCAGATGCTTTATTTGTAAAAATTACCTCATCTGCTTTTGGTTTTGGGTCATCAATATCCTCAACTTTTAGAATTTTAGCATAATCGTCATCAGGTGCATATTCACGGTATACAACAGCCTTCATGAATATTGTCGCCTCTTTACCCTTAATTATATTTTGAGATCAGACTCGATTAATCTTGAAATCACGTTTAGGTTGCTGGGCTGATGATAAAATTTGTTTTAATTGCTCGTCAGATATCTGACCAGAAATTTTTCCTTGTACACTTAGATTAAGAATATAGTTTTCTACTAGATCTGCCAAGTCAGGCTTTACCATTCTTACATTGTTTAAGCGTAATCTTGCATCACCAGACAACACTTGTTTTAACATCATTTCTTTTTGTACTTTTAATTGGCTGTCCTTTTCTTGAGCAGTATTATTCTCATCATCCTGATTTGGATAGCTCATAGTATCACTAGGAATAAATCTTCAATCCTGGTTCTTTCTTAATTAGCTCAGACAATATTTCAGTAGCTAGACTATCCAATTTTTGCGTGCCTTGTTTTGTTAATATACGTCCCTTTCTCTCTATCATTTTAACATAGCCTAGCTTTTCAAGTCCATGAATTGCATTTCTTATGATTGCACCACTAGCATCTTTATGGTGAGCAGCACCATAACCAACTGGTCTACCGCCACCATACATAGAACGCAATTCGCTAACCGAAAGTGGACCGTGACGATATATTTTTCTCAAGATTGATGCACATCTTACATGCCACCAATCGGAATTTTGTGGAGGTTTGTCTGCATGAGTACCAGTTTTTACAAATGATGCCCATTCTGGAGCAGGAATATCTTCGTTTTTTAAAATTTCAGATAACCTACTGACAAAGATATCAGCTGGTACATCATAGACTTTAGCCATTGGAGTCAAACTTCCAAATCGTCTTATAAATCATTGAGCTATTACCTTGCGGTATGTATGTTCACAAAAATTACATGTTATTCGAATTGACTTAAGAGGAGTTCGTCCAAGTCTTATTCTTGAATTAATTCCTGGGGCAATAAAATTTTTACATTGTTTACAAAAATTTATTCGTAATTCGTAAGGCATCTTTATTCTATGATGAGTACTTATTCTTCTAGCTAAGCTCGCCTGCTTTTGAGCCAAGTCAGGATTTATTCTAGCATTTGAAATTGCGTTGTTAATTAACACAAACATTCTTTCAAGTGCAAGTTTTCTTTTTGCCTGTTTCATCATTTAGTGCACACCACACTACTAAAAAATTGGATCTAATTGAATTAAAATGAATGCAGTCAGCGGGATTCGAACCCGCGTCACAGGGTTGGAAACCCCGAATACTAACCAGGCTATACTATGACTGCATATGTTGCAAATTTTTTTGCTGACATAAAAATGGTTTTTTATGTTCTAACCTGATGTACAGCCGCTATATCCACAGTCAATGCAGATATTACATCCTTCAACAAAAATAAGCTTATTTTTGCATGTAGGACACAAAGTTTCTTCCTTTTCTTCTTCCAGAATTACTTGTGTCGTCTTGTGTGAATCTTCTAACTTGATAGATGATAATGCATTATTGATTTGAGATTTGACATAATCATTCTTAACATTATTTGATATGTAACTTACAAGATAGTCACTTGGTTTTACCTCGAATTTTTTTGTGGAATCTTCACTTGCCATATGCAAGACTTGTTTGTGCCTTGAACCATCTCTATAAACTGTTATTCCCTTTAGTCCCATCTCATGTGCCAAGAGATATGAAGCCTTAACGTCGTCAGCAGTTACATCATTTGGCATGTTAATTGTCTTAGCAATTGCATTTGCGATCCAATCCTGCCATACTGCTTGCGCTAAAAGATGATCAGACCAATGAATATCCATTGCAGTAACAAAGATGTTTTGAATCCAATCTGGAACTTCCGATAGTCCTTTAACAGAACCATAGTTATCGGCTATCTTTGCAAGTAGTTCTTCACTATAGAGATTGTTTTCTTTTAAAACCTCTTCAAATATTTTGTTAGTGTAAAAGAATCTGCCCACCGTAACTCTCTTTTCAAAAACAAGTGCAAAGTTTGGTTCCATTCCGTTAGAACAATCAGCTAACATAGATAACGTACCTGTAGGTGCTACTGTAGTGGTTAGAACATTTCTAATTCCATATTTTTGAATCTTTTCGATAAGAGCATCCCAATCATAGTATTGTTCTTGTTTTGGTTTTTCATAATATCCTGAAACTGGAATCTTCCCATCTGGATATTCTGTTTTAGAACATAATGGAAATTCACCTCTACTCTTTGATAATGCAACACTTTCTTCCATGGAATAATATGTCAATGCTTCTGCGAGCTTTAATTGAAAGTCATAACCTTCTTTTGAGTTGTATGGAATTCGTAGTTTGTATAATAGATCTGCGACCCCCATTACACCTAGTCCTATTCTGCGTGACTCTTTTGATGCAACGTTAATTTCTGGTACAGGATACAGATTTACATCTATAATGTTGTCCAAGTATCTTGTAGTTTTTCTAACAGTTTCTTCGTATCTTTGCCAGTCAAACTCGTACTGACCATCAGCTGTCCTTTTTACAAGATTAGCTAAGTTGATTGAGCCCAAGTTGCAAGACTCGTATGGGTAAAGACTTTGCTCACCACATGGATTAGTCGCACGGAGTGGACCACCACGTGCTTTGGCAAATACGTTGTATTTGTTAATATTATCAAAGAAGATTAATCCTGGCTCTGCACTCTTCCAAGCTGATTGAGCTATCAGATCAATCAAGTGATGCGCATTTATTTCTCCAGCTGGTGTGTTATCTTTTGGAGAACGCAGTGTGTATTTTCCATCCCCAGAATTGACAAGTATGTCCCAAAAGTCCTTCCAGACACCAACACTAACATTAAAATTTTCTAATACTCCTGGTTCCGTCTTGTTTGTAACAAATCTTTCAATATCTGGAT
>CACLIK010000010.1 GCA_902606965.1 uncultured marine group I thaumarchaeote
AAGGATTTCTGGAATACTCAATTATCATCTCAGTGTAGATTGGATCACCACTCATAGTTTGAACACCTTTGCAACTTGTTCGAGTGAATTAATGAGTACATCAACTTCTTGCTTTGTAGTGTAAATGTAAAAGCTAGCACGATTAGTTGCAGCAACATCAAGTTTCTCCATCAGGACTTGCGCACAATGATGTCCGGATCTTATTGCTACACCATTTTTGTCAATTATAGTTGCAACATCATGAGGATGCACATCTTTAAAGTTGAATGAGATAACACCTCCCTGTTTTTCAGAATCCTTAGGACCGTAAATCACTATGCCTTTAACTTTGGACATCTTTTCTAATGCATATTTTGTTAGTTCAATCTCATGATTTCTAACATTATCCATTCCTATTTTTGTAAGATAATCAATTGCAGCTGCAAAACAAATAACATCTGCAACATTAGGTGTTCCAGCTTCAAACTTGTAGGGAAGATCATTGTAGGTAGTTTCGTATTTGTGAACTTCCCTTATCATATCTCCACCTCCTTGGAAAGGTCTCATTTTTTCTAGTAACTCCTTTTTTGCCCATAGGACACCAACACCTGTTGGTCCTAACATTTTGTGAGCTGAAAAGGCATAGAAATCACATCCTAGATTACCAATATCCACTTTCATATGTGGTACTGCTTGCGCACCATCAATCAGAATTTTAGCTCCAGCGTTTTTACATTTAGTTATTACTTCTTTAACGTTAGTTATTGTTCCAAGAACATTTGAAACATGGCTAATAGCAACCAGTTTTACCTTACCTGTTGCAAGATGTTCATCAAGTTGTTCCAACATTAATTCACCATTTTCATCTATGTCAATGTATTTGAGATCTGCTCCAGTTTCCTGTGTCAGTATCTGCCATGGAACTATGTTTGAATGGTGTTCATATTCTGTTGTAACAACAATATCACCTTTTTGCACATTATCTCTGCCCCACGCATAAGAAACCAAATTAATGGCTTCTGTTGTTCCTTTTACAAAAATTATCTCCTCGCTATTTGTAACATTTAGGAATTTTGCAACTTTACTCCTTGTTACTTCAAATGCTTCCGTAGATTCCTCTGCCAAAGCATGTACTGCCCTATGGATGTTAGAATTATGATTCTTGTAATAGTCAGTAATTGCATCTATAACCTGGATTGGTTTTTGAGTAGTTGCCGCATTATCCAAATATACTAACGCCTTATCGTCTCTAACTCTCCTTTCCAGTACGGGAAAGTCACTTCTGCATTGTGTATCAAGAGACTGTGTGGTACTTTGCAATTATCAAACACCTCTACCTATACTTGTAATGCTGTTCAACTTCTTCGTTTTCATTATAACGTGTCTCTTCGACTTCAACAATAGCCTTAAGATTCTCATCCATGTTAATTGTTAATTCTTTATTCGCCCATTTTGATTCAATGATATTTGAGATCCATGCTCTTACTTGATGAGACATAGTTCTAGAAAGTGGTTCTAAGAATCCTTCAACAATTATGCGTTCAGCTTCAGAGTAGCTTAGACAACGTGTTCCAAGATAGAAAATTTGCTCATCATCCATTTGAGCAACTGATGCAGAGTGAGTTGCTTTCACATCATTAGTAAGAATTTCAAGTCCAGGTATTGAATCAGATTTTGCACCCTTACTTAATAGGATAGAACGTCCAGACAAAAATGAATTTGAGTGTGCAGCTTGCTCATTAATTCTAATCATGCCCTTGAATAATGATTTTGATGTATCTTTTAGAATTGATTTTTCAACAACTTTTCCATCCGTAGATTGAGCGTTATGATTAACAATGGTATTTAGATCAAATGACTGGTCATTGTTTCCAAAAACCACTTGAGCATCATTTACAGCAGAACCTGTACCATCAAGATCATAATCAAGTCTATATCGTGACAACATTGAGCCAAACAAACCAAGATACCAATTTATCTTAGCATCTTGAGCAAGATGAGTTCTTCTGGTAGAAAAGTTAACTGTACTTTGATCCATAATTTGTAAGGTTGTAAAATCTAATTTGCTGTTTTCACCAACACGTGTATCTAACAATTCAAGATATGCCTGTTGTTTTGACATTTTTGGGGCATAAAGTTCCTGTACAATTGATGCTTGTGTATTTTTTTCAGCGATGATCATATTTCGCGATATTGTAGATATTCCATCTAAAGATAGACAGGATATCAAATGAATTGGTTTGTCAATGGTAAGATTTTGCGGAACGTGAACAAAAATTCCTGAATTAAATGCGGCGTTGTTTAATGCTGTATACTTGTCTTCCTTAGAGTTAGAGTCTTCTAACGTCTTTTGAATTAATTCAGAATTATTTTGTAATGCATCATCCAATGAAGAAATAATGAGCCCTTTTGATTTTAGTTCGTCGTCAATATTTATTGAATGAATATTCGAGCCGATTTGAACAATGCTAATTTCATTTTTAATTTCGTCTAATCTTTTGGCTAAAAAATCTGGCACCGAAGAATCAGAATTTGTAGATAATGAAACCTGTTCTGGATTCATTCTTCGAGCATCAGTATACTTATTGTATAATGGCGAAACTTCCGCTGGTAAATCATGATAAACGGAAAGGGAGTTTTTTCTGTATTCCTTTAGCCAGTTTGGTTCGTTTCTTTTAGAAGAAATCTCTTCTATTAACGAGGAATCTAATGATGATAAAGTAAGTTGTGACATTGTTAATCGTTATGACTATTTTCAGCCTAACCTACTGAATTGTCCATCTCTAATTTAATGAGTCTATTCAGTTCTACTGCATATTCCATTGGGAGTTCTTTTGTAAATGGTTCCATGAATCCGTTTACAATTAGTGATAATGCCTCCTCTTCTGTGAAACCACGACTCATTAAGTAGAAAATCTGTTCGTCTCCAATCTTTCCTACAGTTGCTTCGTGAGTAACTGTGGCATCTTCTTGGTTAATCTCCATGTATGGATATGTATCAGTCTTTGATGTATCATCTAATAGTAATGCATCACATCTAACAGTAGATTTTACATTGGTTGCACCCTTTCTTACTCGTAACAATCCTCTGTATGTTGAACGTCCATTAGCACGGCTTACAGACTTTGATGTTATTTTTGATGTAGTATCAGGAGCTAGATGAACCATCTTTGCACCAGTGTCTTGGTGTTGGTTCTTTCCTGCAAATGCTATTGATAGAGTTTCTCCGTATGCTTTTCTGCCCATTAAGTAAATGCCTGGATATTTCATGGTTAGTTTACTACCAATGTTTCCGTCAATCCATTCAACAGTAGCGCCTTCATATGCATACGCACGTTTTGTTACCAAATTGTAAACATCATTACTCCAGTTTTGTATTGTTGTATAACGTAACTTTGCATCCTTGTGAGCAACAAGCTCAACCACAGCAGAATGCAATGATTCCGAAGAATAAACTGGTGCAGTACACCCTTCAATGTAATGAACTTCCGAACCCTCATCAGCAATGATCAAAGTTCTTTCAAATTGTCCAATATTTTCTGCGTTAATTCTAAAGTATGCTTGTAATGGCATGTCAACCTTGACGCCAGGAGGAATGTAGATAAATGAACCACCACTCCATACAGCACTGTTTAAGGCTGAAAACTTGTTATCTTCTGGTGGAATTATTTTTCCAAAATACTTTTTGAAAATTTCAGGCTGTTCTTTTAGTGCACTATCTGTGTCTAAGAACAGAACGCCTTGTTTTTTTAAATCCTCTCTTAAATTATGATATACAACTTCTGATTCGTATTGTGCTCCAACTCCTGCAAGAAACTTTTTCTCTGCTTCTGGAATTCCTAATTTATCAAATGTATTTTTAACATCATCTGGAACATCGTCCCAATTTTTCTCAGTTTTTTCTGATGCCTTTGCATAATAATAGATATTTTGAAAATCAATCTTGTTGAGATCACCGCCCCATTGTGGCATTGGTTTCTTCATGAAAACGTCATATGCACGAAGTCTGAAATCAAGCATCCATTCTGGTTCTTCTTTCATTTGGCTGATTTCTCTGACAGTATCCTTTGTTAGACCCTTCTTGCTGAGATGAACATACATCTCGGTAGAATCCTTGAAGTCATACTTGGAATAATCCATGTCAAGATTTTCAGTTGCCATAACAACGTTGTAAGGAATATCTTATAAAAAGCCGTGGAAATTTAGGGAATCCTAAATAGCTTTAGCTAATGAAAACGCCTTTACTAACGCATCAAAAGAACCAGAAATTGTATGAACATCTGCAATTACATTTTTTACGTTGAGTTTTTTCAACTCATCGGCAGTGAATGGTCCTATTGAGATAACTGTAGTTTTTTCCAACATATCGATAAGTTTGTTTTGTTCATGATCCCTTTGCATGATCTCAAAGAAAGCTCTTACCGATGATGCACTAGTGAATATGATCCCATCAACTTTATTCTGAGAAAATAACTCTCTGAATTCATTCCATTGTGAGGTATCACGAAACGCACAGACATCATATAGATATAATTCAACTACACATAATCCAATTTTTTCTAAAAGTTCCTTCAGAAAAGGTGTTGATGCACCACTACGTGGAACAATCACCTTCTTCCCAACTGCGTTTAATTTTGTAAAGACTTCTCCTATGCCAACTGAGGAGTATCGCTCTGGCATATGTGCAACCTTCACATTTTCTTTCTCTAAAACATCTCTGGTTTTGGGACCAACTGCAAGTACAATTGTATTTGCAACTGCCAATCGTAATTCCTCAAATTTCCCAGTCTTCTTTGCAGTTTCAAAGAGGAGAGTTACCGCTTTTGAACTCATGAACACTGAATAATCAGGATCTTCCTTTTCGAGTGCTGATAGAAATTCGTCTACTATTTTTTCTCCCTTGCTTACCAGCTCAATTGTTGGAAGTGGAATTGCGTTTCCCTTTTCCTTGGTAATCAGATCAATGAATTCCTGTGAATCATCCTCCGCCCGTGTAATTGCTATAGTTTTTCCTTCAATCATTTTTTTCTCCATCCAATAGTTTTTGAAAGACTAACCACCTTCCCTATTATAATTATTGAGGGTGGTTCTATCTTAGACCGCTTTACTTTTTGTGCAATATTTGAAACTGTGCCAATAATCATTTTCTGCTTTGATGTTGTACCATCTTGAATTACGGCTACTGGAGTTTTCTTGTCCATTCCACCACTTGTCAATTGCTTACAAATTATGCCAAGACGAGAAAGACCCATCATAACAACTATCGTATCAGTTGATTTTGCAAGCTTCTTCCATCTCACCGCTTCCTTACTCTTTTCAAAGTCTTCATGTCCAGTTACAAATACTACCGATGATGCAAATTTCCTATGTGTCAATGGAATCCCAGCATAAGTCGCAGAACCAATTCCTGACGTAATACCTGGAACAATTTCAAATTTAATTTTATTTTTTTTAAGATATTCTGCCTCCTCACCACCGCGTCCAAACATTATTGGGTCTCCGCCCTTCAGTCTAACAATACAACGTTTTGTTTTTGCATACTTTACCATTAGGTCATTTGTACTGTCCTGATGTTTGTAATCATCACCTACTGCTCTTCCAACGTAAACTGCAGCTGCCTTTTTTGGAATCATTGAAAGAATTTTCTTACTAACTAATCTGTCATAAAGAACTACATCTGCCTTCTTGATCAGCTCTACTGCACGTAATGTGATAAGACTTGGATCTCCTGGACCCGCACCAACAAGAAATACTTTACCAGTCATTTTTTATTCCACTCGTCCAAGCTTTCTCTCCAATTAGAAGCAATCTCTGAGATTCCAGTTTTTTGGAGTTCCTCTCCAATTTCTTTTCCCAAATCTCTAGGTTTGTCAACGTCTCCAGTCTTTTCTAATGTGATTGCCTTCTTTCCGTCAACCGAGTATGCCGAAACCGTGAGTTTTAGTATGTCTGAATTTGTAGTTGCTAAAGCACCAACGGGAAACCTGCACCCCGACTCGACATATTCTGACAGTGCTCTCTCAGCTTCAATCTCATTTCTAGATTTTTCATCTTCAATCTTTTTCAGCATGGATATTGTTTTCTCATCGTCTGCCCTGCAAACAATTGCCAGTGCTCCCTGACCAGGTGATGGAGGAAAATCTTTTGTTGATAGGATAGAATGTTTAACATCCAAGCCTAGCCTAGAGATTCCCGCTTCCGCCAATATGACCGCATCAAATTTTCCGTCAGTAACCTTGTTGACTCGTGTCTCAATATTTCCTCTAACTGGTTTTACCACAACATCTTGTCTTATCCTTGAAACCTGAACTGCTCTTCTTAGACTACTTGTACCAATGACCGCACCTGACTGAATTGTCTTAAGGTTAGAGCCATCCTTTGTGATGATAACGTCATTAGATGATTCCCGTGTTGGTATGCAAGCTATTGTTAGCGATTCTGCGATATCTGATGGAACATCTTTTAGGCTGTGAACTGCAAAGTCTATCTCCTTTTCTGCTACAGCCTTGTCAATTTCCTTTTCAAATATTCCCTTCTGGTCTATTGTGAAGAGAGCCCGCGAATCGGTATCTCCTTTGGTTGTGATAGTTTTGATTTCGAATTCAGAATCATCGTTTTTCTTTTTTAATTCTGATATCACCCAGTTTGTCTGCGCCAATGAGAGCTTACTACCACGTGTACCTACCAAAAATGTCAATGCTTCACCGCCTTTAGTGATAATCCATATGCACCAAGTGTTTTTCTAATGTCCGCATCAGTGTGTGCATCAGACAAAAAGACACTCTCAAACTGCGATGGTGGTATGAACACACCGTTCTTAAGCAAGTTTGTAAACAATTTGTTGAATTTTTTGCCGTCTGCCTTTTTTGATGTATTATAATCAGTTACCGGCTTGCTTGAAAAGAAGATCTGGAATATTGATGCTATTGAGTTAATCTGGTGTGGGATTTTGTGATCAGTTGCCAGATCATCAATCTCATCAACTAAAAGCTCACAGTTTCTCTCAAGCTTTGTGTAAAGCTTGTTCTTGATTTTGTTAATTGTCTTGATGGAGTTTATTGCAGCCGTAACAGATATTGGGTTTCCCGCAAACGTACTTGCCTGATAGACGTTTCCGCCAGGAGCAAGTTTGTTCATTATTTCTGCTTTACCACCCACTGCAGATATTGTGAAGCCACTTCCAAGAGCCTTAGCAAGAGTAGTAATGTCAGGTTTAATTTTGAAAGTTTGCTGTGCTCCTCCCTCGGATATTCGAAATCCAGTCACAACCTCATCGAAGATGAGTGGGACATCATGCTGTCTGGTAATTTTTCTCACGTCAGAAAGAAAATTCTTTTCGGGTAGGATGAGACCCATGTTTGCAAGGACTGGCTCCATGATCAGACCAGCTACATCCTTGTTCTTTGAAAGAATACGATCAAGAGTTTGTGAATCATTGTATGGAACTACCAGCGTATTTTTTGAAGCCTCCTTTAATCCGCCCTCTGAAACTGAGATCCCAATGTGGGCAGAGCCGGAACCAGCTTTAACTAAAACTGAACTATATGCTCCATGGTAGCATCCTTCAAACTTGATAATTTTTTTCTTTTTTGTAAATCCCCTTGCTAATCTGACTGCTGTCATGGTTGCTTCGGCACCAGTGTTTACAAGACGAACCTTACCCATGGAAGGAAAGTTTTTGATGATTAATTTTGAAAGTTCAACCTCAAGTGCGGTTGGAATTGTATACAGTGTTCCTTTTTTCAGCTGCGAAGAAACTGCCGAGATAATCTCCTTTCTTGCATGTCCAAGCAGTAGAGCACCGTATCCATTGCAGTAATCGATGTATCGCCTTCCATCTTCGTCCCAGATTGAGCTGCCCTGTGCCTTTTTTACAAAGAATGGATATGGCTTGAAAAATCTTACTGGACTGTTTACTCCAGATGGGATTATCTTCTTGGCCTGTTCAAATAGCTTTTTCGACTTTGATACCATTTACAAAATTCGTCTTGAATATCACTAATATCTTTCTAATGTGTGCTAGTAGTTTTCGTGCGTCCTGAGAGTGCCTTGTAGATGACTGCAACTATGATTGTTCCAATGAATGGTGTAGTCAGATAGAGCCACAGGTCATGAGTCACTCCTGAGACAACCGCTGGTGCCAAAGACCTGATTGGGTTCATTGAAGCACCGGAAACCAAACCAAAGAACAAAATATCTAATGCAATGATTCCGCCAATTGCAACGCCAGTAAGCTTTCCAAGCTTTTTGAAATGTACTACGATGTAGATTACCCCCATCAAAAATACAGTTGTAAGAATCTCATAGCTGATATTCGCTTCCACAGTAGAAGCGGGGTTTGGATAGTTCGTACCAAGATTTGCATAATCACCCAACACAACCAAAACAAAAATGCTTCCCAAAAATGCGCCAATCGCCTGCGCCACAAAGTAATACGGAAGTTGTCTTCCCTTCACATGCTTTGTAATGAAAAACCCAACAGTCACTGCTGGATTAAAGTGAGCCATCGAATATTTTCCAAATGCATAAACCACAATTGATAATCCGATAAAGTGCATTGCGACAATGAAGTGATGCCCGTAAATTCCGCCAAGTGATACATCATAAACCATAGAGCCTGTTGCGGCAACAACAAGACCAAAGGTACCGATCAGTTCGGCGAGGAAAATTATTTTGTTAGATGAATGCATTGCTAGTTTATACAAACAAATGGATTATGTAAGTAAATGCAATTCCAAGTCCGGCGGCTCCTGGTATTGTAATTACCCAAGAAAATATGATCTGCCTACTAACTTTCCAGCGGACTGCACGTTTTCTTCGCGCTGCGCCGGCTCCCATGATAGTGCCGGTAATTGCATGAGTTGTACTTGCAGGAATTCCAAATATTGCAAAAACAGCTAACATCATTCCACCACCAGTTTCCGCTGCGAATCCCTGATATGGTCTAAGCCTGGTGACTTTGACTCCAAGTGTTTTGATTACTTTGTATCCTCCAAAGAATGTACCCAAGCCCATTGCACCCGCTGCTGCAAAGATTACCCAAAGTGGCATATGAATTTCGTCTATAAGATTTGCTGAAAACAAGATAAGAACAATTATTCCCATAGTTTTTTGCCCATCGTTTGCCCCATGAGTAAGTGCGAACCAAGCAGATGATATTATTTGCAATCTGCCAAATGTTCTGTTTACTACAGCGGGTCTACGTTTAGCCAGGAATACAATTATTGCTCCCGCTAAAGCTATGCCAAAAATCATTCCACCAATTGGCGCGATAATTATTCCTGCGAAAACTTTGGTCAGTCCACCCAAAACAAGTTGTTCAAAGCCTAGTCCCGCAATACCGGCTCCCATTATTCCACCGATTAATGAATGGCTGTTGGAAATTGGTAGTCCAAAATATGTACATAATGAACTCCAAGTAATTGCACCTGCCAAACCTCCAATAATCATATAGACGGTAATCTCGTCAGGACTGACAATTCCCTTTGCAATGGTGGTGGCAACTGCAACACCAAAAACGAATGGTCCAATAAAATTAGCCGCTGCGGATAACGTAACAGCATGAAGTGGTCTTAAAACACGCGTTCCAATTACTGTAGCAACAGAGTTGGCAGAATCATTGAACCCATTTACGAAATCGAAGATTAGTGCTATAACTATAGCAAGAATTGCGATTTCTAACATAAAGCCACCTAGGTATATTTTAGAACAATATCCTCAACAACGTCAGCAACATCGACACATCTGTCTGACGCTTTTTCCAATGATTCGTAGATATCTTTCAGTTTAATGATTTGTATTGGATCGTTAGTCTCAAAGAGTTTGGATATAGCAGTTGAATACAAATCATCGACTTTGTGTTCAATTGCACTTGTATTTCTGCAATGTTCAAGCATCGAAGATGGATTCTTAATATTTCGTAATTTGGCTGTCATTTGTTCTACCTCTTTTGTTCCTTTCACCAGTTCATTTGCCATCTCCAATGCGTATGGAGGGGTAGTGGTTATTTTGTAACTATGAAGTCTTGCAGATATCCCATCAATATGATCAATTGTATCATCTATTTTTGATGCAACCCTTTGCATGTCCTCACGATCCAATGGCGTGATGAATGTCTTGTTTAAATGAGAAAAAACCTCTCGTACTAGAGAATCGGCCTCAGTTTCAATAGTATGAATTTTCTTGTGGCATTCAGCAATTTTAAGATCTGATAACATAACGACTAATTCTTCAGATATCTGAACAGCTTTTTTTGCCAAATCGTCTAAAGTTACTAAAATCTCTTTTTCGTTTGATTTTACCCAGGAAAAGAACTGTCCCATAATTTGCGTAGAGAATTTTTGGACTTAACCATGATGTACATAGTCTATATTGTAACTATATAGTAATAGAATGGCTACATTCATCTGATCAAAAATGAAATCAAAAGCAACAAAATACAAACAAAGAGCAATTAACATTTGGAATGAGGTTGCACCATTTTACCACAACCGATGGGCAAAAAATGAGATTGGTCCTTTTAGCGTAACAAATGATCTGATAAAATCAGTAAGAATAAGATCTGGATACACAATACTGGATCTTGCATGTGGTACGGGTCTTGTTACAAAGAAAATTTTAGCCAAAGGTAGAAACTGCCAGGTTTACGGGGTTGACAGCTCAAAGTCTGCACTAGATATTGCAAGAAAGTGGGTAGGAAAGAAACAAAACATGCATTTCATTCTTGGCGATGCTGAAACGATCCAGTTTGACACAAAGTTTGACATAATTACATGTCAGTATGCTCTTTTTTTCTTTCCCAATGCACAAAAGGTATTAAAAAATATGAAAAAATTTCTAAAAAAGAATGGCATCATTGCAATGAGTGTTCATGGCAAGTTTAACGTTCCTTACTTTGATAGTATACTAAAACCTGCAAAGAAGATCATTCCAGATTATCTTCCAAAGTATCCAGACATGAATCGCTTTGGAACCAAAGATACATTCAAGGATATATTTGTAAAAGCTGGATATGATAGAATTGTTATCAAAAAACTGCTATTTAGATACAGTCCAGGAACGTTTTCAGACTATTGGAACAACTACAAAAAATATCTATCAAAGCCATTAAAAGAAAAATTCAATGCGTTAGACAAATTTCAAAAGGCAAATTTTCGGGAGATGGTGAAAGACAACACGTTACAATACACAAAGAAAAATGGAAAGATTGACTTTCCATGGGAAGTTTTACTACTCACTGCGAGGAATTAGTCCAGTGGATCCAAAAGTACATCTGTCTAATTAGATTCACTTAAAAAAATTTGCTTAAAGTTTTTTCTAATTTGGATTATGGACAGACTTACCATCGTCAAAAACGTCTGTACATCCAGATCGAGAGTTTCCTGCTGAACCATAGAAGAAACATCCATCATCACCTTTTTTGTTATATTCTTTGTAACCAAAGATAACCTCGTATGGATTCAATGAATTATCATTCCATACATGCCAGCCTTTTACATTCTTGAAAGATTGTTTTACATACAAAGCTTGTATGTCAGCTCCAGTACTACTCAATGGATCAAGATATGGTGGTGTTGTATGAACCCAACCGCCTACGTATCCTTCAATCCAGGTTTGTTTTTCTGCATCCCATGCAACTTTACCCCAAATTGTAGGATCCCATGTTGTTACTTTGTCATTCTTGCTGCTTACCATCTTAACCCATTTGCCAGTTGTTGTATAAAATTCGCCTTCGTGTAGGGCGCCTTCTGCCTGCATCTCTTGTATAAGGTCTAAGATACGCTGCTCAACTGTAACAGTTTCAGCCACATCCTCGGATTCTACTGCTTCAATTTCTGTTGCTAATTCAGCTTCTTCTGCGGCTTTGATTGCCAATTCAGCTTCAAGTGATACTTTTGAAGCAAGATCTGCTAAAGCTTGTTGTTGTTCTGTTAATCTGTTGAGCTCTTCTTGAAGTAGCAATATTTTTTCCTCTAATGCTTCCTTTGTTGATTGCTCTTCCTCAGTTTCCTCTTCAGCAAACACCGTTGAACTGTTAAGAATTCCAACAGTAAACACACACGTTACTACAAGTAAGAATGCAATTGTTGATGATACTGAAGCTTTTGGTTTCACAAAATATCAAATTTTATTTTATAATTTAAATCACGTGGTACAAACATAGAACTAGAACAAAATAATAGAATACAAACATAAAACAAAATAATAGAATACAAACATAAAACAAAATAGTATAAACATAAAACAAATTTGATAGAAAATAATGCAACACCATTTCAAATGTTAATTATTCTACGTTTGTACCATTTGGCTTAAAACATATAACAAAATTTGATGTTTTATGAACTCAAAATCAATTGGTGCTATTGCGGTTGTTTGTGCAGTTGTTGGAATTTCAGCGGCATTTTTACTAAGTGGAATGAATTCATTAGAAACTTTAGACAATAATCAAGAAGTCTCACAAATTAGCATTTCAAATACATTTTCAGAACCTGTTAAAATATCTCAGAGTGTAGACGAGGCTCAACCTGCTCCAAACATAACAATTAGTGATGATGGAAAAATCTATGTTCTTTATCAGGATTCAGTTGTTAATGAGATTGGAACAAATCTCTATCTAAAAACTTCTACAAATAATGGAAAAACATTTTCAGAGTCAATTAGAGTAAATTCTATTGAAGGAAATGTAGCATTAGACGGTCGTGTACCTCCTGCAATTTCATTAGGTGAAAACAATCAAGTCTTTGTACTTTGGGCAAATCAAACAGAAGAACCTGAAATGCGTATGGGAGTTTATAGACAATTAATTTTTGCAGAATCACTTGATGGTGGACAAACATTCCCATCTTCTATGCAAATTAAGACTGATTTACCTGCTGGTAAATATTTTCAGGATATGATGCTCTCAAATGATGGAACTATACATATAGCGTGGTTAAATGGTCCATCAAAACTTAATGAAGAAGGCAATCTTGTTAAAGATAAAGACCGTCCTAGAACACTTGAATATACTCAATCTACAGATGGAGGTAAAACATTTGAGACAACAAAGTCGTTAATGGATAATCCATGTCCATGTTGTAATGTCCAAGTTGCGGCAGGTGATGATAATGTCTATGTTTCTTGGCGTGCACAATTCCCTAATGGAGAAGATAAGCCAGCAATTCGAGATATGGTCATAGCATCGTCAACTGATAATGGAAAAACTTTCTCAGATCCAGTAAGAATTTCTGAAGATAACTTTGAATTTGATGGTTGTGTTCACGTTGGAGCACCAATGGAGATCGATTCAAAAGGAAATCTTCACACAGTTTGGTATACTGGTAAAGAAGGAGCACCAGGAATGTATTATTCAACATCAACTGATAATGGAAAGACTTTCAGTGAGCCTATCAAGGTCCTAGTGTCTGATTGGATTCCTCCACAAAGAATTTTCTTGACCATAGATGATAATGATACAGTTTGGGTTACATGGGAAGACGCAACCGGCTTGTCTACAAATGATAGATCATGGAGATATGGTGATACACAGGCAATGATATGGACAGCACAGATTCATGATGGGGAATTAATAAGATCTGAAACTCCTATCAACATAAATGAATCAAAGTCACTTACTGCAATTGAAAGTGCACAGGACATTGTATCAATAGTTTGGACAGAAAAAGATAATTCTATCATGTATGCATCTAACCAGCAATAAATTTTTTACAAATGAAAATCTCAAAAAAGGCTACTAGTTTAATTTTTGTTCTTTCAGGAATTTTCTTAATAGCAATTTCATTCTCTGATTCACAAATCAACTTTGTTAATGCCGAAGAATTTAATCTTGCTCCGGAATACCAAGCCACCACATTAGACGGCCAAACAGTATCTTTAGCTGATTATAGGGGGAAGGTAATTCTGATAAATTTATGGGCCACATGGTGTGAGCCGTGTATAGAGGAGATGCCCTTGTTAGAAGATTTGTCTCAAAAATTCCCTCAAACTGATTTTGAAATAATAGGTGTAAGTATTGATGAATCTGGATATGAGAACCAAATTCATCGATTTCTAGATTCTGGAGAAATTTCTTATCCTATTTGGCTAGACCCATCAAATGAATTTCAATTTAAATTTCGTACAATAGGCGTACCAGAATCATTTTTGATTGATGGTGAGGGAAGAATTGTTCATCAGTGGAAGGGTGCGTTTGATCCAATGTCTGAAGAAACAATCAATCTTGTTGAATCAACAATTGAAGGAAAAGAATTTGAATTAAGTTCGCCATCTATTCTCAATGATGGAATAATTGCTGGTGCAGCAATTGCATTTACTGCGGGAATTTTAAGTTTCTTGTCTCCATGTGTATTACCCTTGATTCCAGTTTACACCTCCTTAATTACTGGCTTAGGAGTTAAAGAATTGTCACAAAACTCATCTTTAAAATCTAATCAAAGATTGAGATTCGCTGCTACAGGAAAAGGAGTCTTATTTGTAATTGGATTTTCGATTATTTTTATTTTATTGGGTACAACTGTATCGTTTATTGGAACATTATTTATGGATACAATGCAGTGGATTGAAAGAATAGGTGGTGTGATTCTGATTGTTTTAGGATTACACATGGCTGGAATTATACATATTAAAAAATTGGAAAGACAAATGAGTTTTGACATAGCAAAAAGAAACTCTGGAAAATTTGGTCCATTAGTAGTTGGAATGGCTTTTGGTGCTGGTTGGACTCCATGTATCGGTCCAATTCTGGCGGGAATTCTAACTATCGCAGCTACAAGTTCATCGGTAATTACAGGCGCTGCTTTACTTGGAATATATTCAGCAGGATTAGCTATACCATTTTTAATTTCAGCAGTTGCAATTGACAGATTCCTCATATTCTTTTCAAAAATTAAAACAAAATTATTATTGATTGAAAAAATTTCAGGATTTTTATTTATTGGATTTGGAATAGTGTTATTGACAGGTACTATGACATTATTGAATAATATTTTTAATCAATAATAAAAAATTGCTTAAAGCTGTTCTTCACATTTGATTATAATATCTGAAGCAGAGTCATATGATACATCAAAGTCATCTCCTCCATCAAGAACATCAGTGCCAGCTCCGCCACTTAGTTTGTCATCTCCGGAAAAGCCCTTGATAACGTCATTGCCTTCTCCGCCAATTAGATGATCACCGCCTGCATTTCCAAATATTAGATCTTCTCCATCGCCACCAATGATGCAGTCATTTCCTTCTCCGCCGAAGATCATATCGTCTCCAGCAAATGCAAAGATTAGGTCAGCTACATCTGTACCAATAATGGTATCAGCTGCTGGAGTTCCAAACATTTGATTATAGTATGATAGTGGCTTTCCACATGGCTGAACTGAGATTGTCTGCTCAGAGCTTACGGAGTTTCCAAACTCATCAGATACGTTCCATGTTACAACTGTATCGCCCAATGGGAAACTGTTTGGTGCATCATTTGTTATTGTAAGTATAGAACCTGGCAAGTCATCAGCCTGTGCCTCGCCAACCTCAACTTGTTTTTCTAAATCAAATGCGCTAATGATGATGTCTTCTGGTATTGTTAGTTCTGGTGATGTGGTATCAATTATGGTAACTGTCTGGGTTGCGCTGGCTGAGTTGCCAGATGTATCAATTGCTATCCAGGTAACTATAGTTTCACCAAGTGGAAAAACGTCAGGTGCATTATTAGAAATTGAAGGAATATCTACTAGGTCACTGGAAACTGGGTTACCAAGTGCAACTATGTTTGAGTTAGTGGATGTAGCCTCCATGGTAATTGAACTGGGGGCAGTAATGCTTGGTGCTGTAGTATCAACTATAGTAACTGTCTGGGTTGCGCTGGCTGAGTTACCAGATGTATCAACTACTGTCCATTCAATTGTTGTTTCACCAAGTGTGAAGAATCTTGCTGGATGCTCTGTTATTGAGACAATTCCCATTATGTCATATCCAGTTGCCTCGCCCAACTCTATCATGTTGCCCGATAGGCTTGTAGCCTCTGCAACAATATCAGCTGGTACGGAAATCTCTGGAGATGTTGTATCAATCAATGTCACGGTTTGGGTTGTCTGTGAAATATTGCCTGAAGTGTCAGTCACAGTCCATGTAACATTGGTACTTCCAAATGGAAATGCATCTGGCTTGTCATTTGTTATTGATTCAACACCAACACTATCAGATGCAACAAGTTCTCCAAGTTCTATATGATTTGTATTAGGATCAATTGCCTCAGACGTGATGTCATCTGGAACAATAATTGTAGGTGCAGTAGTGTCTACTACTGTTATGGTTTGATATGCGGTTGTAGTATTTTCGTGATTATCGGTAGTAGTCCAAGTAACCAAAGTAGAGCCTAATGGAAAAACATCTGGTGCGTTATTTACAATAGAAGAAATTCCTGTGATGTCATGAGCTTCAGCCTGACCAATATTTACAAATGTCTCATCAAGATTAGATGCTTCAACGATTTGATCCTGTGGTATAGATAATGCTGGCTTTGTTGTATCAACTATCGTGACTGTCTGGGTTGTCACTGCTGAATTTCCAGATGTATCAACTGCAGTCCATGTAACTGTGGTTTCGCCTAATGGAAATACATCAGGGGCCATTACATAGATTGTGACGTCCTGTATGTCGGAAGATGTGGCGCTATCCAGATTAACAATATTTGTATCAACTGAAGATGCTTCTAGGGTTATGTCGGCTGGTGCTGAAATTTCTGGTGCAGTAGTATCCACTACAGTAACCAGTTGTGTAAGACTTGAGAAGTTATTTGAAGAATCAAAGACTGTCCATGTAACCGTTGTTTCGCCTAGTGGGAAAAATTCAGGTGCATCATTTATGATTGAATCTATTTCTCCATTATCTGCTGCAGTGGCTTCTCCCAGATGAACCTCATTTTGGTTTAAACTGGTAGCCTCAATTACAACATCATCTGGTATCTGCAGAATTGGAAATATGGTATCAGTAACTGTAATCTTTTGTTCAATGCTTGCCGTGTTTCCCCCAACGTCAGTAGCAGTCCATGTTACAATGGTTTCTCCCACTGGAAAGAATTGTGGGGCATCGTTTGTGATCGAAATCACGCCTAATAGGTCATCGGCGCTTGGCTCCTGTAATTCTATAATATTCTCATAAGGTACAACTGCTTCTGCAATGATGTCAGGTACTGAATATATTGTAGGTGGAGTTGTATCAACAATGCTGACTTGTTGTATGGTTGATGCTGAATTTCCGCTGTTATCAATCGCAGTCCAAATTATTGTAGATGAGCCTAATGGGAATAGTGTTGGGGCATTGTTAACTAACAATTGGATTCCATTTTCATCCATTGCTATTGCTTCTCCCAGTTCAACAGATGTTAGACTTCCAGTCGCCTCTATCACCAGATCTGCTGGCGGAGATATAATTGGTTTAGTTATATCAGGTATAGCTGCCGCTTTTGCTGCTGCTTCTGCTGCTGCTTCTGCTGCTTCAGCTTCTGCCGCTTCAGCTTCTGCTGTTGCTTCAGCTTCTGCTGCTGCTTCAGCTTCTGCATAAGCTAACTCTTGTAATTTTTTAAATTGCTCTTCTGCAAGTGCTTCCTCTATTTGCGTGACAACAGGCGTACTAAATTTTTGAATTAAATTAAGACTGGAATCCAAAACAAAAAGATACCCTCTGTTATCTAATACAAGATCTGCTGGTGTGATAAATTTACCATCGCCTATGCCAACATCACCAAATGTGGTCATTGTCCTTCCATCAGGATTCATTTTAACCACTCTATACTGTACGGCGTCAACAAAGTAGATGTTTCCATCAGGATCAGATGTTAGTCCACCTGGTCTAACAGCAGAGCCACCAAACCTATAATCAAAGCTTTTCAGATAAGTTCCATCTGAAGCATACTTTTCAATTTTATAATTTCCAGGATCTGACACATAAATAAAATCTCCATAAACTGCAACATCAACTGGAATTTTTAATCTACCGTCAGCAATTCCATACGCACCAAATGATGACAGAAATTCTCCGTCAGAAGTAAATATTTGAATTCTAAAATTCTTTGTATCCGCAACGTAAACAATTCCGTTTGAATCTACGGTTATTCCTCTTGGTTTGTTAAATTCACCATCTTCATCACCAAATCCTCCCCACTTAAGGATAAAGTTTCCATCGCTATCAAATTTTTGAATTACACTTTGTTTCTCGTCTACAACGTATACATTATTTTCATAAATTGCAATACCAGTAGGTGATTGAAATTCTCCGTCCTTATCTCCATAAGTACCCCAGCTTGATAAAAATTCTCCAGTGTTGGTAAACTTTTTAATTTTTGAATTTCCAGTATCTGCAACGTAAATGTTTCTTTCGTCATCAACAGCAATCTGTTGTGGTACTTTAAATTGGTCTGGTTCGATAAAACCGAATGATCCCCATTCTAAAAGATGTCGATGACCCTCTGATGCAAAAGATTGGCTAGAAACCATTCCAACCAATATCAGGCTAGCACACAGTGTGGCTAATACGAGGCGCTTCAATAATTATGAATGAAATAAACGGAGAAGATCTCATGAGTGAGATATTGTTATTTTTTGGGTCAAATTTAGTTCAATTAGAAGGGTTTGTTCACTTCACGCGTGAATACATAACTAGCAAGAAGGGTCATCGCGACCACAAAACCACCCAAAATCACTATACTTAATGCGGCTGATGAACTCTCAACAAAGCCGGACATCATGCTTCTAACTAAAATCACTGCATATGTAACCGGATTGAACTGAGCTATTGTTGCTAACCAATCTGGCATCAATGCCAGTGGGAAAAGAGCAGGGCTTATCATGAACATGGGTAATCCAAGAAAATTGACAGTTCCCCAGAAAGTTTCTTGAGACTTTGCAGCTGCAGCAAACATAACAGATATTCCAGAAAATCCAATTGAAAATAGAACAACTATCGCCATGATTGGAGCTATCATCAACAAGTTTGGCATTGTGACACCTATTGCAAGAGCGATTCCCAAAATAAGACTGGCCTGAATCGCTGCAACTAACGATATCGCAAGCATCTTCCCAAGTGCTATGGATGCTCTGGAGATTGGTGATGTAAGCGCCTGATTCATAAAACCATATCTTCTATCCCACAAAGTATTCACACCACCAAATATACTGGTGAAAATTGCAGTTAGTATTATGATTCCCGGTGTCATGAATTCTATATACTCGCCATCAAACCCAACTGATTCAATCAGGGGCTGCGTTCCTGAAAATATGTTACCCATAACTACGATCCAGACAGCTGGCTGAATCAGTCTGATTATAAAGCCGCCTCTAGATTTTTTGTAGCGTTTCATCTCACGCCAAAAAATTGAGTAAGTATCAGTGATCAAAGCCCCTTCCTCCTGTTTAGGTTAAACTCCTTTCTTCTACTGTATTTTTTATTCTCAGTCTCGTCCCTCAAATCATGTCCTGTATATGAGATAAAGACATCATCAAGTGTAGGTTGTTTTAGTGTAAGAGATCTTATTCTCATCTCAAGTTTGGCAGATTCCTGGAATATTTTTGGAATTACCTCATTGCTCTTGGTAGAAAATACCGTGATGAGATCCTGTTTGTTCTTGACTTCCTTAACAAACTCAATTTCGTTAATTTGCTCTATTAGCGTATTCTGGTTTGCCTTTCCGTCAACAAGATTGAAGGAAATTATCTCATTACCTATTGCACTCTTCATTGATTTGGGAGTGTCGATTACCTGTATTTTGCCGTGATCGATAATTCCTATTCTATCACACAAACTGTCAGCTTCTTCCATGTAATGAGTACTGATAAAAATAGTCATACCAAAATCCTTCTGGATCTTTTTGATGTAACCCCATATCTTCCGTCTTGTTTGTATATCAAGTCCCACGGTTGGTTCGTCAAGAAACAATACAGATGGTCTGCTCAATAATCCATTTGCTATATCAAGCCTCTTTCGCATTCCACCAGAATAGGTTAATGTTGCCTGATCCTTTTTTTCACCTAGCTCAACTAATTCCAATACGTCATCTATTCTAGATTTAATCAGATTGCTTGGAATTTGGTTTATTCGCGCGTGGAGGTAAAGATTTTCTCTGCCGGTTAGAAATTCATCGACACTAATTTCCTGCTGAACGTATCCAATTTTCTCTCTCACCTTTTTTGCATCAGACATAACATCATAACCACCCACAAGCGCAGAACCAGATGTTGGTTTTAACAAAGTCGTAAGTATCATCATTGTAGTGCTTTTCCCTGCACCATTTGGTCCTAGGAAACCGAAAATCTCTCCCTCCTCAACTTGGAAGGAAATATTGTCTACAGCCCTAAAATTACCAAATTCCTTTGTGAGTGAATCCACTTTTATTGCTTCCAATGCTAGAGTTGATTTTTTTTAATTATAATTTGATTGCGAAATAAGGTTGAACGAATATAAGGAATTTTCATTTATAAAAAATGAAACACGATGGTTATGAGTGGGAATAAAATTATTTTTGTACTAGGTGTTGGCTCATCAGTTGGCATGGCTATCTTTGCACTCATGATGTTTTTAAGAAATTAATAAAAAAGGACCCCCAAAAGTTGGGAGTCCAAGATGACTCTATTCGAAGGTACAACTATGGTCTGGTGTTGACTAATCGAATATGATTTATTTACAAAATTTACTTAAAAACAACGCGTACAAATTATCCATTTTTAGGATCTGTAGCCAAGACATACACAATATAATTCGCTACTCTGTTTCCTACTAACTTTAGGCTTTTTCAATTTAGTCTTGGCAAATTTTTTTTTCACATACTGATAAAATTCGTTTGAATATTCTCCGTCGAAAATTTTGAATAATGCATTTCCGTTTTTTTCAAGCACTTGATCCATAATTTTGGCAGCAGCATAGTTTAGCGAAATCTGTGTAGAGTGATCCACAGACCAATTACCACTTACTTGAGGAGAAAGATCACAGATGACCGCATTTACTTTTCTTCCAAAAAATGATAAAATTTCTTCAGTAATAGAAATGTCAGAGATATCGGATTTTATTATGTGTGCGCCAGGTATTTCTTCGACATACGATGTGTCAACGCCCATAACTTTTCCCTGATTACCTGCAAGCTGTACAGCAATTTGTGTCCATCCTCCAGGGGCACAACCTAAATCCAAAACATAGTGTCCCGCACCAATTATTCTGTATGATTTATGAAGTTCTTTTAGTTTGTAGGAAGATCTACTTCTATAGCCCTCTTCATGGGCTAGTTTTCTGTAGTGATCTTTTCTTGCATCAATTAATTTCATTTTATTTATTTTTCAACTCTACTAGAACCCAATCTTCAATCCATTGGCAAGTTCTTGGACTTATCTCACCATCAAGTGAACACTTTGATTCAACCTCACAAGTCAAACATGGTGCATTTTCTATGGATTTTGTACTAATTGGAATTTTTTTAATTATCAGTTTGTAAGTCCATCTTTCTTTTTCTAAAATCTTTTCTCGGGTGATCATTCCCATTCTTTCTAGTTTTAATGCTAAGCGTGACCCATCTCTGCTGGAAAGTTTCAATTTTTTCCAAAGATTACTTTGGAATACTCCATCGTTTTCATAACCAGCAATGATTTCACAAACCCTATTACACATCTTATCCATGTCAGTTTTCTCTAATTGAAAACCAGTAATCTCTTCTTCAGTAAGCTGCTCCTCTAATTCTTCTTCGTAAGTTCTTTTTGCTTCCTCTTCAGCTTTCAATCTTGCTTCCTCCTCAGCTTTCTTTCTTACTTCTTCCTCCGCCTTTCTTTTCTTTTCTTCTTTGATCTTTCGTTTTGCATCTGCCTTTCTTTTCTTTTCTTCTTTGATCTTTCGTTTTGCATCT
>CACLIK010000011.1 GCA_902606965.1 uncultured marine group I thaumarchaeote
AATCAAAAATTCATGGTGAATCAGAGGATTCGGTGCACTTTCATGAGGCGGCAAGTTTTGATACTGTTGTAGATATCTTAGGAACTGCTATTGCTCTAGACGACTTGGGTTGTTTTGATGACAATATAGTTGTCACACCAGTGGCTATAGGTGGTGGTACAGTGACTTTTTCTCATGGTACTAGTTCTAATCCTGCTTATGCAATTTTAGAAATATTTAGAGAATCAGGAATTATTACAGTAGGCGGAAATGTAACTGATGAACTCACAACTCCTACGGGAGCTAGCATGTTAGTTAATTTGGTTAAAGAATGCTCCGAGTTTTATCCACCTATGAAAATTCAATCTATTGGTTACGGTGCAGGTCAAAAAGATTTTGAAGGATTTTCAAACGTATTGAAAGTTGTTCGAGGAATTGCATCAACTAAACTTCAACTTGATACGGTAAAAATACTTGAAACAAACGTGGATGATGTATCTGGTGAAGTACTCGGAAATATGATTGAAAAAATAATGGCTCATGGAGCAAAGGATGTTACAATATCTTCTGCAATCACAAAAAAGGGTCGACCTACAAATTTAGTATCTGTTATTTGTGATTCTGATACTATGAATTCTATTATGGATTTGTTGGTTACTGAAACGGGAACGCTTGGTGTAAGAGTAAGAACTTCTGAGCGATACATCGTTCCTAGATCTGTTAAAACAATTTCTGTAAGTATTCAGGGACAGAGTTTTGATGTCAGATACAAAACTAGAGATCTAAATAATGGCTCTCATTTCAAAATTGAATCTGATGATATCAAAGAAATTTCTGGTGTTCTTAGTATTTCGTTTAAAGAGACAGAAGAGTTACTAAATCAGGAAGTTAGAAAAAAGATATGAAAGCAGAACTAACTGAACTACTAAATTGGTTTGATGACAAAAACAGTGTACTTGTGGCACTTTCAGGTGGTGTTGATAGTGCTCTAGTTGCTTATTCTGCTTATGTGAAATTGGGTAAATTAGCGATAGCAGTAACTGCTGATTATAAGACGCTTGCACAAGAAGAATTAGAATATGCAAAAAAGATATCATCAGAGATTGGAATCAAGCATATAGTAATAGAATACAATGAGCTTGATAACGAAAGTTTTGTTAAAAATGATAACAACCGTTGTTTCTATTGTAGGAGTGAACTTTCAGAACATCTCTTAGAAATAGCAAAAAAATTTGGATCTGACATAATTGTAGATGGCACAAATATTGATGACTTGGGAGATTACCGTCCAGGTGTATTAGCACTGCGCGAAAATGGAATTAGAAGTCCGTTAGCAGAGGCTGGATTCTCCAAGAAAATGGTAAGGGAAGCAGCTAAAAGTGTTGAGCTGTCAGTTTATGATAAACCATCTAACTCGTGTCTTGCGTCACGTATTCCTTGGGGTCAAAGCGTTACTGCTGAAAGATTAGCCAGAATTGAAATGGGTGAAAAAATTGTCAAGCAACTCACAGGAGCAAAACAAGTACGTGTTAGAGACATGAATGGCATAGCAAAAATTGAAGTTGGTGCAGATGAATTATCATTACTTGAAGATAATTTGATATTACAAAAAATCAAGAACAAACTAAAACTGATAAGTTTTGAAGATGTTTCTATAGATCCAGAGGGCTACAGACCTGGAAAAATTAACGTGATAACTAATTGATTTATTTTGATAATGCTGCTTCAACTGCAGTGCATCCAGAAGTAGTTAAGGAAATGATGCCATATTTTGACACAGAATATGGTAATCCATCATCAATTCATCAGTTTGGTAGGAAGGCAAAGAATGCAATACAAAAAGCACGTAAACAAGTTGCAGCACTTGTTGGTGCTGAACCAGACGAAATTCTATTTACATCAGGTGGAACAGAATCAAACAACACTATTTTGTGTGGTATTCCAACAGATGGATTGAATCATATCATAACATCTACAGTAGAGCATGAAGCAGTTTTAGAACCATGTAGACATCTTGAAAAAAATGGAGTGAAGGTCACATATCTATCGGTTGATGAACATGGAATGGTAAATCCCAATGATATCATCAATTCAATAAACCCACAAACAGTCATTGTTAGTGTCATGCTTGCAAACAATGAAGTCGGCACAATACAACCGATCAAAGAAATATCAAAAATTTGTAATCAATATCAGATACCATTACATACGGATGCTGTACAAGCGGTGGGTAAAGTTCCAATTAATGTAAAAGAATTAGGCATTCATGCATTATCAATTTCTTCACATAAAATTAATGGCCCAAAGGGTGTTGGTGCATTATTTATAAAAAAAGGCTTGACAATATCTCCTGAAATTTTAGGTGGTGGTCAAGAGAACGGAATGCGTTCTGGCACAGAAAACGTTGCTAGTATTGTTGGGTTTGGTAAGGCATGTGAGATTGCACAAGAAAGATTAAACGAAAACATCTCTCATTTTCAAACACTTCATTCTTCAATTCTCTCAAAAATAGTCAAAGAAATACCTCATGTAAAACTTAATGGCCATCCTGAAAAAAGAATTTTTAATAATATTCATTTAACATTTCTTGGTGTAAACGGCGAGGATTTGATCATAAAATTGGATGAGCATGGAATTGCTGCATCAACAGGTTCTGCATGTTCAGTACACACTCAAAAAGCATCGCATGTATTGAAGGCAATGGGTTTTAATCACGAGCAGATATCTGGTTCATTGCGTATGTCATTTGGATATATGAATACATTAGATGAAGTAGAACAAGCGGTTGAAGTTTTAAAAAAAGTTGTATCTGAGCTACGCAGCGTTTCTCCATACAAAACAAAATATAATTTCTGAATCTAATTATATCTAATAGAAAGCCTACTTTTAGAAATTATAATTGTTGAAGCTACAGCTGCAATCAAAATTAGAATCACTACACTTCCAAATTCAGGAATTATGTATGTGCCTATTACTTCAATCCATTTGTCATCTTCTTCTAATTGTATACGTATAGTTCTATACTCACTACTAGTTCCAACTTCCTCGTATTCAGCCTGAATAAAATTTTCTGAGCTGGTATTTTCCTTGCTAATTAAAATAATAAAAGTTTCATCGTTTCCATCGTTTTGAGCATCAAAGCTTTCTCGGGGTAATTTCAGGATTATGTTACCACTGGAATCCATTGATGTTTGTATTAGCAGCGCGTAACGATCTAAGTCCATTTCTATATCTTTAATCTCGCCTCCTCTTATTGTATATCCCACATCAAATGTTCCTGAATTAGGGATATCAACAGGAAAAATTGCAGAACTTTTGTCAGCCACTTCGTTATAAAACTCAAATGTTGTTTCTGCAATTATGTTGGTAGTATAAAACGCTCTAATAGAATAAGTTCCTTCCTCTTTCCATTGCTGTCCATCAGCATTGAAGCGTGCAGCAAATGTTCCATCACTTGCAACTGGCACCTGATCTACATCTATCAAGGCTGATCCATAATATACTTGCAGAGTTATCGGCATATCTTCGAAAACAGTATCAACACTTCCAAATGCAACAATATAATCACCCAGATAGAATGTGTCATTATTAGTTGAAAGAGATATGGATTCAGCCTCTGCAGTATGGAAGACTAGACCCATAGAGATTGTTATAGTAAGAAGTAAAAGACAAAAAAATACACAATTATGCATAATTAATTTAAATTAGAATTCTATATGTCCTTTACTGATTTGATTGTGGAAATAAAAAGATGAATTTTAGTACCTTGGTACTATACTCAATCTTGTTTTTGCTGTAACTACAATAATTGATACTATTGCTACTGCAAGTATCATTGCTGCTATTACACCAAATTCTGGGATTACATGTCCATCTACAACTTCAACTTGAGCTGATGCTTGATAAAGTGTGGAAGAACCTTGATGTGCTGAGATTGTATAATCACCGTCTTGGCTCCATAGTGGTCCGCCTACTTCAATAGTTGTAGCAAAGCTTCCACCTGAAGGAGATATCTGAGATACTCCAACAATGTTTCCATTTGGTGCTGTAACTGTGAGTGTAATGTCTCCATTTCTGTCAGTTGATCCACTTACATCAATTGTAGTAGAACCTTCAACACCACCGGCGTTTAATGATAGGCCGCGTTGTTCAACAGAGGTAGTAATTGTTCCTGTATTTGCGTCTGTGTCAGAAATAACAATGTTGCTTACTGAGTCAGATGATGAAGAACTTCCACCTGAAACATCAACGTCAACTGATAGACTGTATTTTGAAGATGCTCCTTGGTTTACGCTAACTGTTGCAGTGCCGTCATCAGCATTTATTGCCCATGTTGCACTATATTCACCATGGTCAACATCTAATTGACCAATGTTAACTATGTTACCGTTAGCTTGTGTTATTACTAACATAACAGGTTCGTCATTTCTGTCAGTTGATCCACTAATGTCACAACTTGAGCCAGAACAATCTACAGACAGTGACATTCCAGATCCGCTACCATGTCCTGCAAAGGCATCTTGCCCAAAGGCAGAAACAGACATAATAGTTACTGCAAGAAACACTATCGAAAGTGATGTGATCGTATGTCTACGAGAATTCATTATTATATCGTCAGAATGAGTCCTATTTATGTTTCTTCATTACTTTTGTATATGGATTTATCCTAAATCATGAAAGCCACAAAGTCCCATTTCTCTTATTTTCCAATTTTATCCAAAAATAGATCTAAATGAAACCAAAAATTGGGAATTTTTCCAAAAAATTCCGAGTAAATATATATTAAAGCAAAACCGGTTTTTGCTGTTTGTGTTGCTTATTCCTATCCCCAATTGATATTATAGTCGGAGGTTTTTACCATGGCAACTAAGAAACGTGTAACTTTAGCACCCGATCATATCTATGTACCAAAACATCAGATAATTACAAAAAAGGAGGCAGAAGCTGTGTTAGAGAAGCATCATTGCAAGCCTACTGATTTACCATTAATTTTTGTCAACGATCCAGCCATTGTTGGCCTTGGTGTAAAACCAGGAGATATGATAAGGATTACCAGAAAAAGTGCAACTGCCGGAGAAAGTTTCTATTATAGGTATGTGGTTGAAGTATGACTGATTCTACAGATCTGCGTTGGGGCATAATCCAAGACATTCTCTCTAGAGAGGGTATTGCTAAACAACATCTTAATTCATTTGATGAGTTTTTAAAAAAAGGGTTACAGGAAATAATTAATGAGATTGATCATATTGATATAGAAAATGCTGAATACCCATACAAAATTCAACTAGGTAGAATTCAATTTAAGCAGCCAAGAATGATGGAACTTGATGGTTCTGTTACACACATAACTCCTACGGAAGCACGTCTACGTAATGTTTCTTATGTTGCACCTTTAATGTTGGAAGCAAATGTTATCGAAGACGGAAAGACTCTAGAAAGTAGATTCATTCACATTGGTGATATACCGGTGATGGTAAAGTCAGAGGCCTGTATTTTACGAAATTTTTCTGAACAAAAATTAATTGATCATGCAGAAGATCCAAGCGATCCCGGAGGCTATTTCATCATCAATGGTTCTGAACGAGTAATAGTTGGACTGGAAGACTTGTCTTACAACAAAATTATTGTTGACGCTGAAAAAGTTGGTGGTAAAAGAGTATTCAAGGCAAAAGTCTATTCTTCAATTGTTGGGTATCGTGCAAAGCTTGAGCTCGTACTAAAAGAGGATGGACTTATTGTAGCTAGGATACCTGGTTCTCCTGTTGACATTCCAATAATTACTTTAATGCGTGCTCTTGGACTAGAGTCAGACAAAGAAATTGCATCAGCAATATCTTTGAATGATAAAATACAAAACGAACTTGAAGGCTCTTTTGAAAAAACAGAAATTACTACATCAAAAGATGCGATAGTGTACATTAGTAAAAGAATAGCACCTGGTATGTTAGAAGAATTCCAGATCAAACGTGCAGAAACATTGTTAGATTGGGGTTTACTTCCACACTTGGGTAAGCAACCTGAAAACAGAAAAGAGAAGACACAATTTTTGGGTGAGGCTGCGTGCAAACTACTAGAATTAAAACTTGGCTGGATTGAACCAGATGACAAGGATCATTATGGAAACAAGGTTGTAAAATTTGCAGGACAGATGTTGGCGGATTTATTCAGAACTGCATTTAGAAATCTTGTTCGAGATATGAAATATCAACTTGAACGTTCTGGTCAAAAACGTGGAATTAATGCTGTTAGTGCAGCTATTCGTCCAGGTATAATATCTGACAAACTCAACAATGCTATAGCAACAGGAAATTGGGGACGTGGAAGAGTTGGAGTCACACAACTACTTGACAGAACAAATTACTTGTCTACTATAAGCCATCTGCGACGTGTACAATCACCGTTGAGTAGAACTCAACCTAATTTTGAGGCAAGAGATTTACATTCTACACACTTTGGAAGAATATGTCCAAGTGAAACACCAGAAGGTTCTAACTGTGGTTTGGTTAAGAATTTGGCTTTATCTGCAATAATTTCTGTAAGTATATCTTCTGAAGAAATTATTGAAAAATTATTTGAGATTGGAACATCTCATTTCTTGGAAGTTAAGGATCCAGTAAAAAAGGATGGAACTAGAGTTTTTGTAGATGGAAAATTAATTGGTTATCATAAGGATGGGGAAAAGCTAGCAAATTCTTTGCGTGAACTACGCAGATCATCTAAAATTCATCCTCATGTTGGAATATCTATACATCAGCCAGAAGAAGAAGGAGCTACTAAAAGACTATATGTCAACTGTAATGCTGGACGAGTTTTACGCCCTCTCATTATAATAAAAGAGGGAAAATCCACACTTACACAAGATCTTCTTACCAAAGTGGTGAAGAAACTCATTTCATGGAATGATCTCATTAGAATGGGGGTCATTGAACTAATAGATGCTAATGAAGAAGAAAACTGTACTATAACATTAGATGACAAAAATGTTAAGAAATACACTCACATGGAAATTTTTCCTTCAGCAATTTTAGGTGCCGGTGCGTCAATAATACCATATCCTGAACATAATCAATCTCCGCGTAATACTTACGAATCTGCTATGGCTAAACAGAGTCTTGGTTTTTCAACGCCAATGATGAATACCAGTACTTATGTTAGACAACATTCTATGTTGTATCCACAAACTCCTATTGTATCTACAAAGGCTATGTCACTTCTAGGTCTTGAGAAAAGACCTGCAGGACAGAACTGTGTGGTGGCAGTCTTGCCGTTTGATGGGTATAATATTGAAGACGCGATTGTTCTTAGCAAGCCTGCAGTTGAAAGGGGACTAGGACGTACATTCTTTTACAGAATTTACGAATCAGAATCAAAACAATATCCCGGTGGAATGCGTGATACTTTTGAAATTCCAAATGCTGAGGATAATCTTCGTGGATATAAAGGTGAAAAATCATATCGTTTATTGGAAGATGATGGAATCATCGCGACAGAATCAAATGTGTCTGGTGGTGATATACTCATCGGTAAAACCAGTCCACCTAGATTTATGGAAGAATATCGTGAATTTGAATCGAGGGGACCATACAGAAGGGATACCTCCATAGGCGTAAGACCTTCTGAAATAGGTACAGTTGATACAATTGTTTTAACTCAATCAAATGAAGGCGGAAAAATGTACAAAGTCAGAATAAGAGATATGCGTCTTCCAGAAATTGGAGATAAATTTGCATCAAGACATGGTCAAAAAGGAGTAGTTGGTTTACTAGCCAAGGCGGAAGACTTGCCTTATACTGCTAGTGGTGTATCACCTGATGTTTTGATAAATCCGCATGCATTCCCATCAAGAATGACTGTTGGTATGATGATGGAATCAATCACTGGTAAGGCAGCTGCAATACGAGGTAAGAAAGCTGATGCATCTGCCTTTGTTGGTGAGAAGATGGATGATGTAAAGGATGTCATGGGTGCAGCTGGTTTCAAGTATTCTGGCAAGGAAATAATGTATGACGGTAGAACAGGAAAACAATTCCCAGTTGAGGTTTTCATTGGGGTTGTATATTATCAAAAACTACATCACATGGTTGCAGATAAAATACATGCACGTGCACGTGGACAAGTCCAGATGTTAACTAAGCAACCTACAGAAGGCAGAGCACGTGGCGGAGGTTTAAGATTTGGAGAAATGGAGAGGGATTGTATAATAGCCTATGGAGCATCAATGATTCTCAAAGACAGATTGCTTGACGAGTCTGACAAATCTGAGATATACGTATGTGAACGATGTGGTCTTGTAGCATATCATGATGTTAAACAAAGAAGATACTATTGCAGAGTTTGTGGTGATAAGGGTAAAGTAAGTTCTGTATCTGTGGCATATGCATTTAAGCTACTATTACAGGAAATGTCTAGTCTGAATGTTGCACCACGTTTACTAGTTAAGGAGAGGATATAATGTCGATTCAAACGGTAAAAGCCATTGATGGGATTAAATTCTGTGTTTGGTCTCCTAATGAGATTCGGAAGTATTCCGTGGCAGAAATCACTGCACCAGAAACTTATGACGAAGATGGATTGGCAGTGCAAGGTGGATTGATGGATGGGCGCCTTGGAACATTAGAACCTGGCCAAAAGTGTTTGACATGTGGTAATACATCTGCTAGATGCCCTGGTCATTTTGGACATATTGAGCTTGCAGAGCCTGTACTACACATTGCATTCATTGATAATATTCACAAATTATTAACCGTTACATGCAGATCTTGTTCAAGAATTAAAGTCCCTCAAGACGTGCTTGATGAATTTTCAAAATTCAAATCATATCGCGCATCCTACACTGTGGTATCACAGAAGCGTATTCCAGAGCAGATACTTGAAAAAGCGAAAAAATCAAAGGAATGCCCACATTGTGGAAAACCACAGTACGAACTTATTTTTACAAAACCAACAATATTCATTGAAAAAACTGATCTTGGCGAAAACAGATTACTACCAATTACAATTAGAGAACGATTTTCACAAATTATCGATGAAGATCTTAGACTGTTAAATTACAACGTAGATACAGCTAGACCTGAATGGTTTATTTTACAAGCATTGCCTGTACCACCTGTAACTGTTAGACCTTCCATTATACTTGAAACTGGAATAAGATCTGAAGATGATCTAACCCACAAAATGGTAGATATTATCAGAGTAAATCAACGACTGAAAGAAAGCAAGGAAGCAGGAACACCCCCACTAATCGTTCAAGATCTTGTAGATTTGTTGCAGTATCATACTACAACTTATTTTGATAATGAGGTTTCGGGAATACCACAAGCGCACCATCGTTCTGGTAGACCTCTGAAAACTTTGACACAGAGACTCAAAGGCAAAGAGGGACGTTTCAGAGGATCACTATCTGGAAAGCGAGTAGACTTTTCCAGCCGAACTGTTATTTCTCCAGATCCTAATTTAGACTTGGGGGAGGTTGGTGTTCCAACAGCTGTTGCAACTAAACTTACAATACCTGAGATTGTAACTGAATGGAATATTGAGAAACTAAAAAAATTAGTTATTAATGGACCAAGTACATTTCCTGGCGTAAATTATATTGTGAGACCCGATGGAGTAAAAATTAGGCTAGATTTTGTAGAAGATCGTTCAATAATTGCAGATTCTCTTGAGATAGGATATCTAGTTGAAAGACATCTTTCTGACGGTGATATTGTATTGTTTAACAGGCAACCATCACTTCACCAAATGTCTATAATGGCTCATCACGTTCGCGTGTTACCTGGAAAAACTTTCCGGTTACACCCATCTGTTTGTCCACCATACAATGCAGACTTTGATGGTGATGAAATGAATCTTCATGTACCACAGAGTGAGGAAGCCAGAGCTGAAGCAATATTACTCATGCGAGTGCAAGAACAGTTGATTTCTCCTAGATTTGGCGGTCCGATAATTGGTGGTCTTCGTGATTTTATCACCGGCGCATATCTTTTGACAAAAGATGATACTACTTTAACAAGATCAGAATTTGCTAATCTTGCTATGCTTGGCGGTTATACTGGAAAACTACCAGAACCTAAAATTAAGAATAAAACTGATTCACTTTATACAGGAAAACAACTGTTTTCTGTTTTTCTCCCATCTGATTTCAACTTGGTACTGACATCTAAATGGTCAAAAGGAACAGGTGGTGGTCAAAAAGATATAGTAATCAAAAATGGTGAATTAGTTAGCGGCGTAATAGACAAATCCTCTATCGGGGCAGAAGAGCCAGAAAGTGTTTTACATAGAATTGCAAAAGATTACGGTAACGAAAAAGCTAAGACGTTTCTAAATTCAGTTCTTATCATAATAAAACAGTTTATCACCAATTATGGATTTAGTTATGGTTATTCTGACTTGGAACTTTCTGACAAAGATAGGACTGCAATTCTTACCGATTTAGAGGAAACATACGGTAAGGTTTCTGATATTATATCAGACAAAAAGAAAGGAACACTCAGACCAATGCGAGGTATGACTGCTGCTGAAACTGCAGAAGCATTAATCACATATGAGCTTGGCAAGGCCAGAGATAGAGCTGGTATTACTGCAAATTCTAATCTTGCGGATGATAATGCGGGTAAAATCATGGCAACCACTGGTGCTAGAGGTTCTGCTTTGAATGTTGGGCAGATGGCAGGCGCGTTGGGACAACAATCAAGGAGAGGAAAAAGACTACATACCGGTTATAGTAACCGTACACTTCCTCACTTTAAGGAACATGATGATAATCCTGATTCTCATGGATTTGTAAAATCTAATTTCCGTGATGGTCTTTCTGTCCTAGAATTTTTCTTCCATGCTATGGGTGGACGAGAAGGTCTTGTTGATACTGCAGTAAGGACACAACAAAGTGGATATATGCAGAGAAGATTAATCAATGCACTTGAACACATTAGACTAGAATATGATGGTACTGTAAGAGATCCACATGGTCACATTATACAATTTTTGTATGGTGAAGATGGAATAGATGTAGCAAAAAGTGATCATGGCAAGTCATTTAATGTAAACAGATTGGTAGAGTCAGAATTAATTGTAGATTCTGGAAGTAAAGCAACCAAAGATGAGATATCTAGTATATCTACCAAGTACACAGAAACTTTCAGTCCAAAATTAAGTTCAATGGTTAATGAAGCATTACTCAATTCTAAGCTAAGCAAGAAAGGGTTGGAAAATGTTTGTAAAAAAGGACTCGAGTTATATGATCAATCCAAAGTAGAGCCGGGACAAGCAGTTGGCATTGTTACTGCACAATCAATTGGAGAACCAGGTACCCAAATGACACTTAGAACTTTCCATACTGCCGGAATTGCTGAGAAAAACGTAACTCTTGGCTTACCAAGAATTATTGAATTAGTTGATGCACGTAAGCAACCTTCCACACCATCAATGGATATTTATCTTGATAAAGATTCAAAATCTTCTAAAGAGAAAGCGATTGAAACAGCGAAAAATATTTTGCAAACAACTGTCAGTGATGTGATAACTCATCCGGTTGAAACTGATTATAGAACTGTAATTACACTTAACGTTGATACTGATCGTTTAAAAAATAGAGGATGTTTATTAGAAGACATCGAGACTGCCTTAGGATCAAACAAAAAATTCAAACTGAAACGTGAGAATCATACCATTACTTTACAACTAGTAGATGAATCTGATGCACCTACGGTAGTTGCCTTGAGAAATAAGATACTTAAAGCTACGATAAAGGGTGTACCTGATATTGCACGAATTACACTCAAAGAAGAAAACGGTGAATGGTTGATTCAAACAACAGGATCAAATTTGTCGGAAATACTTGCAGTTAAAGGAGTTGATAAGAATAATGTAAGAACGAATAATGTATTTGAAATTAGCAATACATTAGGAATTGAGGCTGCAAGGAATGCTCTTATTGATGAGCTTAAAGTAACATTAGAAAACCAAGGACTAGAAGTAGATGTACGATATCTTATGTTGGTTGCTGATCTGATGTGTCATAAAGGATATCTTCAGCAAATTGGCCGTCATGGAATTGCAGGAACAAAAGACAGTGTTCTTGCGAGGGCAGCTTTTGAAATAACTGTGCCTACTATTGCGAATGCTGCAAAATTGGGAGAAATTGAAGAATTAAAAGGAATTACTGAGAATGTAATAGTTGGGAGTCAAATACCAATTGGAAGTGGTACAGTCGATATCTTTATGAAATCTGATACAAAAAAATAACTGATCATGGCAAAGCAACTAGAAAAAGCATTAACAGATGCAATAAAAACGGGAGAACGTATTATTGGCACGAAACAAGTTACATCCACTATAAAAGACAGCAAATTGGTTGTAATCTCAAAATCAGTTTCGAATTCTTCTGCTAAAAAAATAGAGGAAACTGCACAAAATAATAGCGTGCCTTTGGTTCACTTTAATGATACATCTCTCATATTAGGCAAGCTCTGTGGATTACCATTTCGTGTATCAGCGATTTCACTTAACACATTATCTAACACAAGCATTCAATCTATTCTAAAAGAGTACGAAACAAAATAATTTTGAGGTAATCACTGATTGACTATAACCGTGTTATACTTTCCAATCATGGTTTAAATGAGAGCAAAAAATAGTTTAGCAATAAAGATGAGACAAGCAATAAAACTAACTACGGATCAAATACGTTTGATTTCGCTTTTTCAAAAGATTACTAAAACAACTGCCCGTGATTGCTTGGATGATGAGAAGCAGAATAAAATTATTTTTGTGGTGAATGAAGGAAAGATGGGTCTTGCTATTGGTAAAGGTGGCTCTAATATCAAATCATTGCAAAACATTCTAAAACGTAATGTCGAGTTGGTTGAATACTTTGACGATCCAATTAAATTTTTAAAAAACATATTAAATCCTAAATTAGTGAATGAGGTCAAACTTGATACCAAACAAGATGGTTCTTCGCAGGCTATAGTGATTGTTGATCAGGGTAAGAAAGGTTTGGTAGTAGGTCGTGAAGGACGGAACGCTGAAAGGGCTAGACTATTTGCTAAAAGATATTTCAATATATCAAGTGTACAAATAAACAGTCCTACTGTAACACAATTGGAGATGTAATATTGGCAAAATCACCACTTGGTCTGTTTGCTGGAAGAAATTTGCAGATAAAAAAGAAACAACAGCGATGGGCAATTTCAACCTACAAACGAAGAGAATTAGGTTTGAATAAAAAAGCTAACCCACTTGGTGGTGCACCACAAGGAAGAGGGATTGTTTTAGAGAAAGTTGGAGTCGAAGCAAAACAACCAAACTCTGCTGTTAGGAAATGTGTTCGTGTCCAACTAATAAAAAATGGAAAAACCGTAACTGCATTTTTACCACGAGATGGTGCAATGAACTTTATCGATGAACATGATGAGGTACATATTGAAGGAATGGGCGCTACTCAAGGAGGTGCTATGGGAGATATCCCTGGAGTACGATACAAAGTGTTTAAAGTAAACGGAACATCGTTAAAACAACTAGTAACAGGCAAGAAAGAAAAACCAAGAAGGTAGAAAGATGAAAACACAAGAACTTTTGATGTTTAGAAAATGGGATTTGTCTGACATAGAAATAAAAGATCCGGGTCTTAAAACTGCTATATCTCTAAAAAAAATAATATATCCGATGGATTTTGGTCGTTCTGCATTAAAGCGATTCAATAAGGCTGATGTTAACATTGTTGAACGATTAGCGAATAAAACAATGCATTTTGGAAAAAAATATGCGAAAAATACAGGTAGAATGGCAGGAAAAAAAATTCATGCATTTAATGTTATTAAAACTGCTTTTGAAATAATTTATCACAAAACGGGAAAAAACCCAATAGAAATTTTGATTCGTGCTATTGAAAATTCTGCACCAAACGAAGATACTACAAGAATTGTGTATGGCGGAACTGTATATCATGTATCTGTAGATGTATCACCAATAAGAAGAGTTGATTTAGCATTGAGATTTATCGCTGATGGAGTAAAAGAATCTACATTTTCTAACCCAAAAGCAATAGAAGAGTATTTAGCTGAACATCTAATCCTTTCAGCTAATAATGATCCAACTGCACCTTCTGTTAAGAAAAAGAACGAGTTGGAGAGAATAGCTCAAGCATCTAGATAATTAAAAAGTAGCCCGGCCCGGACTCGAACCGAGGTCAAAGGCTCCAGGGGCCCCTATGCTTGCCACTACACTACCGGGCTTCAAACAAAATTCAAAAAATTAGAATATAATCATTTCATTCTTGACTCATTAATTGCAGTAGCATAATCACAATCTGCTTTCATCCTCATGTAGGCAATTAATCTATAATGAATGGAATAGATGTTATTTTCTTTGAGTAGTATTCCCTTCTGCAATAATGATGCTAATCCTCTTGATATATCTGAAATTTTTAAATTATGTTTTTGAGAAATTTGATCACGTTTTTTTTGATATTGTTTTACGCTAAATGTGACATCATCAATTTCTAAAATTAGTGGCCAAACAATTTTTTCCCAAACTACTCTTCTATTTTGCGTTGCTGCAGCATATTTGCCCTTTTCACTCAACATTAATAATATGATTTTACACTATTATAATTCGTGTCCTATACTGAGATTGCAAAATCATTAGAACTTTTAGAAAAGGATTGGGATATAGACTCGATAATCAAAGATTTTCATTTAGGAAAACGTGATGATGTTTCTGAAAATTCTATAAAAATAGGAAATGTTGTGTTTCATATCCCATTTCTTACAAAAATAAAAAAATTTATTCTTTGGAAATGTTTTTGGCCTGATTGTTCAAACTGTTGTACAAGACAAGGAAGACTTCCTTTAACTTCCGATGACTTGATAACAATTGGAACAGGAATGAAATATCAGAAAACATCTGATTTTATAAAAAATGAAACAGTAATAGCTACTTGGCAGGAAGCAAGTCCTGGTGGTGGTTCTACTACGCTAACTAGTATCAATTTGAAACGCAAGGAAGATGAGACAGAAGCAGATGATGGCACTCACATCAAATGTAGATTTCTAGATGAAGAAGGTGCTTGCAGTATTCATCCAACACGGCCAGGAGTTTGTTACCTGTATCCATTTTCAACATGGTTACAAAATGACAAAGGTAACGCAAGGGTTCATGCTACTTTCCAGTTTACTGGGGATTGCCCAGGTTTTTATCTTGACGATTCAATTGATCCTATGAAGGAAATTCTACAAGAATATTCTGAAATAATATATGATTATAACACAAAGTCTAGTGGAACTATGCGGGAAGGGCTAGGTTCTATAAGTTTGGGTTAAGCTTTAGCGACTTTCATCAAGTCACGCATGTGAATTTCCATACCAAATCTTTCCTCGTTCTTTTTCATGTATCGGAATATGGAAAGAAGATCAGGCATCATTCTTAATGCACTAAATTTGTTATGTAGTTTACTTCTTATAAAATTGAAAACTTTTCCATAAATCTTGAAATATTCATCAACTTCCTTCTCGTAATTTTTGTTATTACCAAGATTTTTTACAAAAATATCCGCGCACATCATACTTGGGATAATTCCCTCGCCAAGTAGTGGATAGACAGTTCCAATAGATTCTCCTACCCCAACAACTTTTCCTTTGTAAAATGGTTTACATAGATTTGGTGTAGCAAGTCTTATCGGACGACCTACAGTTTTTGTCACCTTGCCCCCATACTTCTTAAAGAATTTGTCAGTTTCTTCTACATGTTGTTTGTTGTAATCACCAGCACCAATATGTGCAAGATTCTTACCCATTGGGAAATACCAAAAGTAACCTGACATATGAGGAAATGGTTTTATGTAAAAGTCATCAAATGGAACTCCATTTTCATATTCTATTTTGTATTCATATGTGGGTAAGTAGAAGTCCTTTTCTAATTTTGGTAAATAAATTCGGTGAAACCCAGTGCAGTCAACTATAATATCAAATTCTGCTTCTAGGTCTTCTAGTTTTTTACTGACTCCAAAATGAATTTCAGAGTCCTTGATAAAATCCTTAATCAAACTTAACTTTTCATATGTACATAGTCCGTGTAATCCAATTTGAAATCTTTCTTGGTTATTCATGTCAACATGCATGGTTTTACCATCATGCACAACATATTTTTCAAAATCAATACCTGATTTCTTGCACAAATCTACCATAGTAGATTTGATGGAACCCCACGCACAAATTGAATCGTGCTTGATTTCTTCCATTCTCTCAAAACCAACTACTTCGTGGTCATTTTTCAATCTAGAAACTAGATAGCTGCCTGCTACTCCCATACCCATAACAGCAATTTTCATTATGCTTCAGCTTGATTTTAACAAAATAAATACTATCTCTATTCGATTAGTATTGCTGGTTTGAAAGGTCTAGCAGTTTTTGCTTTATTTTTGGGATCATATTTTTCCGAGTCTGACTCTGAAAAAACGTTCAATTCAACATTATAGTCATTTTTTACAAGAGATGCTAATTCTGAGCTAATTATTTGACTCTCATCAATTTGTTCAACATCCATTTTTCCTTTTCTTAATTCAATAGATTCAGACAGAATGTCGTTAAGTATTTTTTTTACAAAATCAGGATCTTTCTTGATTTCCTCTGTTTCTTTATTTGCAATTAATGATTTTATGATTGTGCCAATGTTTGTTTCACCATCTAAGACATTTCTGAGAATCAAGCTATACGCCTTAGATTTCCATTTGTCTGCAGTGTAAATTGTAATTTTTTTTGGTGAAATTTTAGTCACTTTCAGAATATTGTTAATGTCATCAATAATGGATTTTAACAATGTTTCAGTTTGAATTGACGTTGGATCAAATTCTATTCCAACAGACGATGGCCATGCTGATTTTGAGGCTAATTCTGTGTTGCCTAACTTTTCCCATATTTCTTCTGCCATGTGTGGTGCAAAAGGTGAGAGCATTAAAATTCTATTTGAAAAGATTTTGTGAAGAATACCAGAAATGTTTGTCCTTTGTTTAGATTTTGTCCTTTTTAGATACCATTGTAATTCAGAATCAAAGTCATACAGAATATGATGTAGTGCTTCTCTTAATCTAATTTTGTCCATCGATTCACTAACATTGGATGCTAAATTTTGTAACATGCTAAGTATCCATTTGTCTTCTGGTTCCAATTCTGAAATTTCTTCAGCTTTAATTTTGTTACAATCTTCATACATAGATTCAAGTTTATTTTTAATTCCGTTAATTGCTTCAGCGTTAAAATCAGCATCCTGTAATAATTCTGCAGAAATTAGGATTGTCAGTCGTATTGGATCAGCTCCATATTTTCTTACTGCTTCTCTTAGCGGAATAATATTTCCCATAGATTTTGACATTTTCTTTCCCCCCATTAGGACAGAACCATTAACAACAATTTCTTGTGGCCAATTTTCTTCTGGAAAAAGTGCAACATGATTTAAAACAAAAAATGTTAGATGGTTTGGCACAAGATCTCTGCCGGAATGCCTAGCATCAACTGGATAGAAGTAAAGAAACTCAGTTCTAATTTCTTCTAATTTTTCTTTTGTAATATTTATTTTATTTGCAATTTCTTCTGAATCGTTCTTTCCATAAAACACATAATCAAAAAATTCGTCGGTTAGATTATTCCCATCAATTTCTTTCTTGTTGACATATTTTGAGATAATATAGAATGCCATGTAAATAACCGAGTCTGCTAAACTTTCAACCAACCATTCTTTGTCCCAAGGAACCTTTGTCCCTAATCCGTGTTGTCTTGCACAAGCTCTCTCTCTAAGCCAATCCAATACTTGATCAAATTCAGGACGTATTTCGTTAGGAAAAATATTCATTTTCTCAAAACAAGTATGTGCCTTGTCTTTCCAATCTTTATTTGAATAATCTAAAAACCATTGATTACTCAATAATTTTACAACACACTCAGCACCACAACGACACTTTACTGGCGAGTTTGTCAATTCTAATAGGATGTCAGCGCTCTCAATTTCTGTAATCCATTCTTTTATCTCATCCTTGGCTTCAGAGATTTTTTTCCCTGCAAATTGCTTTGTATTATCAGCAAGAATTCCCTCATAGAATTCTTTTGAGTAGATCTCCTTTGTGGCATCCTCTAGTTTTGGGTCATCCTGGTCTGAAATTCCCATTCTTTCTACAATATCTTTCGCAGGAATATCACCCAAGCCCTCTGTTTTGATCATAGAAATTGGCTCAATATTTTGAATATTTTTCAAGAGATCACTGGTTATTGATTTATTTTTTCCAGACTTGCAATCTAGTAGTGCCTGATAGTCAAACGGAGCATGTGCAGGCACTGACATTACAATTCCTGTTCCATTATCGCTTTTTACAAAACTAGCGGGCAAAATCACAATCGAGTCATCATTGTGTGGTGCCTTTGCGCTTTGACCAACAAAATCACTTCCACTAACATCTTCTATCACCTCAATTTTTTTTTCAAGAAATTCTAGTTTTCGTGCACATTCTGGACTAGCAATCCAAATCTCATCATTTACTTTGATTTTTTGATATGTAACTTGTGGGTTTATCCAAATGTTTGTTACACCAAATAGTGTTTCTGGTCTTAGTGTTGCAACAGGAATCTTTACCCCATTCAAATCAAATTTAATTATTATATATTCAGTAAAATCAGGTTCTACATCTCCAAGTGTATCATGCTGTGAGACTGGATTTTGATCTTTTGGACACCAACCAACAGGATGTGAACCTTGTACAATGAGATTTTTTTCTTTTAGGTTTCTAAACTGCCATTCTATGAATTTTTGATAAGCAGGATCAATTGTAGTAAATTCTCTTCTCCAATCAATAGAATAACCCATTTCAATCATGCCTGATTTAATTTCGTCGTGAAAATAGTCAGCAATCTTTACAGGTTCTGCAAACTCCTTAATCTTATCTTCAGGTACTTTGTATAATGTTTTGAATCCTTCAATTAACTCAGCATCATTAGCTTCTACTCTTTTTGCCATACCAAGAATTGGTGTACCAGTGTAATGAAATCCCATTGGGAATAACACATTGAATCCTTTCATTCTCAAATATCTAGAATGTACATCAGTAATCGTGTAAGTTCTTCCGTGACCTATATGCTGAGGTGAGTTTGGATAAGGATACGCTACAGTTATGAATTTTTTTTCTTTATCATTATAATCAGTTTCATGATCATTGTTTTCTGACCATTTTTTTTGCCATTTTTTATCAATAACACTCCAATCTATTTCCATATTTCACACTTCCAAAACCATTGCTTTTGCCTTTTCTATCGCGTCATTTTTTTTAGATTTGTCTTTTCCTCCTCCTTGAGCAAATCTTTGGTTTCCTCCTCCAGCTCCACCAAGTACTTCAGATACGGTTTTTGCTATATCACCTGCCTTTTTTTCCTTTCCAGCTTGTTCGCCTGAATAAATTATTGCACGAATTTTATCTCCCTCTTCAAAAATACCACAATAAACCATCCATGGATCCTTTTCGATTAGTTTTTCACCTAAACTAATATGAAAAAATTCATCATATTGTTCATTCATTGTAGAGCAAAAGTTTGGTTTTCCAGATTCTGTCACATCAACAGTTATTCCATCAACGCTGTTTGTACCAACTTCACTTTGGATTATGTTATCTACCAAAACTGGGAATCTTTCTCTTAATTCTTGTTTTTGTTCACGTCTTTTTTCTTTAAGTTCTAGTTTCTCTTTTAATTCGGTTGATTTTTTTGTCATGTTGGCATCATGCTGTTTAGTGTAATCTAAAGCGGTTGCACCAGAAACAAATTCAATTCTTACCACACCATCCTGAATCCTTTTTGCCTTTGTAATTTTTATTAATTCAATCTCACCAGTTTTTTTAACGTGTGTGCCTCCACATGCCTCTATATCAAAATCTTCAATTGACACAATTCGGACTGATTTTACTGGAACAATTCCACCTTGATATATTTTAAATCCATATTTTTGTTCAGCAGTTCCTCTATCGAAATTATCAATTGTTACCGACATGTTTTTGTCAACTATGGAGTTAGCCAACTTTTCAATCTTTATAATTTCATCATCAGTTAGGGCAGAATGGTGTGTAATGTCAAGCCTCGCATGATCCTCATCTTTAAAGGCAGAGTGCTGCCAAACCCACGATCCTAAAACGTTTCTTGTGGACGAATTAAGTATGTGAGTGCTTGTATGATTTTTTGTAATACTGTCTCTTCTTTTTGAGTCAACTAAGCAAGAAACCGTATTGCCCTCATCTGGTATTCCATTTTTTAGTTCATGTACAACAATATCTCCATGTTTGGTTACATCAACAACCTCGAATTCACCAATTGTACCATGGTCTGGCTCCTGCCCACCGCCTCTTGCATAAAATGAAGTTTTATCTAGTATTACGTATTTGTCAAATGATTTCAGGACATTTGCATTGAATTCTTTTGGATCATCAGCATAATACAAAAGTTCAGTCTCTGGTAATCCATCTAAAGAAATTTGATCTTGTTCTTTTTGTTTCTTTGATTGGTGCAATTCAGATAATTTACTATAAAACGTAGATGGAATATCAGAAATTACCTTCATTTCTTTTAGATAATCTGGTGTTACACCATCAGATTCGTAAAGCCTAATCAAATCGTCAACTCCAGGTTTTTGTTCTAATTTGCTTACAATTTTTTCCATTCTTAATTTCGAATTATCATACCTACCTGATTCAATTCCAATTATGATCTTGATATCCTCACGTGTTCTTTCCAGTTCTGGGTACGTATTTTTAAGATAATCAATTTGTGTATCAATCATTTCATTTATGTCAAATTTTAGAGATAAACGATCCATTGTAGAGATAATTCTTCGAAGCATCATTCTAAGATTGTATCCTCCACCAACATTACTTGGTAGAGCACCATCTGATATTGCAAAAATTAGTGTTCTAATATGATCAATAATTAGATATATTCCTTCAAGCGGTGTTATGATTTTGTTTATCTGCTCATCTGTAAGACCAGCTGATTTTATTGCGTGTTTTCTAACATCTGATAAATCGCTAAATTGTTCCAAATGTTTTGCAATTTTAGTAAAGTATGTTACCAAAAGCTCGTTTTTTGTATCAATTCCAACTTGTTGTAATAGATTACTAGTAATAGGTCCAAAACAACAATCATACGCAGTGGGTGTACCCATTGTAAGCCAAGCAAATCTCTCTAGACCTGCGCCCATATCG
>CACLIK010000012.1 GCA_902606965.1 uncultured marine group I thaumarchaeote
AACGACAAGTCTATTGACAAAACTAGCAGACCGATAGTAATAGATGGAACGGATCACATCGCTGGTAGATTATCATCCAATGTGGCAAAATTATTACTGCAAGGAAATAGAGTCACTGTGATAAATTCTGAAAAAATTATGATTAGTGGTAGAAAAAACGGTATCATTGGTGAATATAATAAATTTCTAGAAATATCAAGTATTTTACATCCAAAACATGGTCCATTCCATCCACGTAGACCAGACACAATAATTAGTAGAATGGTACGCGGAATGTTACCAAGAAAGAAACCATCAGGTACTGCAGCACTAAAAAGATTAAGAGTACATATTGGAGTACCAAATGATGTGAAACCTTTAGGAAAAATACAGATTGAAAAAGCAAAGATTAGAAAATCAAGTTCGTTATATACAACCATGGGAGAACTTGGTAAAAATGTTGGGTGGAACTAATGGTTACAAAAACTGGAATCTATTTTGCTACAAGAAAAACTGCTAGTGCCCATGTTTATATCACAAAAGGAAAGGGAAAAGTTCGAGTAAATAATGTACCAATTGATATGATAGAACCAACTGTTGCACGTGAAGTTATTTTAATTCCACTTGAAATTTCTGGAGAATTAAGAAATAAAATTGATATCTCAGTTAGAGTTAGCGGAGGAGGTTTTATGGGTCAGGCATATGCTGCAGCCACTGCAATAACACGTGCACTGATAGGATGGACTAAAAACAAAAAAGAACCTAAAGATCATCCATTTACAAAAAAAGAAAGAGTTGAGCTTAGAAAAATGATTGATGATTTTGATAAATATCTTATTAGTGGAGATGCGAGAAGAAAAGAACCTAAGAAATTTGGCGGACCCAGTGCCAGAAGAAGAAAGCAAAAATCTTATCGTTAAGTAATACTTTTGTCATTATGTACAAACTTTTTTTATGGTTTGTATTTGAATAGACCGCCTGCTTCAATAATTTTCCCAATAAGTTCAGGAAACGGTTTCATAGGATATGTCTCCTTTTTTGTTGTATTCATAATCTCATTTTTCTTAGTATCAATTTCTAATTCATCATTTTCTGAAATGCTAGAGTATGTTTTTTCGTCAATTTCAATAGGTAATAGATATGCACCATCAACGGCATTTCTATAAAATATTCGAGCAAAAGATAGTGCTAACACTGCTTCTATTCCACTGGCACTCAAGGCAATTGGTGCATGTTCTCGTGATGAACCGCAACCAAAATTATTCCCAGTAACAATAATACTAGCATTTTTTACTTTGGAATGAAAATCAGGATCCATCCCCTCCATTGCGTGTTCCGCTAGCTCTGAATGTTCATGTAATTTCAAATATGGGCCAGGTAAAATAACATCTGTATCAATATTATCCTGTTCATATTTGATTACTTTTCCTTTCATTACAAATCACGTGGATCAGTTAATTTTCCAGTAATTGCAGAGGCTGCAGTAACTAATGGTGAGGCAAGATATGTCTTAGATTCCAAATGTCCCATACGTCCAGGAAAATTACGGTTGGTTGTACTCACACAAACTTCGTCTTTTGCTAATACACCCATCTGTGCACCACAACATGCACCACATGTTGGAGGACCAACTACTGCTCCAGCGTCGATAAATATCTGTGTTAAACCATTTTCAGTTGCCTTTTTGTAAATTGAAATTGTAGCTGGAAGAACTTCTGTCCTAACCTTAACTTTTTTACCTTTTAGAATTTTTGCAGCTGCTACTAGATCCTCATATTTTGCACCTGTACAAGAACCAATGTATGATTTGTCAATTTCTATATTATTAGTTTCTCGAACAGTTGAAACATTTTGTGGTGAAAATGGTTTAGCTACCACTGGTTCTAGTTCTGATGCATTATATTCGAATGTTTTCTCGTATTGTGCATCATCATCGTCATAAACTGCATCATATTCTGAAATACCACGTTCAGAAATATAATCAAATACTTTTTGATCAGGTTCAATTATGCCATTTTTTGCACCAGCTTCTGTTGTCATATTAGTTAGCGTCAAACGAGATTCCACCGACATATCAGAAATTCCATCACCACCAAATTGCATTGCTTTGCCCGCAGCACCTTCAGTAGTAATATCTCCAATAATTCTCAAAATGAAATCTTTTGCCATAACATTTTCAGGTAATTTCCCATTAAGTTTGAAATACAAAGTTTCAGGAACTTTAAACCATAACTTACCATGTAGTATCGCATAAGCAATATCTGTATGACCTAATCCACAAGCAAAAGCACCTAATGCTCCAGTTGTGTTCGTATGAGAGTCACCACCAACATATAATTCGCCTGGAGACACAAGACCCTCTTCATGTGACATAGAGTGACAAATTCCATATTGACCCATACCATACTTGAAGTGTTTTTTTATACCAAATCTATTGGTAAAATCGGATAATTTCACAATATTTTCCGCAGATATCTTATCAACGGATGGAACAAAATGGTCCTCGGTTACCCAAATCATTGATGGATCAAATAGTTTGTCTACCTTAATCACGCCGTCTTTTTCTAACTTTTCAAATGTTTTGATAACACCTGGTCCTGAAACGTCGTGCAACATCACTTTATCGATCTTTGCAAATTTCACATCACCGGGTTCTAGTTTGGGCTCACCTGATGCCCTAGCAAGAATTTTTTCTGTGATATTCATATTCAAAATCGCTTCTTCTTTAGATTAAAACCTTTTCAGAATAATAAAAAGGAAGTAAATTAAAAATTTGGCATGTCTCTGCAGGTATTCCCAATTAAGGCTACGAAAAAAGATGGAAAATTCGCTCTTTACCATGAAATTAAAAAACTTGTGAAGGAAAATGGTCTGTCGCTTAATGAAGGTGATATTTTGGTGATTTCAAGCAAATACATCTCGAATTCACAGGGAAGAATATTGGATCATAATTCTATTAAATTATCTGAAATGGCAAACAAATTATCAAGGGAATTTTCAATCAACAAAAAATTAAGTGAGGCAATAATTCGTGAATCAGATATGATATTTGGTGGAGTTTCTGGTTTTGTTATTACATCGGCAGATAATATCATGGCACCAAATGCTGGCATTGACAAATCAAATTCTAAGGGTAAACTGATTCTATATCCTGACGATCCTTATCTTGTAGCAGAACAAATCAAAAGAAAATTCTTTTTGGATTATAATCTACACATTGGTGTAATTATAGTAGATAGTAGGTTGATGCCTGCAAGAATAGGTACTACCGGTGTGGCCATAGCATGTTCTGGAATCGAACCTGTCTTAGATCGACGTGCAACCAAAGATCTAGATGGTAATGCACTGAAGGTAACATTTCAAGCCATCGCAGATAACTTAGCATCAATCGCAAATCACAAAATGGGAGAAGCGGATGAGTTATTGCCAATAGCTATTATTAGAGAATCTGGTGCAAAATTGACTGATAGAAAAATAAATGCGGATGAAACAGCAATCCCATATGATCAGTGTGTTTATGTCAGAGGCTTAAAAAAACAGCATACTATTTAAAAAATCAATTCATAATCATATTTGCTTTTAAATATAGGTGATTTTGAGAACAAAGCTATGACAGAATATCTTACAAGATATCCAAAGACAATTTCTTTTTTTGATGGTCTTAAAGGAATGGTAAACATAGAAAACAGTTCTAATGTAGAACAGCTTCATATTGTTGTAAAAAAGAATGCTGCTGAATTAATTCGTATGTTTATGCAGGAAGGCTTTTCAAAAGTTAAATTTGAACATAAACAACCATCACAAATTGGTAGTGGTCTTTCCCTGAAACTCAAAAAACCATGGGAGATGCATGTTAGACTTGTAGAATTGAAAAAAGAACTTGTGGCTATACATGCTGAAGTAGAAATTTCTAGGGATTACTTACAACACCTGTTTGGGCAAAGAACACCGGTGATATATGAGGTAGAAAACATGTTAAAAAAATATGAGATTGAATATAGAGTTTGGAATAATAGAATTAAAAAATACGTTCATACTGTATTTGATAATTATAAGATAAAATTAGTAACACCAAATTTGCCGGTATTTGCATGGAAACCAATGTTATTTGTTATAGGAACAGTTGGCGCAATGTATCTTTGGAAATACTTAGACACAATTTTCTAATCTAGAAGTTTTAATCATCTTTAACCTTTAATTACAAATTTCCACTTTAGGAATTAATGGGAGAAGAATCACAGAATGTTTCTTTAAGATATTATGGTATTTCACCATGGGAAATAGAGGTGATTTACGGCTCCTTCAATGGAAAATTTACTATTACGCAGGAAGAAACAGAGCAAACTGATGAGAATTTTGTTAGTGCACTGACTATTGATATACCTCTATCCTTTAACGAAGAATTCTTCAAATGGTTTGAATTTAAGGCATGGGAGAAAGTTAAATCAATTATCAAAGAAATGAAGAGACGGCGTGGTAAGGGAAATGCTATCATGGTTGAAATCAGATTTGTAGGTAAACCAAATGTTCGATTTGTAACCGACTCGGATGAGAATCATAATTTTAACAGTGCAATAGAAAAAATTGATTTTGTAGTGGAACTGTTCCCATATCATCTCAGTAATAGGAATATTTCTGATGATTTTGATGGAGAGGTATTATACAAATATGATATAAAATCTGGTAAATGGAGACTTGACTCAGTCACTACTTGATATCTTTTTCCAACGGTTCGACCATTGAATGAAGCTCTTTGTATTTTGTGTCTAAAAATTCTAATGCCTCAGTGAGTTTTTTTGTTTTACCATACTTGTATCTTATCATGTCTCGATGATGCCAAAAGGTTTTGTTGTCTGTAGTAGGTATCGTCGTAAAATAGTCTGGTCCTTTAAGATCATCAGGTATCTTCATATCAAAAGGAAATAAAAAATCAGCAATAAACCATTCATCACCATCAGGATAATCTGCACCAGTTTTAATATCAAAAAAAATATGAAGTAAACTGGATTGCATCAAGCCATCTCCATTAATTGTGGGATGCTTTATGGTGGATTTTTTAAAATCTAGATTAACAAGTGCGTCCTCAAAAAAACCTTTAATGATTGCTTTACGAAAAATTACGTTAACTTCAGTTATGTTCAAAGATAACGTAATAGTTAGAATTTCTTGCTAATAACTCATATGGCGTTTATATAATTACCAAATGCTATATTTCCAACGAATCAAGAATCTTGGAAATATCTGTAATAGATTTACCATTCTTTGAAATCTTCTGTTTTGCTGCGGGATTTTCAAGATAGTTTGGTATTTTGTCAGTTATTCTTTTTGTATATGGTGTGATTAATTCATTCTTGTAAAATATTCCTGTTGGTATTTTATCACCCCACTCAAGTGATTTTCCTAATGCTTGGGTTAGCTTTTCGTTAAGCTCAGTATTTGTGCTGTAGTGTACTACTGGATCATAACCTGTATCGGCAAGATTGTAAATTCTTGGTGTGGGTTTTTTTGTATCTTCATTAATCTGATCAATGCCAGCAAACCAGTCTCTGGTGTAAAGATCGTTATATGTAGGACATGGCTGTAAAACGTCAATAAATGACAGACCTTTATGCTTTATTGCAGCTGTAATAACATTTTTCAATTGTCTAACATCATATGAGTAACTTCTGGCGACAAATGTAAAACCACTAGAAATTGCTAGAGCGATAGGATTAACATTGTAATTTGAATTAGGATTTGCTAACGATTTAGTCTGTTCGCCTAACTTCAGAGTAGGTGAGGCTTGACCTTTTGTTAGTCCATATACAGCATTATCAAATATGATGTATGTCATATTGACATTTCGTCTACCTGCTGCAACAAAATGACCAGCTCCGATTCCAAGACCATCACCATCTCCGCCTACAGCAACTACCGTCATTTCTGGATTTGCTATTTTCGCACCCTGTGCAAATGTTAAAACTCTGCCATGGAGAGTGTGAACTCCATATACATTGATGAAATGAGATGTTTTACCTGAGCAGCCAATTCCAGAGAAAATTGCTGCTTTGTGTCTAGGGATTTGCATTTCAGTTAGTGACATTTGTATTGCATTAACTATGCCAAAATCTCCACAGCCTGGACACCAATCGTTATGGACTTGTGTTTTATAATCTCCTAATTTAGTCGCCATATGTTAACACCTGTTTTTTTTCAGCTTTCTTTTCTAGTATTTTATTCAGAGAATCAAAAATTTCTATACATGTCATAGGTCTTCCTGTATATTTCAGAATATAATAATCTGGATCTCTTAACAAGTTTTCTTTGATTAGTGATGCAAGTTGACCAGTCATATTTGCTTCAATATCAATTACAATTGAAGAACCTTTCAGCATAGATTTGATATAATCTGTGGGAAATGGATGTAACAGTTTGATATCAATAAAACCGATTTCATGTCCATCTTTCTTATGCATTTCAATTGCATCTAATATTGGTCCTTTTGGAGAACCCCAACTAATTATGCAAATATCTAATTTACCATATGCGACAGCCTGATCCTCCTTAGGAATTAAAGAGAGAATTTGTTCTATCTTTGTTTGCCTTTTATCCATCATCTGAATTCTGTTCACTGGATCCTCAGAGATATGACCATATTCATCACTCTCATCGCCAGTATTCCAGAAAACACCATTTTCAAGCCCAAGTTTTGATCTTGGTGAAATACCATCTGGTGAAAGAGCAAAACGTTTGTAATCGCCATCTATTTTTTCAAGTAATTTTCCACGATCAATAGATATCAAGTCTGGGTCAAATCGCTTGCATGTAACAACCGAACTGGCAATAAATTTGTCAAGTATGTGAATAACAGGAACCTGAAAAATATCAGCAAAATTGAAGCATTTGCCTGTGTCATAAAAACTGTCTTCAACATCACCTGATGCATAAACTATTCTTGGAAATTCTCCATGGCCTGCATTAATTGCAAAAAGTAAATCATCCTGACCATGCCTTGTTGGTAACCCAGTTGAAGGTCCACTACGTTGGAATAATGTGATGACTACCGGAGTTTCGTTTATTCCAGCCCAGCCAAGCATTTCTGCCATTAATGAAAAGCCTGGTCCCGAAGTTGATGTAGCAGAACGTACACCAGTTAATGATGCACCAACAGCCATTCCTATTGCAGAGATTTCATCCTCTGTCTGTATTATGCTAGTAGAACCTGGTCTATCCTCTTTTACTTGTAAAATTTCATGGGTTTCCAAAAATTCACTCTCGTCTGATGCAGGTGTAATAGGATAATATGACTGGAATCTACATCCACAAACCATCTTGCCAAGGGCTGAACCTTGATGACCCTGAACCAAAAGTATGTTTTTAGATTTACCATTATCACTAATAGAGTCTTGGAAATCAGAAAATTTTGCTGATGCATAATTATAAGAAAAGTTTGCAGCTCGTTTATTCAAATCAACTATAGAAGGTTTTTTTGAAAAAGTATCTTCTATGGTCTCTAATAGTGGCTCTATTGGTGCTTTCAAAACTCCAAGTGAAAATGAGACACCAAGCACATTAAACAGACGTACCATACGTGAAAGTTCAGGTTTGTTTAATTCGTTTGCAATATTCGCTAATACATCCCTAAATGAAACAGAATAAACTTTAACGCCGTTCTTCCTTGCCAAATCAATAATGCTTGAAACATTTGGCTCCATTTTTTTAGAATCGAAAAATTTCAATAATCGTGACTTGTAAGTCTCTTCAAGAGTTAGAATTTCATCAACAGTTGTATTAATTATAGAAGAATCATAAATTATTGCACCACCTTTGGATATCTCTAAACCATGCCTGACCAAAGTTTCAGCATCATAAGCTACCATGATATCCGCACCGTTTATGTTTGAACGAATTTTCTTATCTGAAAGTCTAACCACAAAATAGCTGTGGAGACCCTTGATGTTAGAATGATATTCTCTCTTTCCAAAAACGTGATATCCTAATTTAGCGCCAACACGCGAAAATATGTTTGCAGCTGTATCAACACCACTTCCTTGCGGTCCTCCAATTAACCAACTATAATCAAAATCCATAGCAGATTAACCATTAACCACCAGTAGCTGCACTATCATCATTAGAAAGTTTCAATCCACATTCACATTTATCACGCTCCCCACAAAATGGGCAAACACATGTACAACTTTCTATAGGGTTTTTACAATCTTCACAAATAGTAAAATCATCATTTGTATTATCAGAACTCATTATTTTTTAATGATTAAGATATTATAAATGGTTTAAGTAATTATAGCTGAATTAAATCGTCAGGATCTCCACGAATACAATCTGTTTGTACAGATTTGAGATTTTCAAATTTGACTGTTCCACTTGGTATCTTTCCATCACTTTGGAGAGAGCTAATTTTTATTGAAACAGATTCTTTGTGTTTTTCACACGTAATTCCTATCATAAATTCATCATTACCAGATACCACCGTAATTAGATATTCTGGTGGGTTGACACAATCCTTGTCCCCCTCCCTAATTGAGCATTTGTCAGGTAACAACAAAAAATTGTAAATGAAATGGATATTAAGCTTGTTCAGTAATTTTATTGAAATCCCAGATCGAGTCTTTTTGATTTTTGTGCTGTTTCAGTATTCCCCGTTCTTGTAATTTTTTCACAACGAAGGCTGAATATGCTGGTGCACCAGTAGCGCCTGGAGTATTATAATTCACAATATGAAATGAATTTTTGCCATCAACTTCTATCATTTCAGATACAAAATCTCCATCTGGTGAAATTACAGGGGTCCTAATTCCTGATGTCCCACGCTTTGGAAAATGTTCTGGTTTGACCGCAGGAATAAATTTTTTCACTCTGTCAACCATAGATGATTTAGAAATGGAGCTAAGAAATTCCTTGGATACTAATGAAATGAAGTCTGGGTTCAGAAGAAGCTTCTTTGTACTGCCAGTAACAATGTCGGTGATTTTTGAAAGTGCGGTAGAAATATCTGTGATAAAGCTGTCATATGCCTCTGGAGAATCAACAGGAACAGCATTTGGGCCAATCTCAGTTTCACCATTGGCCCGTTTGATCCAATGTGGATCTAAAAATGGAAACTGAGTATAACGTGGTACAGTGTAAATATTTGTTTTAACTAGATTGGCAATATCAGAATCAGCTACCCAATATTCACCGCGAAAATGAAGATCCGAATAACCATTTAATAATCTGAATTTTTTTGCAACATCAAGAGAATTTCCTCCAGCGCAATTGATGATAAAATTTGATGTCAATGATGAGTTGTCTGAAAAGATTAGGTTAACTTCTTTGGATGTTTCTTCTACGTATTTCACATTGTGTTTAACTAAAAAAGACGTTCCATTCTTTTTGGATAACTCTGATATTGCTTGTGTAAGCAAACCATAGTTTGTTGAGCCTTCTTTGGTACAATAAAGACCGGAATAACAATTCAGGTTAGGCTCTTTTTGTTTAAGTTCATTAGAATCAAGAATTGAAATGTCTTCTTCAGTTAGACCATTTTCTTTTCCCATAATCATATATTTTTCAAGAGTTTTATGTTGATCTTCATCTAATGCAATTTCAATTGTACCGCCTTGAACCCAAGGAATCTTATTCTCAGAAGCTAATTTCTTCCACATATCATGAGAAAGGAATGCAGCTTTAGCAAAATTCTTCTTTCGTTTTGAATCTAAGTAAAATGGATAGTGAATCACGCCACTATTACGAGTACTAGAATGTAATGCAATATCATGTTCTTTTTCAATGACACAAATCTTTAGATCATAAAGCGTAGAAAGCCAATATGAAATTGTGGTTCCCAAAATTCCTCCACCAATAATTGCAATGTCATATTTTTGCATTCATAATGTTAGGCCTTATCATATATTATGTAATGGCGCCGGGAGAGAGATTTGAACTCTCGATCCCTTGCGAGAACGCGCTTTTTGGTTTTATAGAATTCCAGGCGCGCGCCCTACCAGGCTAGGCGACCCCGGCATTAATTATTCGCCATATAGATTTCTGGATATCTTACTTTAGAAGGTTTATGACTACAGATTTTTTCACTTTGTTGTTTTCGTGGTCAAACCCTTCAACTATGATCTTATACCTACCTTCTAATGAATTTGAGCCATCCATTTTTTTCTGATCCCAAACAAATGTTCTTTCATCCATTGGTTCAAGTGTAGAGATTACTTGAGATCCTACTGGTGTGTAATACAGGATACCATCAAGTCCTGTTATCTTCAAACCATACGCGGAGTCAGAAAATGTTAGTGGCATTGTACCAGAATTTACAATTTTAATATGAACCTGCTCTCCCAGTTCAAAATCAATCTTTTCTGTTACAATCGAAATCGAATAGCCTTCCTGAAATACTAATTGTTCGTTATTAGATTGAGAGGTTACGAAAAACCCAAGTATCAAACCTGCTAACATACCAACTAAAATTGCAACTAAAAGACCTCTTGGTACGTTTTTCATCTTCCTAAGTACCGGTGATTTTTTCTTTAATTGTGGATCGTGATCTCCAACTTTTTGGATATGTATCTGGTGCCATGATTATTCGTTTTGTCTCGAAGGCATATCCTTTTGTTTTTTCTTTGATATCATCATCAGACATCAAAGACTGTGCCAATGCGACAATCTCTCCTTTTTGAGTATAAATGCCAACAAGATCATCCTTTCGCAAATTTGGAGAAATTTGTAATATTCCAGGTATGGCCAATTGTGCACCATGACATAGTGCATCAATAGCAGAATCACGTATGACCACTGATTTAATCTCACTTAGTGCATGTTCTATTGGATGTATCATTGCAGATAATTTGGAGCCATCCTTTTTGTCCTTCCAATCTGCAAATGCATCTGCAAGTTGATGAAGAGTAACTAATGGATGGTTTTCATGAAACTGGTGTACACTGGTTCGTCTCAGTTCAATCATAGTAGCACCATCTCCTAATACCTCTCCAAAATCATAGATCAGTTTTCTGATATACGTACCGGCCTCACAAAGCACACGGATTAAAATTAGATTTTCTCTCTGCTCAAGTAATTCTAGTTCAAAAATTTTACGAATACGCGTCTGCCTCAGTACTGAGGAACGCTGAGGTGGTTTTTGATAAATCTCTCCACAAAACTCAGTTAAGATATTTTCAAGATCTTCCTTTGATGGCAATGAATGTAATCTGCCCAATGCATGATATTCTTTCGGACCAAGCAGTAGAACTCCTAAAGCCTTTGTGCCTTCACCAAGACCTAATGGAAGTACACCTGTAACTTGTGGATCCAAAGTACCACTATGCCCAGCCTTTGAAATTTCTAAGATCCGTTTAGACCATGCAACAACTTCATGACTAGTTGGACCAGGTGGTTTGTCCAGTAATATCAAGCCATAATTTAGTAGCTGTTCAACTGTACGTTTGTCATAATATGTACCATATTCATCATCAGTGATATCCTGATCAATGGTAATTAGGTTCTCAAGCTGTTTTAGCGTCAAAAAATTTCCTCACAGTTGATTTTGCAATTTCAAGAACTTGTTCTACATTAAGATCGTCAGTTTCAATTATTTTATCAAATACAGATAGATCTTCACCAAACTCAAATCCGTATAATTCCTTGTAAATTATTTTATTTTCATTATATCGTTTTTGGACTATTTCTAAAGCCTCATTTTTTGATGAATTGTCTCTGGCAGTCATTCTTAGCGCACTGTTTTCTTTAGATCCATCTAACCAAATCTTAATTCCGCCATCAACAAGCCAGGGAAGTGTATAGCTAGTTACAACAATACCACCTTTAGAAAAAAGTTCTTTGAGTTTATCGTCTACATTTTTATCAAATTCAGAATTTTTTTTACGTTGATCAAGAAAATTAATTCCTTCCTGTGTATCCCACCAATCATCACCTTTAGTCTGAAATCCTTGCTCTTCAGCTAATTCCTTTAGTATATCACCACCACTTAGATATTCAATACTGAATTCTTTTGCAAGCCCTTTAGCAATAGTTGTTTTTCCTATTGCCGGTGGTCCAGAGATAATTATAGATTTTATCAATCTTATTCATTCATAGAAGTCTTGGTTAGTTTCATTATAGTACCACTAAATGCAATGGCAGTAAGAAAATACCACGCCCACAGATATATCTCATTTTCAGTATTACAGAACGGTCCAATACCTGCAGCTACATCTTGAGCCATTTTTTCAGTTGTACAAGTGAGTGCAAACCACTCTCCAGGTATAACATTTAGGGGAATTGGAGAAATCGCTACAGTGTATGAAAATAGTGTAGGCATTAGAAAATAAAATATCAATAACAGTGGAATGATAGTGATCATCATTGGACGCATGTTCATCTGCATCATTTCCATGCTCATCTTGTTCATGTATGTAGATTTTTTGCTTAACTCTGCAATTTTTGCTTCATCTTTTGATTTGAAAGCAGCCATCCTTGCTTTTTGCCAAGTCCTTGTCTCCTTCATTATTCTTTTTAGTTTTACCGAATCAACTAGTTTTTTTCTAACTCCTGCATTGAATAGATTTAACATTATAGAAAATCCAATAATTCCAAGTGCAGAAGGTAACATACCTTTTACCATTGGATCAGCACTTCCAAGTGGACCTTCTCCTCGTATTCCCAAAAGATCCCCCTGTAAGAACACAAGATCCAAGAAATTTAGTATAAAATTAAACTCAATCATAGCCCTATAGCATCTAATACAGTCTGAGCTGCTTCATCAACTTTTCCCTCATGATTAAATACAACCTTCATCGGAGAGCCTGAAAGAACAGAACAGCTCGAAAGCATCGCATCCTGAACAGCGAGTTCTTTTTTAATATCTTCAATAGAAATTGCATCCCTGTTTCTGGTTTGATCTTTCATTCTTCTATTATGAATTTCATCAGGAGTGGCCGTGATTGCTATGAAATTAGTGGGTTGCATAATCTGTATTACATAGTTTGGAAGACCGGGATAGAAGCCAGATTTTGTAGATATGAAAGCATGAGTGTCAATCAAAATCACATCATCTTGCAGTTTTGCAATATCTTCTGCAGCCATTTTTTGAAGTTCTTTTTGCTTATCTATTGACAGTCTTCTTAATTCATCTCTATCTTTAATTCCATTCTTCATTGCTTCCTCAAGCATTACTGTTCCAAAACTATGTACACCGACAGTTTTGTTTTGTTTAGTGATTAATTCAACAAGCTTCGTAACAAGAGATGTTTTACCAACTCCAGGAATTCCAACTACTACGACTTTTTTATTATCTGCCAAGCCAAGCACCAAGTCTGGGCATTACCACTTCTACCTTCTCTCGTACAAGTTGGTTATAATAGTTAATCAAAATATCTACAGTTAACAAAATACCTATGCCAGAACCAAATACTCCTAGAATATCTGAAACGCCGGCTATCAAACCCAATATTATAGAACCTAGAATAGTAACGGATGGAATGTATTTGTTCAGAAGCATCTCAACTGGTGCATTGGATCTCCTAAAGCCGGGAATTACTACATCGGCATCCAAAAGATTTTGTGCAGCCTTTTTAGATGATAGACCACCTAACTCTACCCATAATTTTCCGAATACACATACAATACCAATCATGAATAATACATACAATACTCCTCTCATAGGATCCAGAGCTACAAGATCTAATCCTCTAGGGGGTGTTATGTAATAGACAATTCCTCCTATTGGTGTTCCAGGACTGGTGGGATCATACTGTGCAAGTATGTTAAAAAGTGGACTTGCGTTACGAGGATTAAGCTGTGACCAAAGCATCTGACCAATAAATAATGCGTTTGCTGTAAGAGCTGATGCTAAAATTACAGGTATGTTAGACACATACATCAGTTTGATTGGGTAAGTAGCAGCAAATCCTCTATATTTTGTCGAAACGATTGGAATCTCAACTTTCATACCTTGAGTGTATACAAGTATCAGCAGAACTCCTGCAGTAAGCAAAAGTCCGAATATACTCGGCAGTTGATTTGACCGGAAGAAAACATCAGAGAAATCTCCCATTCCCATCTGTATGTTTTGTATAATGAAAGGAATAATGCCTATACTGCCTCCGTCACCTGCAGGTAGAGGGCTGAAAAGACTCCAGAGTATCTGCTGAGCAACTCCACATGCAATAAACAGACTGATGCCTGAACCTAATCCCCATCCTTTCTGAATCAATTCGTCCATGAACATTACAATAACAGATGCGGCCATGAGTTGCCCTATCAAAATTCCAAGCACATTAGGTTCGGTTATGTTTGGACCGTAAACTGCCCAACCATAAACAGCAGACTCTATGACTATCACAAAGTAAGTGAGCATTTTAGTAGCTGTCTGAAATATACCACGTTCTTCAGGTCGTTTAAAGTCAAACTTGAGAATATCAGATCCTCTAAGTAATTGCATCAAAAGTCCTGCGGTAACAATTGGTCCTATTCCGAGCTCAACTAAGGATCCTTGCTGTGAAGCAAAAATAACTCGTGCAAATGCTAGAAAGTCAAAATCTGGAGTTGTAGCACCAAATAGTGGTGTTTGACCCATTACCATGTAAATAAAAACGCAAGTACCACACCAGAGCAATTTTTGCTGAAGTGATATCTTTTTTTTCGGTTTTGGGACCTGAGGTAAATATGGCTCAGCCTTGGCTACTACTTTTCGAATATAATCAGTAAGTGTTCCTTCAGCCATCGTTGTTTGCTACAGTCTTTTCTTCAGTTTTTTTTTCAGGTTTTTCTTCAGTTTTTTCTTCAGTTTTTGTTATATTTTTTTGAGTAGGCAGGATTACTTCTCCACCAGACTTTTTTACTTTTTCTTGAGCAGTATTTGATGCATATTTTACTTTAATCGTGTATGCATTTGCGACTTTTCCGCCGCCAAGAAGTTTATCGTATTCAAGAGTAGTTAAATCTAAAACTTTTTTAGAATTTTCAGGTTTTCCAGACTTTGCAAATAAATCATCAAGATCTCTAACATTAATCCATTTCTTGGTAATTATTGCAACTGATACAGGACGATGTGTGGATTCGTGACCAAAATGATCTTGATCCTCTTTGATTACAGTACTCCAAAGATGCTTGAGGTGACCAGATCTTCCAAGACCGCCCTTGTGTCCGCTGGCACGATGCTGCCCAACTTGACCCCATCCCATATGTCTACCACCTCTAAGTTTTCTTGTTTTACGAAGTCGCGTTGGCATTTTACATCATTCTCTTAACTAAAGTAGTAAGTTCCTTATTATGTCCAAGAATTCCTTTTTGACCATACAGACGTTTTGTACTTCGTTTAAATCCCTTCCTAGGAGGGGACAAAGCGAACCATGGTTTCAGAGGTTTGAGTTTTGTCATACTTGTTTTTCCTTCTGACAAAGAAGTTGCAAGTTCATCAATTGTTTTAAATCCAGCCTTTGAAATGTCTTCAGCAGTAATTTTTTTGTAACCAGCCCTTCTACCTTTTTTATCCAATAATTCTTTAGTTGTTGGTAGATCAACTTCTTGCCAAGAAATAAAATGTTGTATTTTTCTTAACATTCCTTCTGTGTTTTCCTTAACAGGAAGTATTATTGCACGGTATTTCTTCTCTAGTTTTAGAAGATTCAATGTGGTGTTAGCCCAATGTGGTACATCTGCTTGACCTTTGATTCTAATTACTAAATATGCCTTTGCCATTTTTCATCCCTGACTAAATGTATATCTCAAACATTCCAATACAGCTTTTGATGTAGAATTCATTGTAGGAGTAGAACCTTTTGCAGTAGTCCATGCATCCTTTAATCCAGCCATTTTAAGTAAATTTCTAATTTTTGGTCCAGCTACTAATCCTAAACCACGTGGTGCAGGAATAATTTCAACTGTTACACTACCACCTTTACCTTTCACCTTGAATGGTACAGAATGTTTTTGATCACATCTACATTCCCAACTACCACATCCTAGTTTTACTGGACTGACACTAAGATAAGCTGCATTGTTTGCTTTTTCAATAGCAATTCTCATTTGCTTAGATTTTCCCATACCAATACCTAACCATCCATTTTCATTTCCTGCTGCCACTAAAGCCTTAAAACGAGTTGATTGTCCGTTAGGTGTCATTTTTTGTATTATTCCAACATCAATTACTTCAGTTTTCAAATCAGGTAATAGTTTTTTTACAATACCTGCTTCCTGAATTCGTAGACCCTTAGATAAAATTTCTTCCATGGAATTTATTTCTCCAGATAGTACTCTTTTACCTATGCTAGTTTTTGGTATCCATATTTCTTCTTCTTCTTGACGCCTTCTACGTTGTTGACCTGATGAAGTTTGTGATTGCGTTTGACTCATTTAGATTTTGCACCTGTATCTATAGTAGATTTAATATTTTTTACATCGTTTTTGACTTTTAGATGATCACCGTTAATTCTGTCATCTGCGGGAAATGTTTCTTGATCTGCAGGAATCTCAAGTCCTGCATCTATAACTCCTTTCAGTGCTGCAGCCATTCGTTGAGTGTATTGCCGTTTACCACTATACATAATTGCTGAATTTGTACCCTTTTCTAATGCCTTTTTTCCTGCAAAATAACCAGTTAGATAAGCAGCAGGAATACTTTTCCGTGATCCCTTCCATCCTCTTTCAATTAAAAATCTAGAATGTGCTGATGAAATAACTTTATCTCCAGCTAATTCTGGATGAATAATTTGAACTTGTGTATTTTCGTTCGATATTTGTACAGTGATAAAATCTCTATGCCCCATTAACATACGCTTTCTACGATTATAGTTTGTTTTCTGTTCCCGTATTCGACGTAATATTTTTGCATATGCCATATCTATACGAAAAAATTTGAAATTGCTTTTATAAACGTTAGATACCAACCAGTGACAATAACAAAGCTTTTTGTGAATGCAACCTATTTTCTGCTTCGTTCCAAACTACCGATTGGGGGCCATCAATAACAGATCCAGTTACCTCCTGTTCACGTTTTGCGGGCAAACAATGCATGAAAATTGCATCATTTTTAGCTTTTTCCATCAGAGAATCATTAACCTGGAATGCCGGTAAGAATTTCTCAATTCGTTTTGGATCAGATGTATGGATTGACGTAAAAGTATCAGTCATTACTATATCGGCATCCTTAACGGCAGACTCTGGATCGGTTGTTAAATCAACAGATGTGTATTTTGAGGATTTTTTCACAACATCAGAATTTGGTTCAAAGCCTTTTGGGGTGGCAATTACAATTTCAGCTTGTGTTTTGCTGCAACCAAAAATTAATGAATTACATACATTGTTTCCATCACCAATCCAGGCTATCTTAAGATCTTTGAATTTTTTCTTATGTTCCTTAATTGTCATAAAATCAGCTAATGTTTGGCATGGATGATATGAATTAGATAATCCATTAATGACCGGTACTGTGGCATGTTCTGCAAGGTTCTCAATAAAACTATGTTCATACACTCGAGCTACAATCGCATCAACATAACCCGATAGAGTTTTTGCTGTATCCTGAACTGATTCGCCACGAGAATGCTGCGTTTCATTTAATGATAGATTTACGGTATGACCACCTAGTTGTAGCATTCCAGTCTCAAAACTCACTCTAGTTCGTGTTGATGGTTTTTCAAATAGCATAGCTAATGTTTTATTTTCTAAGAGTGGTTTTCCTTTTCCAGTCTTATTTTCTTCCTTTAGCTTTATTGAATGATCAATCAACTCCGAAAATTCCTTATCGGAAATCTCGTCGAGAGTTAGAAGATCTTTTGTTTCAAGTTTCATTTTCTAGATTTTCCAGATAATTCTATTACTTTTTAGGTTTTGTTTCCAAGCATATTATCTATCTTGGCCGTCCATCGGTAACCCATTTTCTAATCTTTTTTGCCATTTCAAATGCTTCCTTATCATTGCTAGGCGGTGATGTGTCAAATAATTCAGCAAAATCTTCTATGTCTTCAGTCTTAATTCCTTCAAAAGGATCAGATGAAGATTCTTTGATTTCCGGTTGTGGTTCAGCTACTGGTTCCGGTTGTGGTTCAGCTACTGGTTCCGGTTGTGGGTCGAATTCTTTTTCTTTTTCAAGGAAGAAATCTGGAATTTTTTCAGTGGATTTTGTATCCGCCGCATATGTGTCAGATGCCTCTGGTTCTGTTTGTGTATGTAATTCTTTTTCTTTTTCAAGGAAGAAATCTGGAATT
>CACLIK010000013.1 GCA_902606965.1 uncultured marine group I thaumarchaeote
AATTCCTTGACACGATTAACAGAATGTGTTTCATAATGAAATATAGAAGCAGCTAATGCTGCCTCCACGTCAGTTTTTTTAAAAACATCAATCATATCTTCAGGTTTTCCACAGCCTCCTGATGCAACAACTGGAATAGAAACAGAGTTGACAATTTTCTTTGTCAAATCAATATCATAACCATCTTTTGTTCCATCCATATCTATGCTAGTTAGAAGTATTTCGCCTGCACCAAGTGATTCCATTTTTTTTGTCCACTCAATTGCATCAATCCCGGTTTCCTTTTTTCCTCCGTAAATGAAAACTTCAAACCAGAATTTTTTTCCATTATCCGTGAATACATTTTTTTGTGCAGATACATTGTAGTTTCTCTTAACATCAACTGCAACAACAATACATTGTCTTCCAAAAAGTTCCATTAGTTCTGTAATTATTTTAGGGTTTTTTACAGCACCAGTATTAATTGCAACTTTATCAGCACCACTAAGAAGTATATCCCTTGCATGCTGAAGTGTCTTAACACCACCACCAACAGTAAATGGAATATTGATTACTTGTGCAACCTTGGAAACTAATGATTTTATTATTTCCCTATTCTCTTCTGAGGCAGTAATATCAAGGAAGACAAGTTCATCTGCACCTTCATTACTGTATTTTTCAGCTAATGAAACAGGATCACCTGCATCTTTAATTGATTTAAAATGTAGACCTTTAACTACTCTGCCGTTTGCTACATCAAGACAAGGTATTACTCTTTTAGTTAATGTCATATTCCTTTTGCCTCCTCAATTGTAACCTGATTTTCATAGAGAGCTTTACCCAATATCACTCCAAATGGATTCAATTCCTTCACTTTAATTACATCGTCAATATTGGAAATTCCCCCACTAACAATGAGATTAACTCCATCAATTTCATTTATTCTTTTTAGAGGTTCTAGATCCGGTCCCTGTAGTGTACCATCCCTAACTATACTGGTCGATAAATATTCTGAAAAACCCACTTTTCTAAAGTCGTTTACAGCATCAATTAATGATATCTTAGTGGTCTGCTGCCATCCATTTACGACTATAAGGCCATCATTATGATCAACTGATATCACTAATTTTTCATTACCATATGTTGCTAGAAGCTTATCAAGCAATGTTTTATCCTTGAATGCAAGAGTTCCTATCACTACCCTTTGGGCAAATTCCAAAGCCTCTTTGATAATCGTTTCATTCCTAAATCCTCCAGCAACCTGTACAGGAATTTTAACCGATTTTGCTATGTTACCAAGTGCCTCAAAGTTAGAACCTCTTCCGAGTGTTGCATCAAGATCTACTAGGTGAATCATATCGGCACCAGCAGACTCCCATTTTTTTGCAATTTCCAGTGGGTTTTCACTATAGATGGTTTTTTTGTTAGGGTCGCCCTTGTAGAGCCGAACAACTTTTCCTTCCATTAGGTCTATCGCAGGAATTATTTTCATTTTTTACATTCACTTAGAAAGTTACTTAACATTAAGGAGCCAATTTCCCCTGATTTTTCCGGGTGAAATTGTGTTCCAATGAAATTTTTTTGTTGAATCACCGCTGGTACTTTAATGCCGTAATCTGCATTTGCTGCAATTAACCCTGTTTCCTTTGTCTTTATCATGTATGAGTGTACAAAGTAAACCCATGAACCATCATTAATTCCTTCCAAGAACTTATTTTGCCGCTCAATGTCTAAACTGTTCCAACCCATGTGTGGAACTTTCATTGTGTTTGGTAGAAGAACAACTTCGCCGTCGATAACACTCAAGCCTTGTTCTTTACCCTCCTCACTTTTTTCAAAGAACATCTCCATTCCAAGACATATTCCAAGTACAGGCATACTTTCACCCACATAATCCTTAAAGTCAGTTGAAGAATAATCACGTATGCTTCTAATAGCAGGATCAAAGTTACCAACACCAGGTAATAATAAACCAGAATATTCTTTTGATTTGTTGAGGCCAGTAATAACGTCTACCTGTGCACCGTTTTTTTCCAGTGAGTTTTTTAGGCTGAAAATATTTCCGGCTCCATAATCAAATATTGCAACTTTCAATGTTACATAGCACCTTTAGTGCTTGGAACCCCCTTTCGCTTTTTGTCAGATGAAGATGCTAACCTGATTGCAACTGCTAATGACTTGATCGCTGCTTCAACTTTGTGGTGATCATTTTCGCCATACTTTACAGTGATGTGTATGCATGAGTTAAGATTCTGTGTAAGGGATGAAAAGAAGTGTTCTATGTCTTCCTTTGAAATTTCTTCTATCTTTGTCCGCTTAATCAGCAGTGTTATTTTTGTAAATGGTCTTTTGACTAAATCAATTGATGTTTCCGCCAAAGATTCATCCATTGGGACTGATGCGAAGCTAAATCTGGTAATTCCCGAACGATTTCCTAACGCCTTGTCTATTGCTGTTCCGATTGTTATTCCTACATCTTCAATAAGATGATGTTCTATGTTATCCAGAGATTTTGCCTTTACAGTTAGGTCGATCATAGAGTGTTTAGCAAATGAGATAATCAAGTGATCTAAGAAACTAATTCCAGTCTGAATTGAGGTCTTGCCTGTACCATCTAGATTAACTACAGCTCTAATGCTGGTTTCCTTAGTTTCTCTGTTTATTTTTGATGTTCTTGATTTCATGTGTTATCCCGAATCTCTCTTTGCTCTTAAACCTGATTTAATACTAACTATCTGATTCATTTCATTCATTATTAATCCACCAGTGTAACTTTGTAGTTATGTTTGCCTTCCAAAGTATTTAGTGTATTTCCACTAAAATTGGAGTAGTTTTGGTCGTCAACTAAAACATTTTTTATTGCAGCAGAAAATGTCACTGTCCCACTATTTTCAATAACTTCAAAAAATATGGATTTCTCTTTGTAATCAAAGTCAATTGCGTTAAATCTGCCTGATTCGTTAAAATGTACTATGAAAGGTTCCGTGATTTCAAAATTTCCAATTTTTGTCCATACTATATTTACATTATCTGATGGAATGAATGACAAGTTTATTTTATTCCCAATCATTCCTGTTGCACGCTGGTTCAAATTGGTGCCCAATGGAGTGTCTTCTAACGTATAGGCGTCTATACCCCAGATGTATCCATATTCTCGTTTATGATGGAAAATAATTTTCTCGTAAAAATCCTTCATTGCCTCAATATATTCTGGTTCCATTGTATCTTGGTAAAGCCTGACTGCAGGATTTTGATTAATTAGAAATGCATAAGTCATCATGGATTCATGGCTTGCGGGAGAACCATCATCTTTGACGGCATGGATAGCAAGACCATTTGTCATAGTAATTTTCTCTTGAAAGGAAAAATCATAGTCTGATTTTGCCAAATTGTATGCCTTTTGGAATCTGGTTGGATTCAAATCATAGACCAAAAATAATGCATCATCCAATTTGCCATAATTTGCTTCAATAACGTCTGATCTAACTTCTCCATCATAATCTACGCGATAATTCCAAGTTTTACCATCCCAAAAATAATCCACAACGGCATCAGTATAATCTTCTATAATCTTGTAGACAGTCTCATCTTCAGTTAGATAGTAATAATGAAGGAGGACTTTGAGAAAAATTCCTGCTCCATATTGTTGCATGAAAGGCTCTCTTACACTCTTAGTATCAGCATTAACCCATGATGGAATTAGATCTGTTTCCTTGTCTCTCAGATCCCAATATGCAAAAATGGTTCTCTTAGCCTGATCTAGATACGTAATATCAGAAGTTACTTCGTATGCAAGTAGAAGAGATTCTAATCCAACAGCGCCACCATATGACATATACATAGAACTGTCTAGTGGTTCTCCTTCAAGTGTAACAAATGAATAGAACAAATCTGTTTCATGATTTATCTCATGCTCAATTACTGCATCCGCTAGTGTTTTTGTTAGTTGTGTGTAATTTGAGTCTACTAAGGCCAGTTTTGCTATGTCGCAGAGAATTATTTGGTTAGTGTGCTCTTCATTAATTTTTACTGTGTTTGTAATTGGATGTACATTGATTACTATTCCAGAATTATACAAATACGATTCTTTAATTAGATCAGCTATACTTCCTGCATTACGCAGAAACCGTTCATTTCCGGTAATTTGATAAAGCCAAACACTAGTCTCAAGTAAAGTTGGTTCAGCAAAGTCATTAATTGAATTAGTTGACGTGTTATATTCTGTAGTATAGTTCACATAATCAAAATACTTAGTCTGTAGTTTGATTGAACCGTCGTGTGCGTGTATCGAATCAGTTACAATTGTGTCCCAATCAAGCAAATATTTTTCAATGTTAACACCTCCCTCAAAAGCAGAATCAGATTGAAATTCTATTATGTTAGATTCCACCAAATATTTAATTCCATATAAAAAATCCGCATCCGAAATGCTATCACTAGCCCACCAACCTGCGTTATTTTTAATCCATGCCGGAATAACTATATCCTCTTCAATGATTATTTCACCATCTGAAGTTGTTGGCAGATCACTGATTTGGATAATTTGATTTTTTATTAGGAAGCCAATGCCCTGAGCAAATGTAAAATCATCAATTTGATCTGCTGCCCACCAGCCTGCATTGTTTTTAATCCATGATGGTATTGCGTCTTGTGCAAGAGATGCGGGTATCGCTAAAATTCCAGCAAGAAAAAATGTAAAAACAAAAAATAAAATGAATTTCATGATTTACTATGTTACGTTTTTTTTATCGTTAAGATGTCAGGGAGTTGATTGATTGTTTCTAAAATTAATGGAACATCGTATTTGGCAAATGACTTTTTCTTCATATCAGGCAGTGTGCTGGAACCATAGATTCCGCAAAAAGTTGCTTGAAAGCCCAATTCTGAGGCTCTTTGTGCCAAAATCATATCTTCCATGGAATCACCTACGTACAGGCAGTTTTTTGAATTAAGACCCTTCATTGCCCTAATTAGTGACTGGGGATTTGGTTTGGCAAGATCTCGTGGCTCGTCCTCAAGAAAAACAGAGTTTTTCACATTAAATTGATTCAAGAGTTCTTTTAGGGATGAACTGATAGCGTTAAGCCCTCTTCCCGTAACAATTGCAATTTTGTCATCAAATTTTTTCTTTAACGCCTCAATCAATTCAGAGTTTACAATAACATTATCATTTTCAATAAATCCCTTTTCAGAAAACTTGGATTTTTTCTGGAAAATTTTATTATACAACTCTGGGCCAAAAAATAACTGATCAAATGTTGCGTGGATCAAATCATTCTTGTCTACACTCGGATAATCCAATCTCGATTTTATATCGGAAATATCTCCATTAATTTTATTCAGAAAATTTTCGACGTATGTTATTCCACTTTCATCTGCATTGTTAAGTACATCAAGGATCAATTCAGTGGGATTTTTGTCTAATTTCTTAGCAGCAATGAAGCACAAAATTCCAGAGTATGTGATATCGATTTCATCATTAAAGCCTCCAGTTGATTTGAACTTTAAAAGTATCTCATTCGATAGTGGTACATCTACAGTGATATTCGCTATTTCCTTTAACACATAAGAAATGGTTTTGTTTATTGTTGTATCATATGACTTGGTTACATCAATCAAAACCCCATCACAATCAAATATGATGGAATCGAATTCATCAACTTTCATCTTACCAGATCACGTATCGCGAGTAAAAATTTTGAGTTCATTTCTTTGGTTCCGATTGTGACCCTAAGACATCCTTTGTGTTTTCCAAGTTTTCCCAATTTTCTTATTGAGATTCCTTGTTCAGCTAAGGCGTGATAAACACGACTGTCAGAGCTTTTTGCATCAAATAGTACGTAATTTGCTTTGGAGTCAAATACTTCAAAAACGTCGTAGCTTCTTAGATTTTTAATCACGCGCTCTCTTTCTTTTTTAATTAAGGAAAAAATTGATGATATCTGTTTTGACTTTTGTAATGCTAAAATTCCCACCTCAATTGCAAGTGAGTTAAGTGGATACGGATACTGAATTACACGTGAAAAGATGTCAGTGAATCGTTTGTTTGCTACAAAATAACCTAATCTCAAACCTGCCAATCCAAATGCCTTTGAGAACGTTCTGATTACAATCAGGTTATCATTGTTTTTTACCAGATTTACTACTGAATAGTCTGAAAATTCTCCATAGGCCTCATCTATGATGATGGGACCCTTGAATTTTTTGATGATTTTTTGAATGTCCTGTTTTGAAAATTGGAAGCCCGTAGGGTTGTTAGGCGAGTCGATGTAGATCAAGTCTGCGTTTTTTGATTTTGACAAAAATTGATCAATATCAAGTGTCATTTCATCAGAGAACTGAACCTTGATCATTTTCACTCCGTAAAGCTTGCATCTCTCTTCAAAGAATGCAAAGGTAGGATCAGATGTCAGAATTCTAGTTTTTCTTGTGCAAAAGTTAGCCAGAAACAAGTCTAGTATTTGATCAGAACCGTTTCCAATCCCAACCATATTTGATGGGACTTTTAGATACTTGGATAACTTTGTAACTAGTTTTTCTGTTCCACCCAATGGATACTCTCTAATGTCACATCGCTTTTTTGCTGCATCAATTAGGTCTGACTGGAACTGTTTTCCAATGACAAAGTTCTCGTTAGAGTCAAGCTTTAACGAGCCTGAAATCTTCTTTGGCTTTTCATATCCAGAGAGTTTTGACAACTCGTTTAGTTTCTTTTGGAACTCCTTGTTCAATCTAATCTCCTCTTTACTGCCTTGTAGTGGTTTGGTAAGTCTTCTGCATCTGTTATTGCTTTTAATGATTTTGAAATATTCCTTAGTGCTGATTTTTTAGATTCAACTACAGTTTGTAGCTTTAGAAAATCTAAAACAGACAATCCACCACGTGTTCTTCCAAATCCATTGGTTGGAAGTATGTGATTTGTACCCAGAAGGTAATCACTTACAGCAGATGGTGTATTTTTTCCTATGAGCACTAGACCTGCACCTGTAATCTTTTTTGAAAGAGTTTTGGCATTCTTTACCATCAATTCCATGTGTTCTGGTGCAAATTTGTTTGCCAATTCAATTATTTCATTTTGATTCTTACATACTGCAATGAAACCATTTGTTGATATACTTTCTTTGATTATTGAACTTCTTTCCGTATCTGGAATCACTTTTTCAATTGATTTTTGAATTTGTTTTGCCACGGTTTTTGACTGTGTTATGACAAAGCACATAGTATCCTTACTGTGTTCTGCCTGAGAAATTAGATCTAATGCTACTAGTTCAGGGTTTGAGCTTGCATCCGCTATAATTCCAAGCTCTGTTGGTCCTGCAATCATATCAATTGCGGTTTGATCACTTACAAGTGATTTTGCAATGCTGACAAACTTTCCTCCTGGTCCAACAATTTTATCAACTTTTGGTATTGATTTTGTTCCATATGCTAATGCACCAATTGCTTGTCCACCACCAACCTTGTAAATCTCAGTAGCACCACACATCTTTGCAGCCACAATTGTTAATGGATCAATTTTCCCATCACGGGTAGGTGGGGAAACAACTACAATTCTCTTAACACCTGCAATTTTTGCGGGAATTACAGACATGACTACGGAGCTAGGATACCTTGCTTGACCTCCAGGAATGTAACAACCTACGCTTGGAATTGGCACAAATTTGCTAGAGCCACGAATCTGTATCTTGGGTGAAGAGTTCCGAAGACGAGTTGACATAGCTTGGAGTGCAGTAACTTCCTCGCGACTAATTTTAGACTGTGCTTCCTTGATCTCTTTCGCGTTTACGCGCAATTGTGAAGTCTTTTTTCCATTGAATCTTCGTTCGTATTTTTTAACGGCAGAGTCTCCATTTTTTCTTACGTCATTCAGTATCGACTGAACTGTTTTCCTGTCTTTTTCGGAGGTCTTTTGACGTCTGGATTCTACAAAACTGTCAATATTACGAACCTGTAATATCTTGATCAATTCTCTTCGTCACGTTTTATCTCCTCAAGTTCCAGTATTTGTTTTGGCTCGTGAACTACCAATCCCTGAGCGATCTTTCTTAGTTTAGGAACTAATCTGTGAAATTCTGACTTGGGGATTACAGTGTTTACGCCATACCAGCCATCCTCACTGAGTGGGCTGATGGTAGGTCTCTTAAGAGAGGTAATTTCTGTGAGAAGCTTCTTCAGATTCTTCTCCTTCACGTTCATGTAAATGTGCAGGTATTTTCTGCCCTGAACAGCGCCTCTCATTAGAGTAACGATATCAAATATTTTTTGACGTTTTTGCTTGTCCTTTAGAGATTTCTTATTGGCAATCAAGTGTGCGCTTGACTCCATGACTGTGTCTACAATCTTCAATTGGTTTTGTCTCAAAGTTGTTCCAGTTTCAGTCACATCCATTATAGCGTCAACGTCTTCTGGTGGTTTAGCTTCCGTTGCGCCGAAAGATAGATGAATCTGAATGTTTTTGTTAGTTCCCAAGCGTAGCCAAGGAGTAACAATTTGAGGATCCTTTGAACCGTAGAGTTTTTTGTAGGATTTGCAGTTTTTGATAAACTTTGAAGCGTTTGTAAGATATTCGGATGAAATTCTAAGTATCTTTTTCTTCTTTCCATAAGACAGAATCATGTCGTCAAGAGACTTGAACTTGTAACTGTCAGGAATGGCTATTACTAGTTTGATTTTCCCGTATTCTAAGTCAAGTAGTTTTTCAACGTCTGCCTTGTTTTCATTAACCCAATCCTGCCCAGTAATGCCTACGTCATACAAACCGTCTCCCACTAGGGTTGGAATCTCTTGGGGACGAAGCATCTTGACTTTAATGTCTGGATCATCCAAGAATACGCGATATGTTCTTGGTCTTCGTCTAACTTTTGTCCAAGATTCTTCTAGTAGTTTGAATGTAGCCTCTTCTAGGCTTCCTTTAGGAATTGAAAATTTTACTGGTGCAATTTTTATCAAGACATTTCTAGCTAATATAAATGCGATCTGTCAATTTTTGCCTTCTTTTCTGGCATGAAGTTTCATGTGCCCCTTTTGGATTCCCTCAGTAACCAATGCATGCATGGCTGCAAAGTTTTGAGCCAAACCTGTTGAAGCCATAATACATGAAAGCTCGTTAGCAGTAGAGACTCCAAGTATCTTTGTACAAATTTTTGCAATTGGATGATGTTGAATAACTCCACCAACTATACCAACAGATAGTGGTAATTCAAAACCTCCAACTAAATTTCCGTTTTCGTCTTTTGTCCATTTTGTCAAAGAACGGTAAGAACCGCTTTTAGCTGCATATGCATGAGCTGCTGCTTCAATAGCCCTGCTGTCCTGTCCTGTTGCATTTGCAACAGAAATTGTGCCGTTCATTACACCCTTGTTGTGAGTCACCGCTCTATATGGATCATTTTCAGCAAATTGGAAAGCCAAGATCATGTCGTCAACAACATTCTCCCCGCCAACAGCATCTTTGTCAAATATCGCAGAAGCACTAGCCATTCTTTTCGTAGAGTAATTTGATAAAATTCGGAGAAGAGACTTCCCACCGGTTAGTTGTTCTATCATTGGTGCAACTGCCTCACACATTGTGTTTGTTATGTTTGCGCCCATTGCATCACCAACATCAATTAGTAATTCTACAATTAACATGTGACCAGAATCAGTCTGTATATCTTTGCAAGAAACTTCCTTCGCACCTTTTCCCAGTTTGGAAAGTGTATTACTTTTTGAATTAGCTAGACTTAGAATTTCATTTGAAGCACCAATAACTTTGGGTATGGATGACTGAACATCAACATTTACGATTTGGATTTGTCCTATGCTATACGACTGCTCAGATTTGGCTTTGAACCCTCCATGAATTCTTGCAATCTTTGCAGCCTTTGAAGCCGCTGCAATAACAGATGGCTCTTCTATTACCATTGGAATGAGATAATCTTTGTCATTAATCCGAAAATTTGTGGCAATTCCAAGTGGTAATGAAAATGTGCCTATTGCATTTTCTATCATACTATCCGCTTGATCATAGGAAATACCACCAGTTGCAGATTCAATAATTTTTAACTCGTCTTGTGACAAACCAGAAAAATCTGCCACTATGCCTAGTCTTTCCTTTAGAGATTTTTCAAAGAATTTTGATATTGATGAATCCACCATTTTACTTCACTATCCTCAATAATTTATCATCACTTGCGTCAGGAAAACCTTTTCCATCGGTGTTAGAGGTTATCAGATATAGATAGCCATCCGGTCCCACAGCAACATCTCTAATTCTTCCCATTCCACTTAGTATGCTTGTTTGAGATTTTAATTCATCATCATCAATTTCCAGATTAAATAGGTGCGAAGCACGTAAGCTTGCTAACACAAGAGAATTCTCCAGTTTGATCTTGTCACCATAATAAAATACAATGCCACCAGGCTCTATGGCAGGATCATAACAGTTGATAGGATCAACAAATTCCTCATTACCTCCACACTCTTGCTCTGGCCATCCATAATTTCCTCCTGGTTTAATTAGATTGATTTCATCATTTTTGGAAGGACCCATTTCTGTCGCAAAAAGATTTCCTTTGTTATCCCAGCCCAAGCCTTTCATATTCATGTGTCCTAATGAGAATACAGGAGATCCTGAAAAAGGATTATCGTCTGGTATGGTTCCGTCATCATTCAATCTAAGAATTTTTCCTTCCAGTGATTGTATATCTTGAGGACCATGAGATGACTCCGAGGTGTAACCGGTACCCACATAGAGTTTCCCATCAGGACCAAATTTCATGATTCCTCCATTACTATATGCAGAACCTGGTATGTTCTCAAATATTGTTTTTGCAGTGTCAAGCTGATTATTTGACTCTGTAATTCTAAGAATTTTATTCCAAAGCTCACCATCTTTCTCATATGTATAATAAACATAGATGAAATGATTGTCATCAAAAGTAGGATGAACGGCAATTCCAAGCAGTCCTCCACCAAAAACATTTGCTGTTCTTAACGTAGCCAATGGATCATCAACCAATACTCCAGATTCTATTACTCTAATCTGTCCAGTTTTTTCTGTTACAAAGATCTTATCACCGGCAAAATCAATAGCCCAAGGTTTTTCCAAATTAGTAGCTAAAATTTGTACAGATTCGTTATTGTATTCTGTGGTAGGTTCTGGGATTGGTGGTGAGTTAGAAGGAGAAACCCATATTACAATTGCAAAAATTATTGCTGCAGCTATCCCAGCGATTCTAATACGTTTATCCATTACCAATTAACACCAAATCCTAATAATAATTACAAGTTTGGATAAAGGCGTATATAATGTATAAAGAATTTTTGTTCAGCGGGGTGGGGAAGTCAGGTCATCCCGTCGGGCTCATAACCCGAAAATCAGTAGTTCAAATCTACTCCCCGCTATAGATCTTTAATTACTTTCAGAACATCAATAATCTGTTTACCGTCTGCCAAGAAAAGATTTTCTGGATAACAGGTAGTCATCCAACCGTTTTTAATTTTATAGAATTCCATACCTATACACTTGTTATCATACTCATATGGATGTGTATTATCAAACTCCCAATCAAAGCCATTTTTTATTTCAGGTTCCGGGTAGTTATGTCCTCGAATCAGAGTTATTGTTTCATCTGTGTAATTAACTTCAATTTCAGCATAGAGTGCATTGGGATAAAGGTATACAACATTAGGATGGCTTGTTATTGCGTCAAACATTGTGCGTGTTACATATTCATTATGCAATATTATCACTTTGTCAAATTGCTGTAATATTTCCGGATTCTTGTCAATTTCAACATCAGTTATTGAAGAATAACCTAACAGAGTCAGAGCTTGATGACCAATCCCACTTGAGGAGTATAGTACTGTTGGTTGTGCAAACTTAGTTGTAGTGCAATCATCACACTCACCACGGTAGTATGTATAAAATCCTGGTTCGGTGTATGCAGCATGGGTGAAGTAAGGATACACAACTACTGCTTTCTGAGAATTTTCAAGCGGGGAGAGTTGTTGGTACGTTTGCATCTTGTTTGGATTTAATCCTAATGCAAGAGAATTCCATATTGTTTGTCCCTCATGTATTCCACAATCTTGGTATGGACCATAAATTTCAAAGAAGGAAGATTGGACAAAAACTAAATGTGTTTTATCAGTAATCCAAGAACTTGAGAATATTATATCGTTTAATGGTACTGGTCCTAGAACTTTCCTATTATCTATGGTAATAATTCCTTTTTCTAACAGATATTTTATTCCATTAACGAAATCAGTTTTCTCAATTAGATCTTCCGCCCACCATTGTGCATTATTTTTAACCCAATCTGGAACACGTTCCGTAGATGAAATATCTACGCTGCATGGTATGTAATCAAGCGAAATGATATTATGATTAATCAAATATACAATTCCAGATAAGAATTCGTTTTCAGAAATTTCTCCATTTGACCACCACTCCGCAGTATTTTTAACCCAATCTGGAATTTGGATATTTTCCTGACCAGAAGAGTTTGGGATGCTGACTAGTATGCTTGATCCCATTAGTGAAGTAAATAAAATTACAATTACCATGTGTTGCATTTGAAAAACTTTCATCGAATTCAAATAAGTCATCTTACATTAAATATTATCTATCTTTTATTCAATTCTAAAATATTAGAATAAGATCAGAAAACATGTATCCATGGAATAGAATCATTAAATCGAATGTTTTTATTTCTTTTTTTGATTCTTTGGTATGGCCGTGTTAGATGACGATGAGCAGATACAGATGGAATGTAAAGTTTGCATTGGATTTTTCGTGGCATCTCTAAGGTAATTTTCGAAACTGCACTTTTTCCACACTTAACGCATTCAAATCCTTGGTTGCTTCCTTTTGATTTCATTCTTTTGTTGCATTTTCTACAATTTGGGTTAGCAGATAAACTATGTTTTGCTAGTTGTAATACGCGTAGAAATTCAACATTGAGTACTCTGCCATGCTTTTTTGATGCCTTTCTAATTCCCCCGCCAATCTGAATTTTATCCCCAACAATAAGAGCCTGTGCAACATGAGTAATTTTTGTTGGTTTATACACAGCGCATCTAATGTTTTTGTCTTTTACTCTAATTGAAAAAAATACGTGCCCACCTTGCTGAGTTACAGGTTTGTTAGAAACTTCTCCAACTAAAAAACCAGAAGTAAATGGTTTAAGATCATCTGCTTGAAGTTCGTTTTTTAGATGATCTCCAGTACCTTGATTTGATTTGAAAACCATATACCCATCCAATTTTTCATTTGTATTCACTATTGTAGATGCTCTAACTACAGACTTGACAGTTTCACCACGTATTCCATAAAATACTGGATCTGGTCCATGTGGAGTGATTAGTACTCTATCGGTCTCATTATCATAACTGCTAAATGTATCAGGAAGTGTGGATTGCATTTTTTTTACACTGTCTAGATTAATACCTCTTTTTTTACCAAATTGTGACTTCTTTCTGTAAGATAACAACTCAAATGTATGATCAGAGAATTTGTAACCAACTGCACTGATGGCACCAACCAATCCCTGTCCGTTCCCAAGATAAAATGATTCTATATTATTTTCAGAAACAAATTGTTTGGCCTGTTTTCTTCCAATTAACTTCCAAAGTGCTAGATTGCTAAATTTTTCAAATGACGGAGGAATTTCTTTACTTTGAAAAAATACAAGCCCAGGATTAGCACCATTTTTTGTGTCGGAATAGTTTGCCACAAACTGAGTAATTTTGTTTTTTATTTTTTTAGGATTTTTTGTTCTGATGGTTAAACGGACTGCTCCATTGCCTCGTGTCTTCCATGGAATATTGGGATTGAATCGAATCAAATATGGAAAGTCCATGAATTCAATTTCTTGCTTTTCAAGAAATTTTACAATTTCATAGCAAAGAAAAGTGGTGCACATTCCCTTAGGTGAGTCTGTATCATCCATGCCTACATGAAGAATTGTTTCATTTTGCAATACTAAGCCATTGTTTTTCACACATTTTTGAGTTTTGAATCTAGATTGGTTTAAATTTAAAAAAGTCTTCGTAGATACAAATGATAATTATTGATGAAAAAAGGATTTGTAATGTTATAGAGTCACGTAAACCTACTTCCGTTGCATTCAATGGTCCAGATGGTCTATTGCCTAAAGTACAAGATCTCGCACTACGAATTGGTAAAAAATATGAAATCCCTGCATATTTGATTGCCGATACGACGTGGGGCACATGTGATCTGAACTCAAATGGCGCAAAAGTTCTGAATGCTGAAATATTATTCAATATTGGTCATACAAATAGCATGGAAACATTTGAAAAAAATGTAATAATGATTGATGCTTTTGATGATATCTCTTTTGATGAAGTAACAAAAAAATGCATTGAATTGCTTAAGGGAAAATCTATTTCATTGATTACAGATAGTCAACACCTCAATCAAATAGAACCAATCAAGACTGTGTTAGAACAAAATGGAATCAATGTAAAAATTGGAAAGGGAAAAGGACAGCTTAATGATGGACAGGTTTTCGGCTGTGAGTTTTATCCTGCAAATGAAACAATGGATGATGTTGACGCCAATGTCTTTTTAGGACAAAGCAACTTTCATGCTGCCGGGATAGCTATGGCTACTAACAAGCCGACTTACATTTTGGATCCATATTTTAATGAAATACGAGAGATAACTGACTTTGCAAGAAAGCTTCAGAAAAAAGCTACTTTAGAGATTTACAAGGCTGCCGATGCTAAAACTTTTGGTGTGATAGTTGGATTAAAAGAGGGTCAGCTTTCTAAGCTAACCGCGCTAAAATTTAAAAAAGAATTAGAAAGCGTAGGCAAAAATGTTCATCTTATTGCTTTAACTGATATCACAAATGAGAGATTAAGGAATCTAAAAGATATTGATGCGTTTATTCAGGTGGCATGTCCTAGAATTTCAACTGATAACAAGTTTGACAAGCCTGTTTTATCAACCCCTCAGGCTACTGCACTCATGAAAGTGTTAAGAAAAGAAAATATCGAGAATTACTTCCAAATAAAACACTGGCTGTAAACAAATAATAGATATAATTTGTAACGGTATACATGTCTAATTTTGTTTTGCCGGGAGATAAGATAGCCATAACGGAAGAATACGAGGCGGGAAACAATGCCTGTGATGATGGTAATGTGGTGAGAGCTACCGTTATAGGTGAAAATCAAATTGACAAAAAAGAGCGTTTAGTTCATGTAAAAAATCATAAATCTTTGTCAGTTCCAGAAGTAGGTGATGTTGTGATTGGTACTGTTGAAGCTGTAATGGGATCAATGATGGCTATATTGATCAAATACATAAATGGCAAAGCTGTCAAATCACAAGTTGAGTGTATTTGTCCTACTAGAAATATTAGAAAAAGGAATATAGCGTTGGTAAAAGATTTAGTGAAACTCAAAATAACTGGACATCTAAATGGAGCTATACATGCAACTATTCAGGATCCATCATTAGGTGTGTTATTTACTAAATGTAGAAAATGTGGGATGGATGTAAAACCACTACGCGACATCGTAAAATGCGTGGAGTGTGGATGGACTGATGATAGGAAGCTGTCAAGCGATTTTTTAAAAACTGATTTTTTAAAAGTAGGGGAATAGAACGTGAAACATGTTTCGTTCCAAGGTGAACGAGGGGCATATAGTGAAGCCGCATCAATATCTTTTTTTGGGAATGAGATCGATGCTGTTCCATGTTCCACTTTTGCCGATGCTTTAAAAAATACAGAAAATGGTTCAAGTGATTACACTGTTTTACCTATTGAAAACTCGCTTGCAGGCAGTGTAGGTGAAAGCAATGATTTACTGTTATCTACAAAGCTTCACGTAGTGGGTGAAGTTTATCATAGAATACACCACTGCTTTATAGGAAATGGATCACTTGAAGATGTTGATACAGTATACTCACATCCACAAGCTTTAGGTCAATGCAGACAATTCATTGAGGAAAATTCACTCAAGACTATTCCTTCTTATGATACCGCTGGTAGTGTAAAAATTATCAAGGATTTGAATAAGAACAGTATAGCATGTATAGCAAGTAAAAATGCAGCAAAAATTTTTGATGTTCCTATAATTCAAGAGGGTATTGAGGATAATACAAATAACTATACCAGATTTCTGATATTCTCTAAAGAAAAAAATGATAAAACTAAGAATAGTAAAACGTCTATAATTTTCTCGGTAAAACATGAAGCTGGAGCTCTATATCAGATCATCAACGAATTTCATCAAAATAAAATAAACCTAACAAAGATTGAGTCCAGACCAAACAAAAACACATCATGGGAATACAACTTTTATGTTGATTTTGAAGGTCACCAAGATGATCCTTCAATTAGAGATATGCTGAAAAGATTAAGCACCAATTCTACATTCCTGAAAATTCTAGGTTCGTACCCTGTTGCAAAACTAGACTAGAATCCTCGTGGCTTTCTTACAGTAAAAGCCGCACTAAATCCAATTACAACAATACCTGCTATGATAACCAAAATATGATATGTAAGGAATAATGGATCACGAGATAACTCAAATGTTCCAGTTATATTAAATTCGGACTGACCCGTATTTTGTATCTGGATTATATTTTCGCCAGATATTGTATTAGTCCATGAAAAAGATGCTTTGTTCTTAAAGCTATCATCGATATTATTTTTTTCATCAGCAGTTAATATTTTCACGTCAAATGTGTCGCCAGTAACTGTGAATGTTTGAAAAGAGTTTGCTGGCGCATCAAATCTAATTTTGTCTGAATCGCCAATTCCAAAAGTATCATTGGTTGGTCTAATTTCTATTGGATTTGCAAGCGAATCGATCATGGAAGCAACACCAAGTCCTGATATGATACATCCAGCAACTAGCCCAACTATAGTATACTTGTTTAGCACAAAAAAAACCCTGAAATGATGAATAAAAAACTAACTACATAACGTCTACATCATGAGGCTGACTTTCAGCAAATCCTGCCCTAGATATTTTGATAAATTCTGCATTTTTGTGCATTTGTTCTATGTTGTGTGCCCCACAATAACTTAGACCTGAACGAATTCCACCAGTCATTTGTGTTATTATGTCAGTGACGCTTCCTTTGTATGGCACCATAGCCTCTACTCCTTCAGCTACATAATCATTCAAGTCGTCAGTAACCTCAAGTGTTCCAGTCTCCTTTGTTTTCCTTCCCATGGATGCGGCCAAAGAAGCCATTCCACGATAAATTTTGAAACGCTTATTATTTTTTGTAATTGTAGTGCCAGGTGTTTCATCCGTTCCCCCAAAAATACTTCCTACCATAATAGAAGATGCACCTGCGGCCAGAGCTTTCGTTGCATCACCTGAAGTTCTTGTACCACCATCAGAAATGATTGGTACGCCATGGTC
>CACLIK010000014.1 GCA_902606965.1 uncultured marine group I thaumarchaeote
GCATTAGTACTCTGCCGTGGATTCAGAGATGCAGGAATGGAAGTAATTTACTCTGGATTATTTGCAACGCCAGATAGAATAGCACAAATTGCTGAAGATGAAGATGTTGATGCAGTTGCACTTAGTCTTCTGAATGGAGCACATGGAACATTATTTCCAAGAGTTGCTAAGGAATTAAAGAAAAAAGGAATCAACGATGTACTTGTTGTAGGAGGTGGAACAATTCCAGAGGAAGATAAAAAAGCACTTGAAAAATCTGGTGTGAGTGGAAATTTTGGACCAGGAACATCACTTGATGAGATAATTAGTCATATTACAAGTGGTGTATCAAAACTTAGAAAATTATAATCATTCAGTAGAATCAGGCCACATCATTTTTCGCATCTGTTTTCCAACCTGCTCTATTTGATGTGAGTCTAATTGTTTCATGTATTTATCAAATGCATCTTTTCCACTTTTTTCATATTCACTTAACCATTCTTTATTGAATGTTCCATCCTGTATTTGATCTAGGACTTTTTTCATTTCACTTTTGGTTTGTTTATTCATAACCATTGGACCGCGTGTAAGCCCACCGTACCTTGCAGTTTCACTTACACGTCTCCACATTCCATTAATTCCATATTTCTGAATCATATCAACAATCAGTTTCAATTCGTGTAAAACTTCAAAGTATGCAATCTCTGGTTGATAACCAGCCTCAACTAATGTTTCAAAAGCATTAACAACCATAGAAGCAGAACCTCCACAAAGATCTGCTTGTTCTCCAAACCAATCCGTTTCAACTTCTTCTTGGAATGTTGTTTTGATCAAACCAGCACGCGCACTTCCGATTCCCTTAGCAATTCCAAGTGTTCTGTCCCATGCTGTTCCAGTTTTATCTTGTTCTACAGCAACAATTGATGGTGTTCCAAAATTATCAAGATATGTTTCTCTGACCTTAGAACCTGGACCTTTTGGTGCAACCATAATAATATCAACATTATCTGGTGCCTTTATCCATCCCCAATAAATTGCAGCAGCATGTGAAAACGCTAATGCATTACCTTCAGAAAGATTTGGTTCTATCTCATCCTTGTAAACTTTTGATTGAACCATATCAGGAATTAAGATGTGTATGATGTCAGCATTTTTGCAAGCATCTGCCACAGACATTACTTCATGCCCATCATTCTTTGCTTTGTTCCAGCTAGAACCACCTTCCTTGAGTCCAATTATAACTTTGAGACCTGAATCTTTGAGATTATTCGCCTGTGCATCTCCCTGTATACCGTATCCTATGATTGCTATTGTTTGGTCCTTGATTGGATCCAAACTAATATCAGAATCTTTCCAGGTTTGTGCCATTAAAAAAATTAAAAATTCTACACATATAATCTATATCTTGTATTCCTTATTGCATTTAATACATCTGACTTTGACTCCCTCAGAATCAAGTCGTTCAAACTTCTTGGAACCACAATTTGTACAGATTGGGCATGCTCGTGCAGGTTTCACAAATAATATTTTAGTAAACTACATTTGAAGTTAATTGATTTTTCCACTGCCTATTATTCGAACAGTAGTTGATTCTGGCTTTATGAGAAGGCAAATATCATTTTTTTTACATATTATTGGTTTCTCCAATGTTAATGTAAATGGCGATAACGACGAAATCTTTGCTGCTTTTATTTGAAGCCCAATATTGATAAGGCACATTTGGTTCTCAGAAATTTCGCCTTTATAATACGGTGACTGGTTGAAAGTAACTACAAGTTCAGTTTTTACTTCAAGGGAATTATCAATTGTAAGAATATCACCTCTTTGAATTTCGTCTGGTTTTATTCCCTTTAAGGACAATCCAACTCTAGCAGGACAAACTGCCTCCTTCATATCATCGTCATGCATCTGGATAGATTTTATCATAACTTCAGAGTTCGATGGTAAATGTTTTAGTTTATCATACTGCTTAACTGTCCCCTGTAATATTTTACCCAACACCACAGTTCCAACTCCTTTCACATCAAAACAATGGTCTATCACAATTTGTATTGGGCCATCATTTGTGATTGGAACAAAACTAGATAATTCCTGCTTGATATTTGGTGAGTCAATCCTCTTATAATTTTTCAAAACAGTTCCCTTGATCATAGAATTAAACTGGTTCTCATCAACTTCGTAAGAATGGCTTATAATCCCATCACTTTTTCCCAGCATATCCAATGCGACAATCTGTTCTCCAACATACCTATCAAGTGATGCGACATAGAAAATTACATACTCTGCGATGTTTATAGCCTGTAAAAGTGGCTGAATTTTTTCTGGGAATCCATTTGGGACAATCCACGTTCTAATAATATCAGATTCCTTCTTGTCATAAAGTGTAAGATCAGTTGTGGTACCTTTCTTTCCAAAATCATTTACAATTGACTGCTCTCCAAGCATAACAAAATTGATCGATCTCATCTTAATGCACGTAATACCTCTACAAGTAATATTTGTGTACTCAACATCAAGAAATTATATGATTTAACACTATAATTGAGATCATGATTATTTTTTTATACCCCTAAATTACGTCGCTAAATCATGGGAATGAATAAGAAAGGTGCCGCATTAGCAATCGGTATAATTGCCTTCATAATCTGTATTGGTCTAGGCAGCGGATAAATCATCACTGTTTACTTCTAATCAGTGTACGCTTACTAATTTTATGGAAATGAGTTAAGAACTCTAGCATAACTTTGGAAACGATGGTTTTTTGGTTTGACCATGGTCTGTTTGTATTTTGATACTGCTTTTCCACGCGCGCCTCTGTAGCCAATTGGTGTAGGAACCCAATTTGATTCCTCAGCTTCGCGTAATACATCATCATACGGACTAAAATAATTTTTAATTTTTTTAGCAACAATTTTTTGCATTGCAGAACCATTAGTAGAACTCAATGCATCGTCAGGAATGGAGCCACCAAATAGATAAACAGATTCTATAATTCCCTTATTTTTCCCATTTTTTGCAAGATTTTTTGCAGTACTCTGAATTATATGAGCTCCAAGAGAATGCCCCATTAAACGTATGTTTGTATCTGGACTTTTTTCTTTAAAATCAATTACAAATTTTGCCAAATTTTTTCCATTCTTATTTGCTATAGTAACTCCTGTATGCAATGCACGAAGTGCACGAGTTTTGTATTGTACACCGTATGTATTTGCATCATAACTATAACCCACTACTGGGTTTTTGTACCCAAGTTGTATTAATCGTCTTTTGGCAATTACAAATTTTGCTAGTGCACCAGATGGATTATTTCTTAATCCATGAATCATTATAGTAATTTCCTTTGAACCAATTAAATTCTCAAAATCTTTCTTTGGGTACAAGCGATACGACTCATTAATCATTGTTCTGCCAGAATGAAGATCATAAAATCCCCTAGTAGATATACGTGGAAAAAAATTTTTCAATTTAGACAATTTCTCCAAGCTTTGATTTCTGTTTCTTTATGATTGATTCTTCCACTTTTTCAAATATTGGAGAAACTGAACCTAACTTGTGACCTTGCTTTAGTATAATCTTTGAAATTTCATTAAATTCTTGCATTGAAATATCTCCATCCAGTCCAAGCTGTGACCAAATTTTCTGTGATGACTCTGGTAGGAATGGGTAAATTGCTATTGCTAAACTTCGAACTGCATTAACAGATAAGAAAACGCAAGAATTTGTTCCTGGACCATTCTTCCACGGTTCTTTATGTTGGAAGTATTGGTTAAAGTGGGCAGAGAACTGTAATATTTTTTTTAATGCTCTGTCAAGATGGTTTTCCTCCATCAATATACTGAAATCTAATGCAAGTTCGTTGATTATTTTTTCTGATTCCTTATCCATATCATCAAACTCGTCAGGACTTGGAATAATGCCATCAAAAGATTTTACAGTGAACCCAAGTGCACGATTAACAAGGTTTCCAAGATTTCCTATTAGCTCAGAATTAATTTTTGTTGCAAATTCATCCCAATCAAAGTTAAGATCATCTTGTGAGTATGGATTTATTGAAACAAGATAGAATCTTAGATAATCAGCAGGAAAAATTTCCAAAAAGTCCTTAAGCCCGATATACCAATTTCTGCTCTTTGAAATTTTCTTTGATTGTAATGTAAGATGACCTCTGGTTGGAATGTAATCAGGAAGCTTGTATTCTTCATTAATTCCTAAACGCATTGCAGGTAAAAACAGATAATGATGATAGACTATATCTTTACCAATAAAGTGATAGATATCTGATTCATTCCAAAACTTTTTCCCATCCTTACCGTTATCATTTAGAAATTTTATTGTTGATGAAATGTATGCAAGATGGTTATCAAACCAACCATAGAATACTTTTTCCTTTTCACTATCAATTGGAATTGGAATGCCCCAAGATATATCTCTCGTTATATCCCAATCAGTAAGACCCTCTTTGATCCAGTTTTGGACATATTTTTTTACATCTTTTTGAAGATTTGTATTATTCTCAAGATATTCAGTAAGTTTATCTGAAAAATTTTTCAATTTAAAAAAATAGTGATTTGTTTTTTCTTTAACCGGTGTCTGTCCACAAATTGAACAATGTGGGTCTTTAATTTCATCAGGAACACGACCACATTTTTCGCATAAATCGGAATATTGATCATCTGCATTACAATATGGACAAGTTCCAATTACATATCTATCAGGTAAAAATTTCTTATCAGTATTACAATAAAGTTGTATGATTTCATTTTCATAAATATGTCCATCCTTCTCAAGTTTTTTAAAAACATCTTGTACAAACTGTTTATTTTCTGATGAGCTAGTTTTGTAAAAGAAATCAAATTTGATGTTAAACGCTGAGAAATCTTCAAAATCACGTTTGTTCCAATATTCAACATACTCCTCAGGTGTTTTCCCTTCTTTCTCAGATTGTATTAGAATAGGAGTACCAAAATCATCAGATGCGCATATGTAATAGGCTTCAACGCCCTTTTGTTTTAGAAATCTAGTTGTAATATCAGCCGGAAGATATGTTGATGCGACATGACCTAGATGAATTTCTCCGTTTGCATATGGAAGGGCACTTGTGATAATTGCTTTTGAATTCATTTGATTAGAAGTTGTAAAGTTTGGTTAAGAAGTTTACCAACTGCCCATGTATTTGATCTGTTCCTTTGTTAGCCTATCAATTTTGACATTCATAGCCTTCAATGCATCGCTGGCTATTTGCCGGTCTATTTCTTTTGGAACAGTTACTACACTTTTTGGCATTTTTTTATGATTTTTGAGTATGTGAAGAATTGAAAGTAGTTGGTTTGAAAAAGACTGCGCCATAACTTCTGGTGGATGACCTTCTGCCGCTGTTAAATTTGCGATTCTGCCTTCTCCTATAAGGTAAATTTTTTTCCCATTTCTGAGTGTGCATTCATCAAGATGCGGACGAATCTGTTTAACAGATTTTGATTTTTTGAGAAGGAAATTTGCATCAACTTCAACATCAAAATGTCCAACATTTCCAACCACTGCCCCATCTTTCATTGTTAAGATATGCTCTTTTCTAATAACGCCAGCCATGCCAGTAGTTGTGATAAAGATTTCACCAATTTTTGCAGCTTGAGACATAGGCATGACTTCAAAACCATCCATGTGAGCTTCCAAAGCACGGATTGGATCAACTTCTGTTACAATTACTTTAGCATTCATTCCACGGCAGTTAGATGCAACACCTTTACCAACCCAACCATATCCTGCTACAACAATACGTTTAGATGCCAACAGTAAATTCATGGCACGCAGATATCCATCTATTGAGCTTTGGCCAGTACCATATCTATTATCAAACATATGTTTTGTGTATGCATCATTAACTGAAATAACTGGATAGCGAAGTTTTCCTTGTTTTTCAACTGCCCTAATTCTATTTACACCTGCAGTTGTTTCCTCAGTTGCACCAAAAATTTTCAATGTTTTGTATTTTTTATCAAAATGAACTTTGATATTCATATCAGAGCCATCATCGGTTAAAATTTGTGGTTTATGGTTCAGAACTTGTTGTATACACCAATCATACTCCTTAGCATTTTGTCCAGCCCAACAGTATGTGTGTATTCCTTGTGATGCAAGAAATGCAGCAATATCATCCTGTGTAGATAATGGGTTAGCACCGCAACATGCAACCTTAGCTCCCAATTCTTTCGCACCAATCAGTAAAACTGAAGTTTCTTTAGTTATATGTAAACAAAATCCTAATGTTATACCCTTAAGTGGTTTTGATTTTTTTAGCCTAGATATTGTATTATCCAAAATCTGCATGTGTGATCTTGCCCACTCATGGGAAAGTTTTCCCTGCTTAGACAATTTTGGATTTTTTACTTTACTCATTGTTGGTTAGATTTTATGTCAATATAAAACCCTATCAATTTGAAAAACTTTTTACCTAAATGAATTATTGTCTATTACATATTGGCCTGGAAAAAAGTTGCTGAAAAAAATACAATAAGCTCTAACAATGGAAAAGAGTTTGATATCAACGGCAAAAAAATTGCTATTTTTAATCAGGATGGATATCATGCCATGGATGCCATATGTGTACATCAAGACAACTCAATTGCTGCAGGAAAACTAGATGGCGATATTGTAGAATGCCCATCACATTTTTGGCATTATAATATTAAAACAGGTGAGCTTCAAGATTATCTGAAAGGCATAAAACTACAAACATATCCAGTTGAAGAAAGAAATGATGGGATATACATCGATTTGTAGTTACTGTTAAGATCTAAAAAAATCAGTTAATGAATATTTTATTCCTGTAAAATTCTGATAGATTATCTCAAGCATCTGATTAAATTTAGTTTGTATTACTGGATCGTTTTTCATATTTTCTATATCAGAAGCTGTTGCACCCGCATATGGTGCGATGAATTCTTCAAAATTATCAGATAATAACATAAAAGCTCCACTCCCAATGATTACAGCAGTTAAAATCAGCTTGCCTATCATGAATTATGCTTTTTGAAAATTAATAAAAAATTAGAAATGTAAAATTATTGATTAATTGAAAAAAATACTTAGTATTATTGATTAGATACAATTTTTATGCCTAAAATCTAAAAGATGATGCAATGAATCAAGAAATTCTAAAGAAGATTATAGGACAAGATTATACAAAAATTCAACAAGATATTGAGGTATTCCTGAAAAATGCTGTTTCACAGAATAAAGCCGATGGTGTCATTTTTGGTCTTAGTGGTGGTATAGATTCAACAGTAGTTGCATATTTGTCTGCAAAAATATTTGGAAAAAAGGCGTTAGCGTTGGTAATGCCAGATTCTACTGTATCACCATCAAGTGAAACTGGAGATGCGTTAAAAGTTGTTGGTGAGTTAGGGTTTGATTACAAACTAATCGATATAGCCGTAATTCATAAAATATATTCAAACCACTTGGAACCAGATGAACGTGCGTTAGGAAATTTAAGAGCTAGAATAAGAGCAAACATAATTTACTATTATGCTAATCTCAAAAATTTCTTGGTTCTAGGAACTAGTGACAAGAGTGAATATTCTATAGGATATTTTACTAAATTTGGTGATGGTTGTGCTGACTTGCTGCCAATCTCTAAACTTTACAAAACCCAATTACGGGAATTAGCAAAAACGCTTGGAGTGCCTAATAACATCATAACAAAAAAAAGCAGCCCAAACCTATGGAAGGAACACATTGCGGAAGAAGAGCTTGGTATAACATTTGAAGAAATTGACTCGATATTATACTGCCTCGAAAAAAGATTATCTATTGAGGAGATTGTTAAAAAAACAGAAATCAAGAAGTCGTTTGTGGAAAAGATTTACCAAATGAATGAAAACAGTTGGCATAAACGGTTACCGCCAAAAATGGTAGTAGAAAATATGGATGAGATTAATAGGTTGATAAGCAGGATAGAAAATGATGCAAATATTTGATACGCTGAGTAACACAAAAATCGAATTAAAATTTTCTGATAAGGTTCGTATATACTTGTGTGGTGTTACTGTGTATGATGATGCACATATTGGACATGCACGAACAATAATTGTTTTTGATGTATTACGAAGGTTTTTAGAATCACAAAAAATTCCTGTTGAATTTATTCAAAACTTTACTGATGTTGATGATAAAATAATAGATAGGGCAAGCCAAGAAAAAATGTCAGCGCTTGAACTTGCTATAAAATATACTAAAAATTACTTTGATGATTTTGATGGATTAAACGTTAAGAGGGCTACAATATATCCAAAAGCAACTGAACATATCGAAGATATGCAAAACTTGATTTCAAATCTTCTTGATAAAAAATATGCGTATACAACGAAGAATGGTGTCTACTTCTCTGTTTCAAAATTTACTGAATATGGAAAACTATCCAAAAAAAATACTGATGATTTAGTCTCGGGAGCTAGAGTGAATATTGATGAAGAAAAAGATAATCCGATTGATTTTGCCCTATGGAAGTTTTCAGAATCTGAGCCATCGTGGGATAGCCCATGGGGTAAAGGAAGACCAGGGTGGCATATAGAATGCTCCGCAATGAGTTTGAAGTATCTTGGTGAGAGTTTTGAAATTCATGGTGGTGGGCGTGATCTTATTTTTCCGCATCATGAAAATGAAATTGCCCAATCAGAATCTTTTACATCAAAACAATTTGCAAAAATTTGGATGCATGTTGGTATGATAACCATTAATGGTGAAAAAATGTCAAAATCTGTTGGGAATGTCAAATCCGTAAATCATGTTTTAGAAAACTGGGGTCCAAATATCATCAGGCTGTTTTGCTTATCTGGTAGTTATACAAAACCAATTGATTACTCTGAAAAGATCCTAAAAGAAAACATAACGAAACTTAGGCAAATAGAATCATGTTACTATGAACTCAGGTTAGCAGATCTAGATGGCGATAGTAATACTGTTGATAAACTTGTAAATGAATGCAAAAATGAATTTGATTCAGCACTAAATAATGATTTTAACACACCGCTAGCACTAACAACTTATTACAAATTAATTAGAGAAGTCAATTCATTAGCGGCGGATGAGAAAATAACACAAAATTCTGCCAAAATAATAATGCCAGAATTTGAAAGGATGTCAGATATCCTAGGAATACATATTATGAAAGTGACAGATGAAGAAAAAAATGAAATTAATCAAATGATAGAAAAACGGGATGAACACAGAATAAAGAAAAATTATGAGCAGGCTGATAAAATCAGGGATGAAATTGCAAAGAAAAATATCATCTTCGTTGATCATAAAAATAAAACGACATGGGTAAAACAAGAAAAAATTAAGTCTGAATAGTTATTTTTTTGACGCGCTGACTAGCGAAATAACATCTCTATCTCGTAATTGATAGTTTGTTGGAACACGCAAATTATATTTTAGATCTTTTGCATACAAAAGACCCTTAGTTAAATCAGAATGAATCTCCTTTGCTAAATCAATTACAGTTGAACCGTCTTTTAGCAATATAAGATCTGGAAGTACTCTACCTTTTTTATCAGAAAGCTTTTCTGGTATTGCTACTGGGTAAATAGAATTCATTTTTAATAATTTGAACACTGTAACATTTATTGCAAATTGAACACCGGTACGCATGTATTCTCCCATAATATCACTTTGTATAAAATTAAGAGCATCTTTTTGTTTTTGATTAAGATCGTGCTCATTTAAAATATCAAATTGTTCTGAGCCAGGTGAATATTTGATAAGTTCCTTCTGCTCAGCGCGTCGCAGTGATAACTCACTGTCTGCGCTTGCCGGAACCACAATTATGTCATTATATCTTTCACGTAAGCGCTGAAAGTTTTTTGCTGCTCCCTTAATGTCTATTTTGTTTGCCACAATCAAAGTTGGTTTAGATATCCTTCGAAGTTCAGTTGCAAATTTTTTACTATCATTAATATCATAGTTTTCAATATCCTTCTCTTCAAGTTTAGTAACTTTCAATGCATCCTTCACATGACCTTGTTTTACACCCATACCTTGATACAACTCTGTTAATGCTTTGATCTGATCATTGTCAACCTCAACTATTTTTTGGAGCTTATCTCGATTGCCCTCTAAGATTTTTTGATACCACATGTTTAATTCCTCTTCAATGTCAGCAAAATCAGAAACAGGATCTCCAGTTCCTACTTCAGTTATTTGTCCGCTAGAATCAATGCCGCCAGACGCATCTACAACATGTAATAATGCATCAGATTGTGACGCAATTGAAAGGAATTGATTACCTAATCCTTTTCCCTTCCACGCATCTTTAATCAATCCAGGTAAATCAATTAATTCAATTGGAATGTATCTCCACCCATCCTTACATTTAGAATTATTTGGATTATCATTTACATTAAACTCAGGATGCACACAAAGTGTAATTGCATAACCGACTGATGTAGATGATTTTTTAGTCGTAAAAGGATAAGTCGAAATTTCATCAGACGATAATGTTGATGAATTGAAGAATGTAGTTTTGCCTGTATTTGTTTTACCAATTAGACCAATTTTTATCGGCATAAATAAAAAACAGTCCCAAATTATTTATCTCTGCTGTCTTGCTCTACTTTATTTTTAAGTTTTTTACATGAGTTTTCTAATTCAGAAATCATCCAACGTATTTCGTTTAAATCCTCTTGTGTTAGATCATCATTCCATTTCTCCAAAATCAATTTAGAAATCTGGGAGCAATTGTACAATAATATCCAATATGGATGATGTTCAGCTGTTGAGTCTGCTAGTTCTTGAATATCATATAATGCTCTTTCCGCACGTGATACTGGATCATTATTAACGTCCATGATTAGAAAAGGCGTTGGTGTTCAGCTAGCATACATCTGTTAAAAACAACCATAATTCCATTACTCCTTGCAAGTTCCTCAGCCTCAGAATTATGAATGCCCTCCTGTAACCAAATCACTTTTGGTTTCTTCTTAATCGCATCTTCAACAAAAGGCAATACATCCTCTGATGGTCTAAAAATGTCTACAATGTCAACAGGTTGATCAAGGGATGATACATTCGGATAAGATTTTTTCCCTAATATTTCAGTAGAGTTAGGATTGATGGGAGTTATGTCAAATCCATGTTCAGATAAATATTTCGGAACAAAATGTGCCGCTTTAGCAGAATGTTTAGACATGCCAATAACAGCTACTTTCTTTAATGAAAGTATATGCCTAATTTCTTCGTCAGTGTAGGAATCCCTTTCCATGTATTTTATGATAGAAATTAGTTTTTATAATTTTTAGTATAGGGTTTACCATGCTTACTTCATTTGATAATTTCAGTTTTCTCAAAATACTTTCATTTCTGAAGGCACATAAATCCGAGTTTTTATCAGGCCAAGATATGAGCGATATTCTAAGAATAAGCAGGGTTGCTGTATGGAAAGATATCAAAAAAATCCGTTCGTTGGGATATAAAATAGAATCAAAACAAAACATAGGATACAGATTAGTCGATTCATCAAAACTTCCACTTCCATGGGAAATCAAGGAAGATCTGGATACTAAATTGTTAGGGCATAGAATTTATTATTTTGACACAATAGATACAACACAGAATTTTGCAATAAAAATAGCATATAAGAAAAATGAAAATGGGACTGTTATTATCTCAAAAAAACAAACTGGTGGTAGGGGGAGAATGAAACGAAAATGGAAATCACCGGTTGGTGGTATTTGGATGTCAATTATAATTCAGCCAAAATTTGACGTTACATATGCAACACTCATGCCTATTGCCACATCACTTGCGTTATGTATGGCAATAGAAAAAATATTAAAAATTAATGTAAAACTAAAATGGCCAAACGATGTGACATTGAAAGGAAAAAAAGTTGCTGGTGTATTAATTGACGCATCAATCATATCTAATCAAATTGAAAGTATGGTTTTAGGCATAGGAATTAATTTTAAAATTAACCCTAAGGAAGTAGAAAAATCTGTTAAAAAAACTCCGAATTTCTATGGTGTTGCAACGCTTGCTAAAAAAGATGAAAGCATGTCACCTCTAATTAAACAATTTTTGTATGAATTAGAAAAGATTCTACAATTAATTAATTCTGGGCAAATAAAAAAAATAAAAAATGGATGGACGAAGAGATCATCTACAATTGGTAAAAACATATCCATTGTAACAAATGAAGGTCGTATGAGTGGAAAAGCAATGAAAATTGATAATGATGGTGGATTGATAATTTCGAAGGGTAAAAAAACTGATAGGGTGCTTGTGGGTGACGTAAAGGAATGATCAGTAGATATATTTTAATCGCAATTTTTTAGAAAAAAGTTTGTGGTAAAATAAATCATGACTGAAAATCATTTAAAATTACTTTCTATTTTCTTATTTGCAGCTACAACACTTTTTGTAGATCAAGCATTTGCCCAAGATTTAGATCTAAATGAAATGTTTGCTAATGCAGAAGAGTCATTTTTAAAAGGCGAGTATAGAAATTCCATAAAAATTTACGATGAAATATTAGAAGTACAGCCTGAAAATTATAAAATTTTAGAAATGAAAGGATTAGCACTAAGTAATTTAAGATTAGAATCCACTTTGGCATCACAAGCACAACCAAATGCGGCATTACGTGATCCATCAAACTTGAATAAATTATCCATGATTGAGTTTTACAAAGCATTAGAAATCAATCCAAATAGTAGCTTTGCTTTGAATGGTATGGGATTGGGCTTTGGAAATTTTGGTGAATATTCAGAGGCAAAACGTTATTTTGAAAAATCCTTGATGATAGATCCTAATAATCAGACAACTGAAAATTATATTTCGTCTATTGAAATAATAATGGAAAAATATGCCTTAGATGTATTTGAAAATCCAACGAAAAAACCTGATTTCCTTCAGAATCTTGAACAGAATACAATACCATATTGGGTGAAAAATACAGCAGGATGGTGGTCAAAAAATAAAGTAAGTGATGGTGAGTTTATTTCAGGAATTGAATATTTAATCAATAATAAAATCATGAGCATAACTGCACACAATAGCAATGAAGATTCTGTGAATATAATACCAGCATGGGTTAAAAATAGTGCTGGATGGTGGTCTAATAATGAGATAAGCGATGATGAATTTATTTCAGGAATCAAATACCTCATTGAAAATAATATAATCAAAGTTACTCTGCAAACAAATTCTGAATTACTACAAGAAGATTCTGAAAGAAAGGCATGGAACTTTGAACGGTATTTGATTAACATTCAAAATGATATTAAAAAACAAAATAGATACATTGAAAATATCAATCCTAGTGAATATGTCATTATAAAATATTGGAAGGATTACCACAAATGGAATCTTGAACAATTTCTTAACAAACCTGAAAGTTTTCCAGACAGAACCATATACATTGATTCAGAAACTGATCGATATATTATCGAATATTTGGTTTACATCAATGAACAACCACCTGGATTACCAATTGACCATGTCAGTACGTTAGAAAATTCCTTTGACTATTGGGAAAAAATTGAATTAAATACGAATGATGAGAAAAAGGCTATTGCAAAATTTTATTCAACAGATAAAAAGTCTGAAGCGAATGTTTGGGTTACATGGGTTGTAAGAGATTTAGGTGAAGGTGTTCTGGGCCATGCTAATTTAGGTAAGGGTGTTGTAGAAGTTGCAATTGGAAGTTATGGTTGTGATGGTAGCTTTCAATTATTTGATGTAGACACGGTTGAATATATCATGACACATGAATTAGGTCATTCAATCGGATTACAACATAGTACTAAATCGAACAGTATTATGTACCCAACTATTCCATATGCAGGATACGAATTCTGCTTATTGAACTAAAGTAAAATAATCACGAGTGAGACTGAATTAGCTCTAGCTACACACGAATAAACACGAATGAGTAGGAATGACCATTTATATTATAATTTTGTAATAATATGTAACCATGGAAAATACTCCAGCAGAAAAACAGCGCTGTCCTTCATGTACTAAAACAAAAATGATAATGGATAACAATACTGGAGAGTTATTCTGCAGTTTTTGTGGATTTGTTATGCCAGATAAAGTCGTTGAAGGTGGACCTGAATGGCGCTCATTTTCAAACGATGGCTCAGATAGGAGTCGTGTTGGCGCTAACACATCAATTACAATGCATGACATGGGTCTTTCGACTATTATTGGACAGCAAAACAAGGATGCAACAGGCAAGCCATTAGATTCATCCATGAAAAAATCTATGGAAAGGCTTAGGACGTGGGATAGTCGTTCTCAGGCTCACTCATCAGCTGAAAGAAACCTTCGTCAGGCATTAAGTGAGATGGACAAAATGAAAACCAAACTTTCACTTACTGATGCGGTTATTGAAAAAGCTGCATATATCTACAGAAAAGCAATTGAAAGGAAGCTTGTAAAAGGCAGATCTATTCATGGTTTGGTAGCAGCCTGCATTTATGCTGCATGTAGAGATACAGAAACGCCTAGAACGTTAGATGATATTGCTAATGGGATAAATATTAGACGGAAAGATGTTGCAAGATGTTACAGACTTGTTTTCAGAGAATTAGATCTGAAAATACCAGTAGTAGATCCTGTTAAGGGTGTATCCAGAATTGCAAGTATTGCTGGACTTGGTGAAAAAACCAAACGAAAAGCAATCAACCTTCTAAATAAAGCCAAGAAACTAGGTATAGTGGCAGGAAAGGATCCGATGGGAATTGCTGCTGCCGCATTGTACCTTTCATGCATCTCGTCAGGTGGTAATAAAACACAAAAAGAGATATCAATTGCTTCTGGCGTTACTGAAGTAACAATTAGAAATAGATGTGCTGGTCTAAAAAAACTTTTGTAGTATAGCACATTTATGCCAAAGTTATTTGATTTCTGATAAAACGTCAGATTCCTTGCGTCGTGTTATGAAGAATATTCCTAATGTGATCCCAAATTGATAAAATGCGTAAAGTAATATTTGAAATGTTGTTGGAACAAAATCAGTAAATTTCCCAAGTAATGATACAACTAGAACAATAGAACTGAGTATGAAAATAAAACCTCTGGCGATATTTGGTATATCGGCAAATCTCAAAAAAATAATTAATGTGACAGAAACAAAAGTTGCAATCACAGTTACCACTCCAGTATTAATACCGATTAGGTCTAGAATCATTACAAATGCCTCGTCAGTTGTAGTTGGGATAATAAATTCAGACATTGAGAATTTGGTCGGTTCAGCAAATTTGAGTACGCTGAAGATAGCATTAATGGAAAAAAGTGCCAAGAGTGATAACGAAGCCGCTCTTGCATGTCGCTTAAAACTCGGGAATCTGTTTCTAATGCCTCTGCCCATCACTGCACCTTGAAGTAATCCAATTCCCAGTACTGTGGCAAACGTGATTAAGAAATTCTGTTCTGCTAAATCAAGTATATTCAAATCCTACCAACTTAATAAAAAAACAACTAGAATTAGATGTTATTGATTAACTCTGTCCTTCAATACCCATAAGGGTTAGTGTTGAACGTATTTTGTCAATTTTACGTATTTTCCATGTTATTGTTTCACGCAAGTCTTCAACTTGAGAAGATTCAATCTTGGCTAATATGTCGTAAGCACCAAATGTACCATGTACTTCCTTAATTCCATCAACAGATTTTAGTGAAGTAATAACATCTTCCTCTGAACCAATCTCACAATTGATCAAAATGTATGCTTCTGCCATAGATATATCACGTTATACAGATATTTAACCTAGATTGTATTCTATAAGATTTTTTACGTACTCTGTTCGTATTAAAACAAAATGGAGCCAAAAGGATATGAATTATTAAAAATAGAGACAAAAATTGACAGCCTTGAAAAAGAACTCTCAAGTCTTTTTGCAGATTTCAAAAAATGCGAATCAAAAAAAGATAGAGTGGTTGAAAATATTGCATATGAAAAACTGGAGAAGATGAATGTCTGTTGTTTAAATCTACTCCAAACTTATAGAGAATATGTTGAAAACATCAAAAAAAATGTCTAATTGTCTTTAATTTATTGTAAAATACTTGCTATGTGTAAACAAATTCGTTAGGTATTTGAAACCCTAAAAATACTCATAAACTATGCAAACAAAAATTGGCGTAGAATTTGAGATAGATTTCGCTCACACTTTAAAGGGTCATCCGAAATGTGGAAAGCCACATGGGCATACAGCTAGAATAATTGTAGAGGCATCTGGTGAATTAAAAACTGGGTCAACATATGAGGATAACATGGTAATAGAATTTGATGAAATGAAAAAAATATGTTGGCAAACTATCCAACAACTAGACCATACAAATCTGGACAGTATGTTTGATTTCCCTACGTCAGAGAATATAGCCATGTGGATTTTTGAAAATTTGAAGGATAAAATCCCAATTCACGGTGTAAAATTCTTTGAGGGCAACAATAAGTACTGCGAGATAACAAAAAGTAATGCCTAATTTTTCAGTTTTTATTTTTTCTGACTGTGCCCTGAAGTTCAGTAAACGCGTCTTGAACATCTTTAACAGCTGCACTATCTTCTAATGTACTAACATCACCAACATTCTCATTTCCTGCGATCGCCTTCAGAACCCGCCTCATTATTTTGCCACTACGGGTTTTTGGTAATTTTGTTACAAAATAGATTGTATGGGGTGTGGCAATTGGACCAATTCCATTCCTTACTATTTCTACAAGTTCTACTCGTAATGAATCCGTATCATTTTTTACATTCTGCTTCAAAACCACAAACGCTACTATTACTTCTCCTTTTATCTCATCAGGGATTCCGCATACGGCGGCTTCTGCGATATCATCATGTGAAACCAGACTGCTTTCTAGCTCTGCAGTTCCAATACGATGCCCTGCAACTTTTAGTATGTCATCAGCACGGCCCAAAAGCCAAAAATATCCATCAGAATCTTTTATTGCATAATCTCCAGGATAGTATCTATCCTCAAACTTTGACCAGTAAACATTCTTGTATTTCTCATCATCTCCCCATAATGTAAGTAACATTCCGGGCCAAGGCTTACTTATCACCAAGTATCCCTTTGTGTCTGGTTCGACCTCCTTGCCTTCTTCATCAACTACCGCAATATCAACGCCAGGTATTGCCCTAGTAGCTGAACCAGGTTTAAGTGGAATTGTTTCAAGACCTGGTAATGGAGAAAGCATCATGCCTCCTGTTTCAG
>CACLIK010000015.1 GCA_902606965.1 uncultured marine group I thaumarchaeote
AGTAAGTCCTACAGCATATGGTTCCCCCTCATTCCATTCAAATGGTATACGAACAATTGCTGACTCGAATCGTTCAAGATGCTTGTCGGGTTCTATTGCGGCTGGGTATATTCTGTCATTGATGTCTGCCATAACAATATCAACCGCAATAGGTCCAGTATTCCGTACAGTTGCAATTATTTCCGAATCAACAAACTCAACTTTCTCAATAGATATCTCTGGTAATACGACACCAAATCCAATAAGTTCTGAACCTGGACCAAAAACATATCCAATCATTACAGCCAATAGAACAAAAGGAATGATGACGCTTACTGCTGTCTTTGCATTGGACGATCTCTTAACTTCCATAAGCGTATCCTTCTATGTTTGATTGAGAACTATCTTTTACATAGAAAACACCTGACCACCCCTTCTCAGAAAATTCTGTCAAGTGTGCATGAAACATGTATCTGCCTGTATCTTGATATTCAAACTCAAGTATTCCCCTTTCACTTTGTGAAAATGTAGTCATGTCAGTAAACTCTGCTGGAATTATACTAGTACCAGTTGGATAGTACTTGTACAAGGTTCCATGTAGATGGAAATTGTTTATTGGATCTAATCCTACCATGTTTACAACATAAACTCGGATCAGTTCATTTGTGTTAACCTGAATAGGATGATGGTGATAGTAAAACGGAATTGTATTTGCAGCATAGAGATTATTTTCACCGTCAAAGTCAGTATCAAATCCATTTAGCATCATAACCATTTCGTCAGCCTGTGGTCTCTCCTCTTTTGGATCTACAATGAAAACACCATAAAGTCCATGACCGATATGCTCCTCAACTGGCATTACATGGCAATGATATGGATGAACCCCAACAGGACCAGCTATGAATTCATAAGTAAACTGACCACCACCAGAACCAACTATCTCAAATATACCATCCATCTCAGCTGGATGATTTCCATGAAAGTGAATTGTGTGTTCCTTGTCACCATTGTTAGTAAAATGAATTCTTACTAGGTCACCCTCTGTTGCACGAATCGTTGGGCCAGGGACCTGCCCATTGAATGTCCATACATTATAAAATATACCAGGTGCAATTTCCATTATCTTATCATCTTCTGCTATAATGGTAAACTCACGAAGTGTTGTACCATCTTCTAACTGTGAGACCTCACCGTAATCAAAATCCCGTAAGTATTGTTCAGGGTCAAATTCAACCTCTTGAATTGTATAAACCGGATCTAGGATATCACCAGTTGTTTGTACTACTGCACCAGAATGAGTCACAAAAACTTCCGGTTGCTCTTGTGCTGTGATATCCATTGCAGGAAAAACAAGATATCCAGCAAAACCCAAAGAGACGATGGTAACTACAATAATCATTTTTTTCCCACTAGAAAGCATACAGCCGCTTACAGTGCTGAGTATTTAAAATTTAGCCAAGGCTAACTTTTTTAGTATATGGTAAAATTTGATATATTTGAAAATTAACTATTCAAAAACCTTTTTCGTTTAGAATTAGACCCAACAGTGCAGCACGTGTATACTTTCCATATTCCGCTTGTTCAAAATATTTTGCCTGATTGCTAGAGTCAACATCTGTCGAAATTTCATCTATTCTTGGAAGAGGATGTAAAATTATTGCATCTTCTTTCATCTTTTTTACAATATCTAATCCAATTACATAACTTCCTCTTACTTTGACATATTCCTCCTCATCGGGGAATCGTTCTTTTTGTATTCTTGTCATATACAAGACATCTAAATCATCAACGTATTCATCAAGACTTGTAGATTCTGTGTAAGAAAGTTGCTTTTTGATGTCGTATGTAGAATCTTTTCTAATTTTTAGTGATTCGGGTGAAATTAGGTGAACGTCAACATCGTAGTTACAAAGTCCATGTAGTAAAGAGTAAACTGTTCTTCCATACTTTAGATCCCCAACTATTCCAATCTTCAGTCCATCAATCTTCTTTTTCTCTCGCTTGATCGTGAAGAGATCCTGAATGGCCTGCGTTGGATGTTCTTCAGTACCACTTCCGCCATTAATAATTGGTTTTTGTGAAATCTCTGCTGAAAATCTACTAGAACCATCAAGAGGGTGGCGTAAAACAAGAACGTCTGTGTATCCTGACATGACCTTAACTGTATCAGATAAGCTTTCACCCTTTTGCACTGATGATGAACTTACATCCGCAATTCCAAGCGAAGTTCCACCAATTAGTGCCATTGCAGACTGGAAACTCAGACGAGTTCTAGTACTGGGTTCAAAGAAAAGATACCCAAGTGTTTTGCCTCTTGCAATCTCACGTCTTTGGTTAGGATCTAAATCAATAATTTTTTCAGTGGCGGAAAAAATACTTTCGAGATTTTCCTTTCCAAGATCTCTAATTGAGATAATGTCCTTCTGGAAAAACCCATTCATCTTTGAACCATTTATAGAGTCATATATACAAACCATACTATGGAGCAATCGGATCTCGCAGTCAGGCGTATCAAAGATGGTACTGTAATAGACCACATTGACGTGGGAACTGGGCTTAAGGTATTGGAGGCGCTTCAGATTGATGGTAGTGATGGGAATGTCATCACAATAGCACTAAATGTTCCAAGTGGAAAACTAAAGAAAAAAGACATGATCAAGGTGGAGGGAAAGTTCCTCGAAGATGATGACACAAACAAACTTGCTGTAATAGCGCCTACATCAACAGTCAATATTGTCAAGGATTACAAGTTGGTAGAGAAACGACGTGTCTCACTTCCAAATGAGATTGATAGAATTTTTAGATGCTCAAATCCTGAATGTGTCACAAACAGTAATGAACACATTGAATCAATCATGGATGTATTGGATAAAGAAAAATTAGTTTTGAAGTGCAGGTATTGTAATAGAGTGTTAGACGTAAATCAGCTGAAATATTCCTAATTTTAAAAAATAATTAATGTTATGAGTAAGGACCAATTGTAAAAATGCAAGAAAGCAGAACCAACACAAAAAGGGGAGCATCGTGAAGGTCCTGCAATCTCTGCATTCTAGCGTTGCAAAATAAAATGATTACCAAAAAAGTGAATTTTGTAACACTATTTGGTGAAAATTTGATCAAACTTTGAAAATTTTCTATTTAACCTTTAGTTTTGGCTTGCCTAGTTTTTCGTTTTCTTGTTGCCCAGAACTATATTGTTGTTCTGTAAATCTGCGTAAAGATCCAAACGGTGAGAATTTTCTTCCGTTACCACGGTAAAACTTGGAAAAGTACTCAACGTAAACCAATCTTGCGCCTTGAATTCCGGGTTCAAAGACTCCTATGATTATGTTAAACAGGTGTCCTATGAATAGTATTATTATGCCAAGGGCAGCTAATGGAAGTCCAATGTTAAGCGATGCTAAGAAAATGTAGTCAATTGTATGAGCAAGTATAACCGATGCTAGTAAAATTCCAATCAGTCTTGTATAGGAAAGAATGTGGCTGATGATTGTCGCTACTTCCATTAATGCCATGACCTTCATAGGTCCTTTACTTTTATCACAAGCAACCATTAACGCAATTCCTCCAAAAATTAATCCGTAGTACATGTATGCTATTGGATTAACTTCAATCAGCCTATCCCACGTTGGATTAATAGCATCACCGCTTATGAGAGCAAGTCCGAGAAGAACTATTCCCCAACCAACTGCTAACCAGCCAATCTTGACCAAGGCTTCTTTCTTTTCACCTTCTCTAATACAATCAATTACACCTAGAATTAGACCGAATGATACAAAACCAATGCCGATATATCCAGCATAAAGCAGTAGTGTACCTGCATTATGGATAGGATCAAGAAATGCTTGTGAAGGTCTGTTTAGTAATTCGCCAGCTTCTGGAACCCACCCACCAGTAATTCCCACAGTTGCAAGAGCATCAAACACATATCCATTTAGATGGAATCCAAAATGCAAGTCGAAGATAACTCCTAATACAATTCCAACAACACAACCAGGAATCATTGCTTTTGCTAGCTTTACCATTTGTCTTTTTTTCAATATCAGCATTGCAAAACTTCGCAGTTGCCTTGGCATTATGTTTAGATTGCGTTTTCCTTTCTCTACACGTCTGATAACCCATAGACAGACAAGAAGTATTACCAAACAGTATCCCGTATCGCCAATCATTAATCCATAAAAGATTGGGAAAATAAGAGCAAAAACCATGGTAGGATCAAATTCTTTGCTTTGCGGTAGGGAATAGAATCGAATGAATGCCTCAAATAATCTAAATCTTCCTGGGTTGCTCATCAGTGTTGGTGCTTTCTCTTCTTCCTTGGTTTCTAGATCATAGATTGTTGTGCCTTCTGTAAATTTTTCTAGGGTAGATTTTACTTGATCCAGTTTTGGTTTTGGAACCCATCCTTCCATTGCAAAGGCATCTTTTGTAACGCCAAGATTGGAAATTACTTCAAGTTTTTTATTCTCTATCTGTAATTGTTCTTCAACTTCAACTAAATTTGCATAGTGCTTTTCTGAAATTTTGTTTAATTCATCATTGATCTGTTTAAGTCGTTGATTTTTTGTTTGTAAATTGCCTTTTTCACTTGTGATAATTTCATTTGGTTTTCCGTTTAGGGTTGGTACTGCCTCAATCTTGACATTGTGGGTTTGGACGATGTTAGCAAACTCGTCAGATGAGATAGTAGGAAATACTACTAGGATTAGATGTGTTAATTCCTTTCCTGCCTTAGCATAAAGCATAATGTCTTTGCTGTGTGTAGTAATCGCCTTCTTGAATTCATCAAATTTATCAGATGAAATTCTTCCAAAATAGGAAGTTGCAGATGAAAGTTGGAGAATCTTCAGATCCTCTGGGAAGAAGCTAAATTCTTCAACAAGTTTTAGATTGTTCTCAATATCCTTGATTTCAGTTAGAAGCGCTTCCTTTTCCTTCTCAAGACTTGCAACCTGTTCGTCTACATTAATGGAACTAGCAGTTCGTAAAAGATCATCAATGGAGTCAAAACGCTTTGTAGCAGTTACCGGTATGCTGGGTAGTACAGTCATTAATGCTTTAACGCGTAACAATTCATCAGATACCTGTCTTGTTGTCTCAGTATCACGCTCATTTTTTAAAATTGCAGATACATCTTTTGATAATGGTTCTAATTGTAAAACTTCCATGTCATGTAAAATAGAAACCGCAGTTTGCTGATTTTTTCGCAGACCCATAATAGCTATCTTAGCCATTTGAACTGGCTTGAACATTTCTACTCTACCCCTTTTAGTAAAATCTTGACAATGTCTTGTGCTTTCTGTGCAGTAATTTGTGATGTTATGTCTTTGGATTTTGTTTTTGCTTCTTCAATTGTCTTTTGTGTTTCAGCGTTAGCTTGCTTTGTAGCCTTTTCTACATTAGAATCAACTAGTTTTTCACCTTCAGCCTTTGCAGATGCAATTGCCTTTTCTAGTTCTGATTCTAACTGAATGATTTGATCCTCAATCTTACTTTTGTAACTATCAATTTCTTTCTGAGCATCTTCCTCTACTTGCTTTATCTTTTTCAAAGAGCTGATGTATTGATCCTGTGATGCCGACATTTTATGCCCCCAAAAACTCCTTGCTCAGATATAGTATTACAGCAATAGCAATGAAGACGTTTCCCATCATTACTCCACGTTTAATATAGTAGAATTTTTTTTGTTGTGGATTTTTAAAATCAATTTGCAATTACTTCTGCCTCCACATTTTCTTCTCTTTCGCTCATCTTTCGTTTTACGGTCTTTAGCATAGCAAATGTATCACGTTCCATCTCTTCAAGCCTAAACGTAATGAATTTGACAGCAGATTCTAGTCTTGGAATGAAGACGTTCTCTATTGCATTGGCTTTTCGTTTTGTCTTATCAATTTCATAAAGTAATTTTCGTAGTGTTGTCTCTTTTTCTGCTACATCTAAGACAATTTTATGGACTTCTTGGAATGCCTTCATTGCCTCACTAATGGAGACTGGAATCTCTAACAAATAGTCAGTAAGTGATTCTTCTCTTCTTCCACCCTCTAATCTTGGAATCTTGACGCCCATGACGTTCTTTGGTGTAATCAATAATTTTTTTAGCTGAGGTATTTTCATTGCTTCATTTTCAAGTCTCATTTCACCATCAATCATTTCTGCCATCCTTATGCTTTGGTAACCCTTGATCAGTTCTGTGTTTAGCTCTCCACGCAATCTAGATGATGCTTTACTGATACTGAAAAATTCTAGAATCAAAGCTTGGCGTTTTAGTTTTAACAGCTTTAGTCCTTTTTTTGCAATCTTGATTCGTTTTTTTGTACGTAAATATTCTAGGCGAGTTGGACGAATGTCAGCGTTAGATGGCAATTCGAATCACCTATTCAGATTTGTTGGTGTCATTGGCATTAGTCTTCTTTCCATATTTAGCAATAAATTCTGGTTTGATACGTGTAAGTTCAGTCTCTGAAAGACCTGCTAATAGATCCCAACCAAGTGAAAGTGTTTGCTCAATGGAACGGTTCTCGTTAGGTCCCTGATGAACGAATTTTTTCTCAAAGTTGTTTGCAACATCGAGGAATTTTCTGTCAAGATCACTTAGCGCACCCTCACCCACAATGGCAGCTAGTGCTCTTGCGTCTTTACCTTGTGCGTAAGCGGCATAAAGTTGGTCTGCAAGTTGTCTGTGATCTTCTCTTGTTCTTCCTTCACCAATTCCTTGATTCATTAAACGTGACAAGCTTGTTAGAACATCAACAGGTGGTTGAACATTTGCTCTGTGCAACTCCCTATTCATTACAATCTGACCTTCCGTGATGTAACCAGTAAGATCAGGAATTGGATGTGTAATATCATCAGCAGGCATTGTGAGAATTGGCAGTTGTGTTACTGAGCCTTTTCTTCCTTTGATTTTTCCTGCACGCTCATAAATTGAAGCCAAGTCTGTATACAGATAGCCTGGATAACCTCTTCTTCCTGGAACTTCTTCACGTGCTGCAGAAATTTCCCTTAATGCTTCACAATAATTTGTCATGTCTGTCAAAATGACCAAGACGTGTTGTTCGCGTTCATATGCAAGAAATTCTGCAGTAGTTAATGCAAGTCTAGGAGTAAGTATACGTTCCATTGAAGGATCAGAAGATAAGTTAAGGAAAAGTGCAGTTCTTTCAAGTGAGCCACTCTCTTCGAATTGTTTAATGAAATAGTTTGATTCCTCACTTGTAATTCCAATTGCTGCAAAAACAACAGAAAAGTTTTCTTCCGTACCAAGTACTTGAGCTTGCCTTGCAATTTGTGATGCAAGCTGGTTATGTGGTAGACCAGAGGCTGAGAATATTGGTAATTTTTGACCTCTTACCAGAGTGTTCATTCCGTCAATGTTTGACATTCCTGTCTGAATGAATTCAGCTGGTTCTTCTCTAGAATATGGGTTGATACCAGAGCCTACTAGATCAAATTTCTCTTTTGATACAATTTTTGGGCCATTGTCTCTTGGGTTTCCCAATCCATCAAATACTCTTCCAAGCATTTCATCAGATACTGCTATTGTTGCAGTTTCACCAAGGAATGTTGTAGAAGTACCCGTAGTGTTAAGACCTAAAGTTTGACCGAAGACCTGGACTACAGCAAGACCCTGACTTGTATCTAACACTTGACCCTGTCGTCTTTCTCCATTTTCTAATTTTATCTCAACCATTTCACCGTAAGCTGCGTTGTCAACTCCCTTGACAAAAATCAATGGACCTGCAACTTTGTCTAGTGTTTTAAATGAGACGTTGGACATTAGTTAGAACCCTCCTTTGAAAGTGAATCAAATTCTTGTTTCATCTTGCTGGTAATATCGTTTAGTAATTTTTCTAATTCTTCCTCTTTTGTCCATTTCATTTTTGGTATCATTCCTCTTGATTCAAGTGCACCCACTTTTGCAGACGTAGATCCTTTCTTGATTACATCAGCCTCTTTCCTACCAAATTCTAGAATGGTAGACAACATCTTGTGCTGTTTTTGTATTGATGTGTAAGTATCAACCTCGTCAAATGCACTTTGTTGTAGATAGTCTTCACGAATTGAACGTGCGGTGTCCAATATTCCCTTTTCTGGTTCTGGTAGTGCGTCATATCCTACAAGTTGCACAATCTCTTGTAGTTCTGATTCTTTTTGTAAAATTTCTAATGCCTCTTTTCTTAGATCAATCCAATCTTTTGAAACATTAGACTTGTACCAATCTGCCATATCATCCATGTATAAGGAATAGCTCGTTAGCCAGTTGATGGATGGGAAGTGTCTTCTGTTTGCTAAACTAGCATCAAGACCCCAGAATACACGAGTTACTCTAAGTGTGTTTTGTGAAACTGGTTCGGAAAAGTCTCCACCTGGTGGAGAAACTGCTCCTACTAATGATAATGAGCCTTGTCGCTCTTCAGGGGAAATAACAATACTTCTTCCTCCTCTTTCATAAAACTCTGCTAACCTTCTTCCTAGATATGCTGGATATCCTTCTTCGCCGGGCATTTCTTCCAGTCTTCCTGAAATTTCTCTTAATGCTTCGGCCCATCTTGAAGTACTGTCAGCCATAAGTGCTACACCGTATCCCATATCACGATAATATTCGCCCATTGTAATTCCAGTATAGATACTTGCTTCACGTGCAGCTACTGGCATGTTTGAAGTGTTTGCTACTAGAATAGTTCGTTCCATTAAAGGACGCTTTGATTTTGGATCTTCGAGTTTAGGGAATGATGACAATACATCACACATTTCGTTCCCTCTTTCTCCACAACCAATGTAAACAATTATCTCACTATCTGCCCATTTAGCAAGCTGTTGTTGTGTTACTGTTTTTCCACTTCCAAACGGACCCGGAATTGCAGCTGAACCACCTTTAGCAACAGGGAAAAATGTGTCAAGCACTCTTTGACCTGTAAGTAATGGTTGATCAGGTGCAAGCTTTCTCAAAACAGGTCTTGGTGTTCTTACTGTCCACCAACTTGATAGACCGATATCAGTTGTCTTGCCATTTTTTACGGCAGCAACTTTATCATTTACAGTAAACTGTCCTTCAGAAATGTCTATGAGTTCGCCAGAAACATTGTATGGAACCATAATTTTGTGTTTGATTAGTGGAGTTTCTTGAACTTCAGCAATTATCTCACCAGGAGAAACTTGATCTCCATTTTTCTTTATTGGAACAAAATCCCATTTTTTCTTTTGATCAAGTGCAGGAACAACCTTTCCTCTACTGATGAAATCTCCACTATCTGCGGCGAGAACATCCAAAGGTCTTTGAATTCCATCATAAATTGATTTTAAGAGTCCTGGTCCAAGCTGCATGGAGAGTGGTCTTTTTGTATTAACTACTTTCTCTCCTGGTTTGAGACCAGTTGTATCTTCATAAACTTGAATTTGTGCTGAATTTCCTTCTAGACGAATGATTTCACCAACAAGACCCATCTCTCCAATACGTACAACGTCAAACATTTGCGCGCCTTCTAGATCTTTAGCAACAGCAACAGGACCAGAAATTCTTGCAACAGTAGCTTCTACCATCTCAATTAACCTCTATACTAATTCCCAGAACTCGTTTTGCCAATGCAGCAATTGATTCTTCGTTCTCTTCAGTTGTTTCTTGTTGTGAAGGCATGAACAATACCAATGGCTCGATTGATTCTTTAATCTCAGCTAAAAATTTTGATGAGAGCTTAGCCTGCATTGAATTACTTGCAATAATCAAACCAAATTCACCAGATGAGTATAATTCCTGAATTTTTTTACTTGCATCCTCTTCATCGCTGACAATAAACGTATCATCAATTCCAATCAGACGATAGCCTATTACAAGCTCACGATCTCCTACAACAGCGAGCCTTCCGCTTGCGTCCATTTTTGGTTTTGTAACTTGTTCACTCAAATCAATAACATCTCCTTAATTTTATCAGTTGAAAGATCGTATCGCTTACCATATGTAATCCTTTTTAGATTTTCATGTTCAATCTCTGCCCGAAATATAAAATAGAAAATATTTCCTATTGATAATGCAATATTTCTCAATTTTTTTACATTATTCTCAAAAATGATCTTAGTGATTGCAACCTCAAAATCAATCAAACTTTTTGAAGTTTTGTATTGTTCAATTGCATCAGTTAGTTTAAAGTAAGAATCAAACTTACCAACAAGTTCTGCTACGTCCTTAACCTCATAACTATCAAGTAATTCTTTTGTGGAAATTCTTCCATTCTCAATAAGATGTTTAGATACAACGTCTTTTTCTAAGTTTGAATCTTTTGCTTTCAAAAGATTTAGAATGTTTTTCTTGTCTATTTCCGCACGAATCAATTCCCTAATTGCACCTTCATCTCCCTGGAAGAATTTGAGTGATTCAAGCATCTTTTGATAATATTCCGCATGTAGTGCAGACATCATTGGTCCCATGTCGCCAGTCTTTTGGAATTCATCCAAGTATTTCATCAAGACTACACCATAACCATATTTTGCAAGTTTGTTTACTACGCCATCAACATTCGTTTCTGCAAGAATGATCTTTATCTCATCGTGTGGTATGTTTCCAGCTGCAATTCCTGCTGGAACATTTCTGCTAGAAACTAACAATGACTCAGTCTCTGTGATTTCTCTTCCCATGGCCTTTGAAGACAGAATTAATTCTATATTGTAAAGATCCCATTTTGAAAGATATGTTCTAACCGCGTTTTTACCTGCAAATGGTGTTGCTTCTGAAATAACTCTATTAGTTTCAACAAGTTGACGGTTAAGCGCTACTTCTAAAAGTTCTGCGCCGTTGTACACTGATGCAGATTTTTTAATCTCTTCTCCATACCAAGTTGATTCTAGTTGCTTGACTATATCCGTAACACTGTTTGCCTTGAGAAGATTTTGTAGTACATCCTCTGAAAGAAAATTTATTGCAATTGATTGGAGTCTTCCAAATGAAGATGCGTACTGAGATGCACCCATTATAGTATCTTCTCCAAAATTGAATTCTTTATCTCGTCTTCATTATTTCTAAGCAATTCTTCAAAAGTCAAATCAAGTTCTTTTGTGCCTTCTTTGTTTTCAGCAATAAAACCACCTAGAGTCTGAATTGTAGAGCCAACTTGTACGCCATCTTTGAAAAATGATTTATCCTCTTCGCGGCAACGTACAACTATTTCTTTAGCAAGTACCTTCTTTGAATAATCAACTAACTTTTGCATAACTTGTGTGTATTCAGATTTTTTTGAGTAACCTTCTAGCTCTTTTTTGATAACATCGAATGTAGAATCCAAGTTTTTATTGATTGCATCGAACAGAATTTTCTTTGCTTCCAGTTTTCCAGCCTCAATGATTCGAGCACCTTCTCTTTCTGCTTTTGTTTTTGCTTCGTTGGCATAGTTCTCCTTGAGCTCTTTTACTGTAGAATTTTTCTGAGCGTCAGTTTCTGATTTTTTATCGCCTAGTTTTTTGTCTAGCTCAGCAAGATCGTTTTTTTTTCTATTTTGTATCTCGGAAACAAATTTGTCTATGCTCAAGGTACTTCGCCCTAGAGTATATCCAATAACAGAATAATTCCTAGAACGAAACCGATAATCCACAGTGTTTCTGGAATTACGAAGAAGAATAGAACTTGACCAAACTTTTCTGGTTTTTCTGCTATAATTCCCATACCAGCTGCACCAATTCCCTGCTGTGCACTACCAGTGCCGATTAAACCTCCTGCTATTGCAATTGCAGCAGCGAGTGCCAAAATTGGCTTTGATAATCCTGAATCGCCGCCCTCAGCAGCAAATGCTGGTGGCGAAATAAATGTCATAGATAACATGACTACTCCCGCAACAATAGCGAGATAGGAAAATTTTTTCCTGTTATGAGCCATCTGATCACGCTGCCCTCCTAACGTTATATTAACTATATCATGAAAATTCCGATCAGAATTTTTTATTCAACAGGAAGTTCTGGTTGATTTCCCCATTCGCCCCAAGATCCAAGATATACTTTGACGTTTGTAAATCCAATCTTCCTTAATGCTAGAAATGTATTTGCCGCTCTATATGCACCCTGACAGTAAGTTACAATCTCTGTGTCTTTTGACATCTGGTATAGTTTAGAAAGTTCATCATTGTTTTTGAGAGTTCCGTCATTGGAGATGTTTTCAGTATAATCAATGTGGGTTGAGTTTGGTATGTGACCTCCTCTTGCTGCCCTTACAAGTTTGCCATCGAATTCTTCCTTTGAGCGTGCATCCAAAATTGTAATTTTATCAAGGTTATCTAATACATACTCAAAACCTGCCAAAACCTTTGGATTTGGCTTTCCAGTAAAATTGGTTGGTTTGTTGGCAATCGGAATTGTATCCCATGTGCATCCTTCATTCTTCCATTTTGTGAAACCGCCGTCAAGCATTGATACGTTGTTATGTGAAAAATATTCAAGAAGCCAAACTCCTCTTGCAGCAAGCATTCCAGACACATTATCATAGAAAACAACATTTTTTCCCTCCGAGATACCTATCCGCGAAAAAATTTTTGTAAATTGTTCATTAAACGATGATATTCCATCTTGGCTTGTATCAATCCAATGAAAGGAGAAAAGATCCAAGTTTACGGCATTTGTGATATGACCCTTGGAATACTCTTGGAAAGATCTAGTATCAATCAAGATCAGATTAGAATCATCAATAATTTTCTCTAACTCTGTTGTTGAGATGAGCATGGATTTGGATACATTAGCATGGTAAATGAATTTGTCTTAGGAGATTAAAATAAAAAAAAGAAAAAAAGATGAGTTTTTTCTACTCGTTTATGTATGCTCGTTCACCGTTCTGGGCAATGTCGAGTCCGACTTCCTCCTCTTTTGGAGTAACTCGAATTCCACCTGGCCAGATTGCGTCCATAATCTTCAGTATAGCAATTGTAACACCGAATGCATATGCAACTGAAAGACATGCGCCTGCTATGTTGATAGCTTGTTGCTCATATCCTTCTGGTGTTCCAGTCCATGCACCAATACCGTCACCGGTATCCCATACATGTGGACTTGCTAATGTTCCTGTCAAGACTGCGCCAGTGAAACCGCCTATTCCGTGTACTCCCCATACATCGAGGGCGTCATCCCATTTGCGTGAGTTCTTGAACGCAACTGCGCCGTAACAAACAGTTCCTGCAGCAACTCCGATTATGATTGCAGCCATAGGGCCAACCCAACCAGATGCTGGAGTGATTGCTACCAAGCCTGCTACTGCACCAGTTGCAGCACCTGCGATACTGGGTCTTCCAGTATGTCCCCATGACATCAGTAACCAAGTTACTGAAGCCATACCAGTTGCTGTGTTAGTTACAGTCCAAGCGCTGACAGTAATTCCGTCTGATAATACTTCGCTTCCTGCGTTGAATCCGAACCAGCCGAACCAGAGTATTGAAGCTCCTAGTACAACCATTGGGATATTGTGTGGTTCCATTGGAACTTTACCATATCCAAGTCGTCTACCAAGAACTAGAGCTCCAGCTAGAGCTGCGAATCCTGAAGATATGTGAACTACAGTACCGCCTGCAAAGTCAAGACCATACGAAGGTGACAGGTCTGGATCAAAGTCCATGTTTCCTATGTATCCGCCTCCCCAGACCCAATGTGCAATTGGATCGTAAACGAAGGTTCCCCATAAGAGAACAAAGATTACCAGAGCACTGAACTTCATTCGGTCAACTAAGCCACCGACAATGAGTGCTGGTGTGATAATAGCGAATGTTGCTTGGAACATTGCAAACAATTGATGTGGAACTGTTCCAGGCCATCCTTGACTACAGTAGTGTCCATCGCCTTTCATTTGCTGCATTTGGTAATAATCAGACCAAGTGCCTTCACAAGAACCTGGTTCACCTAATGGTGCCCAAGCTGAAACTTGATTGAAACCCATGTAATCTAGGTTACCCATGAAATAGTTTGCATCATTGTCAATGCCGCCGAATGCTAGGGAATATCCCCACAGTACCCATTGTACTGACATTAGGCCCATGACAATGAATGTCATACCAATTGTGTTTACAGCGTTCTTTGATCTTGCAAGTCCTCCATATAGGAAGGCGACACCAGGTGTCATGAACAAGACTAAAGATGATGCTGTAAGCATCCAAGCAGTATCACCTGTATCAATCAGACAATACATGTCTGGAACGCCGTCATCATCTGTATCATGCCAACATTCGTTGGGATTTCCAGTGTAAATTCCGGCGCCACCGTCAGGGTCTCCGACAACATACCCATCCATACCATCGGTAACTTGTTGGGCATATGCCTGAGCCATTGCTCCTGTCGCGGTTATTGCGACTGCGGCCATAAGTAATAGAGCATACTTATGGTTTTTAGAGTTCATCTAAACTGACCGCAAATTTGATCTAGATATAAACCTAAAGTTGAATTATTGGCAAATGAAGTCAATAACTAAATATAAACATGCAATGATACTAACACAATATTATAATATTATGATACGTATATTTAGGCATGAAAAACGCTATAATTGGTGATTTATCTTGAAACCCACATCCCCAAAACTTTCAGTATTTGAAACGTTCAAGACAAAACAACAACAACTTACTGGGGAAGCCAAAAGGCAGAGACACATCATATGCCATCTTGCTAGAGAGGAAAGTTCTACACTAATGACCCGTACAGCCATTGCTCAGGATATAGCAGAAAAAAACAATCTTCTTTGGAAGAATATCTATTCTGGAGTTTTTCGTGATTTGGATGAAGTTCTCATCCCGTTAGAAATTGTTAGTGAAGCAGGACGCTTACCGCTAAAGCGTGGACCTAAAGCGTTACAGGAAAAAGGAATTCCACATTATCAACTTACGGCAAAAGGACTTCTAGTAGCGTTATCAATTGAGGAATCTGATAATAAGAGTTCTATTTTGAATAAGTTTTTGTCAGAATCTGAGATAAAAGAAAAAGAATTTGCGCATGTTGTATCAACATTAGCAAAAATTTCACCAAAATTTACATACTCTATGTTTGAGATTTACGTGAAAGCATTTTGTGAGGGAAAATTAAAAAATCTTCTACCGTTTAGTGTTTTAGAATTTCAGAAAATATCTCAAAATGCTTTTGCAGCTCAAAATGAATTGCTAAATGGGTTTATGACATTACCAAAAACTAGAAAAGCTGATATTCTAAACTTTTTTGCAAAATTCACGTAATAGATTAAACAGTATCTTCCTTACCAAATTTACCAAATAGTGATGATATAGTTATCTGCTTACCTTGTTTCTTTCTGATATAGCATCTTTCATAATATTGGCAGTCTAGACAATCCAGTGATGGTTCTACTATTGGTGGTTTTGCCTTTGTGTCGTCATTTTTTCTAACTAGAAGGTCATGAAGTACTTTGGAACGTCTGATAACTTCTTCAAACATCTTTTGATTCCTGTTTGTTACAAACGATTCCTCTTTTCCGTCTGGTGTGATATAGACAATAACTCCTTCAATTTTATCAAACATCCACATACAGGCATTTACGTACAAAATATCCACCGGTATTGGGTTATCTGGAAACCTAGGAATTGATCTAAAGATTAAGACAACATCTTCCTTAATCATGTCCACCTGGCCTTTCAATGTCAAACCTCCAGTCATGTCAT
>CACLIK010000016.1 GCA_902606965.1 uncultured marine group I thaumarchaeote
ATCGCTCGTATCTGAGGTTTTAGAATTTGATCTGATTGATTCGTGTAGAGTTTTTTCACATGACCATTTAGGAAATATATTTTCCATAATTTTGTTCCCGCATCGCTGGATTTTTGAAATGCAAGAAGCTTGGCATGATGGAGACAGTTTGGGATTTGGTTCGGATATTGAAGATGCTAGAGGCATTGATCATTCACCGGCAATAGCAGGTGCATATTTTGCCGCTAAGCTCGGAGTCGCCGAATATCTTGCTGAAAAAAATATCCAAGCTGCAGTTCTTGTGTTACGTGAAATTAGACCGGAATATGCTGTACCAGTGGGTGTATGGCAGATTAGAGAAGCGGTACGCGCTGCAATGAAAAAAGAACCATTCATTGCGGAAAGTTTTGATGACGGAATTTCTTTCGCATCAAATAGGATGAGCGTAAGTAAATCTGAATGGCTTTACAGAGGTAGACTACTTAAGATGTTGAAGCAGAAATCAATTTCTGAATTTTTTTAAGAGTATTAATGCAATTTCACTAGTATAGCGTATTTATTGAACAATCTTTGATTCACAATAATGCATAGAAACACGATTCTTGCTATTTTGTTACTTTCAAGTCCCATCCTATTCGTGTTCATTGTATATTCGGATACATTTAGTATGAGTTGGAATCAGGGGCGTGGAGGATTTTTGTTCGGACTTGCATTTATTGTTGCAGAAATTGTAGGAATAAAATTTGCGGTGTCAAAAAACCGTTTAATTTTTGGAATTCCACTTGTGATTGCTACAGTAATTTACTTTGTTGCACTAGATTTTGGATTACATGATTACATATTGAATGCCGCTCCTGCGTTTAATGTTGTAGGCTGTGATGTTGCAAATCCTCAGGGTTGTATTTATTCTTGGGGATGGTTGTGGGATTTTGTAGTTATAACAATTTTTGTAGTTTCAGCTGCGGTACTATTCTTTGGTAAAAAATGGATCAGGATTGTTATCGCAGGACCAGTTTTTCTTGGCGGCAGTGCGATAATCTTGTCACTCGACACATTCTTCCCGTTTGATACATTGGGTCCTTTACAATATTTTGTCCCACATCTTGTTCAAACAAATATCTGGATCATTAACGCACTTGAACTTGGTATAGCTACCGGCAGGGATAATCTTATGTTTTTGTCTGGTGATCATGGTAACTTTGTACTACAAGTGTTTTGGCCATCAGCCGGTGTTCATAGTATTATCATCTATTCGCTTGTAATGATGGCATTTTTGCTTAAAATGAATATTCCACGAAATAGGAAGGCAATGTACTTTGGTTTGGGAATAATAGGAACAATCACAATCAACTTGATCAGAATCTTTTCACTATCGGTATTCGCCTTAAAGGTTTCAACTGATCCAGTTGAATTTGAAGAATATCACTCAATTGCTGGCGAAATAATGTTTTTGCCGTGGTTGTTTATCTTTTTACTTGTTGTGACAGCAATCGAAACAAAGCGGATGAAACAGAAAGAGGAATCAATTCAGAAATAACTTGTTATGTTGCTCTGACCCTCTATATCTGATAATTCAGAAACTTTGACGCCAAGTCTCCTTATCAGTATAGACTGCTCCTCAAGCACCTCTTTGAGTAGCTGCCCTGAAACTTTTTTTAGTTCTTCTAAGCTTAGTGTAGGATTTCTTAGCATTCTAGATCTTGTTTTACCAGAAAGATTAGTTTGAGTGAGAGATATTCCAATTGATCTGAACATCTTATTCTCCTTAAGAATAGACACATGTAATTTTTCACATAATTCAAACAGGCTTTTTTCTAGAAATGCATAATCTATTGAATCCTCTTTTAGCGTAGTGATTTTGCTTAACTGTAACGTGGGTGCTCTTATTTTTACGGGCTCGTCATCAATACCTCTTATTGCATTATGGATGTATGTTCCAGCTTTTCTACCAAACATATTGATCAAGATGAAAATATCAAGGTTCTTTGCTTGCGAAATAGTTTCAATCCCTTCTTCTGCTAATTTTTCCATTGTTTTTTTACCAATTCCATGTATGTCTCCCAAGTTTAATGTCTCAATAAATTCAGAAATCTTGTCTGGAGTAATAGTAGTTAATCCATCAGGTTTTTTGTAATCTGATGCAATTTTTGATAGTAATTTGTTAGGTGAGATACCAATAGAACATGTCAGTTTAGTCTTTTCTCTAATCTCATTTTTGATCTGCTGTGCAATATGGGCAGCCTTTGTAAAATCTTGTTCAGCTTTTCTTGATACATCAAGATATGCCTCATCACGTCCCACATACTCAAAAACATCAGCAAATTTTTCAATTATATTCATAGACTTCTCAGACATTTCTGAATAATATTCAAAATCAGCAGGAAGGAAAGCGGAGTCAGCTCTACTTTTTAGTTTTTGTTTTGCAAACTGTATTGACAAACCAGATTTTACTCCAAATTCTCTTGCTGTATAATTTGCAGTGGCGATAGCACCACTATCTCCCCCTCTGTCTGAAAACATGCATACAACGACAGGTTTTGTTTTTAGATCAGGTGTTCTAATCTCCTCACATTGTGCGTAAAAATAGTCAAAATCTACATGCAGAACAATTCTTTGATTCATGGACTGTATAGTGAAAATGGGATATTATGAATATCGGAAAGACAATTAACTAAGCACCTGAAAATAAATTAGAAATGTCGTACCCCCTTTCCTCTGAAAAAGATGGAATTAAAATCAAACCTGATAAAATGCAACCTGAAACCTTGTATCATTGTGTGTTTCAAAATAAAGTGATGTTAGTTTACAAGGATCAAAACGAAATCCTAAACTGCTATGAGATTGATGACAGTAAGATTGTTTCTAAAGTAAAAGAGGCAAACAATGGTGACATAGAAAAAATTCTAGAAGATTATATTGAAAAAGAAAATTTACAAAAAAAGTAATTGATTCATAAACTTTTAATCATATACTAGCAATGTTATAATAAAATGGATTCTGAAAGTGACAAAAGTGATGCGGAAGAAATATTATCTGAATTTCAAAAAACTCATGGAATTGAACCTACTGTAGAACCACAGGCGGAAGTAGAACCACAGGCGGAAGCAGAACCACAGGCGGAAGCAGAACCAGCATCATATGAAACCCATAACACAATATTCATTGGCACTAAACCTATAATGTCGTATGTCACCGCAACTTTAACACAGTTAGCATCTTTGTCTATTGTTACAGTAGTTGCACGTGGAAAGCGTATCACACAAGCAATAGATGTTTCACAAATGATTATAAAACGAATGAATGAAGTTGGTTATGAAATTAATGATGTTCGTATATCTTCTGATTCACTAGTATCCAAAGATGGGCAGAAACGTAATGTATCAAAAATTGAAATTGATATAAAAAATTCTTCAGTCAGTTAAATAAAATCTTATTTTATCTTTGACAATAATGCAGAATATAAGAAAGGTAAAACTGTTGTAGCTTCTGCATGTATTGTTGTTTGTTTTGCGTTTTGTGTTACTTTTCCCCATGATATTGCTTCACGAACTAATGCACCGCTTAAGCTACCATCAAATTCTTGCGCAGTAGTAATGTATACAGCAAAATCTAGACCATCTCTGTATTGATTCCACCAAAGTGTATGATGTTTTGATATTCCACCACCAATCATAAGCGCACCAGATTTTTTCGCTTTAAAGATAATACCTGAAAGTGTGTCGGCATCTTTGATTATGTTTAATTTGAAATCTGAATGCTTCTGCGCAAATAACCAAATTTGACTTCCTACAGCACCATCCATGATTCCTGGAACTATTACTTTTACATCATTTTTGTATGCAGAGTGTAAAAATGAATCATCTCCTAGATGTTTTCCAATCATTTTACACACATCTTCGGTTGACATCTCTCTGGTTCCATTGTTATATTCTTCCTCTAAAAACATCTGCATTTTTTTTTCAATCAGAGGACCGTAGCTATCCATTGGTACCAAAACATTACCTAGTCTGTGGAAATCTGCGTCATTTAGTTCTGCGTCGTCAAGAGTGAATGAGCCCTCATTATAATTTGAGAAATGCCTAGCAATATCATGATCCAGTGCACCACATGTTGTGATAATTACATCAAACCATCTGTGTTCAATCATATCTTTTATTATTCCTCTTAATCCAGTTGATATGATGGCACCTACAAACGATAGGAAGCTAATGCATTCCTTTTCGTTGATCATTTCAGCTAGTACAGAAAGACCATCAGCTAAGTTACGCGATTCAAACCCACCAGATTTTGACATCTTTTCAAAAATTTTATCAATAGAGGTTTCTTCACCTATGGAAATATCTTGAACTGGGTTACCTGGCTCAATCATAAATTGAAGCAACAATTCACGTATAAAATCCTGACTTCAAAAAAACTGTGTTAGTATCTGGAAAACCTTAAAACACTCAAATGAGACATGACCACAAATGGCTGAAAAAATCAAAGTTGCTCTAGTCGGCATTGGTAATTGCTTTTCAGGCCTAATTCAGGGAATAGAATACTATAAACAAAATCCTTCGCAGGAGGTAATTGGGATTATTCATGATAAACTCCGTGATTATGGAATACATGACATTGATTTTGTAGCAGGCTTTGATGTTGGTGAAAACAAGATTGGTAAATCAATCAATGAAGGGATTTATGAATACCCAAACATGGTTGATTGGATTCCAAAAGATAAGATGCCAAAGACGAAATCTGTGATTTATGAGAGTCCGGCTCTAGATGGAGTGGGCATTTGGGTAGAAAATAGAGTAAAACCTATCCAAAGTGGTAAAAATGAGGCTGAACTAGAAAAGGAAATCAAAAGTATCCTAAAGGAGACGGACGTTGAAATTGTCGTATCATATCTACCAGTGGGTTCTGAGAAGGCAACTCAATTTTGGGCTCAGATTTGCCTCGATACTAATACTGCCTTTGTGAATTGCATGCCCGCATTCATTGCATCAGACGAAAAATGGGCACAAAAATTCACGGAAAAAAACATTCCTGTTGTTGGTGATGACATAAAGGGTCAGGTTGGTGCTACAATTGTTCATAGAACTCTTGCTAGATTGTGTAATGATAGAGGGACTAAGATAGAAAAAACATACCAGATCAATGTTGGTGGCAACACGGACTTTCTAAATATGAAGGAACAGGAACGTCTTGTAAGCAAGAGGATATCTAAAACCGAGAGTGTTCAAAGCCAGCTTGACGAACGTCTTGACGATGACCAAATTTACGTTGGCCCTTCTGACTTCATTCCATTTTTGGCTAATACCAAGTTAATGTTCATGAGGATAGAAGGAAAACAATGGGCAAACATTCCATATAATATGGAAGTTAGGCTTGAGGTTGATGATAAAGCGAATTCTGCTGGTATAGTAATTGATGCAATACGACTGGCAAAAATTGCTTTAGATGATGGAGTTGGCGGACCAATTATTCCTGCAAGCGCATATCTTATGAAACATCCTATAAAACAAATGAGTGACCCAGAGGCAAAAATTGCATGCGAAGAGTTTGTTGCTGGTTCTAATGGTTAGAGAACACTGTTCGCAAAATATCCATAATTCTTCTTAGTATGGTCAACTAAACTTGTTAGAATTCGATATTCGTTGTGTGCGATCAGATCTCATATGGTTTATATCAAAAAGGTAGATATCTTTGGCTTCAAGTCATTTGGTTTCAAGACTACCACTGTAACCTTTGAACAAGGATTGGTGTCTATTTCTGGACCTAATGGATCTGGGAAGAGTAACATTCTAGACGCGATCATCTTTGCGATGGGAGAAAATAAAGCCAGAGTTATGCGTCAACCAAATCTTAGGTCGCTTATACACGATATTGATGGAAATAGGCATGGACCTAAACTTACACGCGTCAAAGTTCAGTTTGACAATTCTGATAGAAAGATCCCAGTAGACTCTGATATGGTTACTGTTACACGTGAGATGAACGATAAAGGTGAAAGTGAATATTACCTTGAGAGTAAAAAGATTAACCGAAACAGGATTCTGGACATATTTGACATGGCTAATGCCGGTCTTAATCAATTAAATGCAGTACAGCAGGGTACAGTCACCAAGATTTCTGAAATGACAAATGAGGAAAAAAGAAAGACACTCGAGGATTTAGTAGGTCTGTCATATTTTGATGAAAAGAAGACTGAATCTGAAAAACAGCTAAATCAGGCTGATCAGCGTCTGGAGGTTGCTATGGCAAAGATGGGTGAGGTGAAAAAGCAAATAGACGATTTAGAAATTGAGCGAAATCTGAAAATGCGCCATGAATTGATTGGGCACGAATTGGACCGATTTAGGGCTATAGAGGCAACAGGTCAGCTGAGAAAAATTAGGGGTGAGAAAACAGTGAAGGAAGAAAGACAAAGTAATGCCATGTCAGAGACAGAAAACTTGGAAAATTTACGTTCCACACTAAAAAACGAAATTGGAAAGATAGAGAAGGAAAAATCAGATTTCTCCGTAAAGCTAGATGCTTTTCAACAGGCTAAATCAGATATTGACAGAGAACTAAGCCTAGAGCGAGAGAATGAACAAAAGGCTGATAGTGAAATAAAAACTTCACAAAAACGACTGAAAGATATTGAACATAGACTTCCAGATATAACAAGCGAACTTGAAAAAATGAGTCAGGATCAAGGTAAAGTAGATTTAGAACTTGAAGAGGTAAAAAAGTCTATTCAAGAATTAAACACATCAAAGAATGCAATAGATAAAAAAATTGAAAGTAATGATTCTGGAATCAAATCTGTCTTAAACAATCAATCAGAATTAGCCGGCAAAAAAAACATGGTTGATAAAAAAATTCAGGATCTCAAAGATGAATTGCATAATGCAGTAATAGCAAAATCACAAGCTGCCTCACAGAAAAACAACATAGAAAATAAAATCAATGACAATACTGGAAAGCATACTCTTATTGATAATGAATTGATAAATCTTAAACGATCTTCTGACAAACTTTCTCAAGCAACTTCTGATAAGAGTTCTAGAGAAATTGAATTAAAAATATCAAGCCTTTCTGAAAAAAGAGAAAAGATAGAAAGTGACATAGCGGAATTAGAATTAATTTTAGATAAATCATCAAAGGCTGGACATCGTTATAATGAAAAGATTAAGCTGATCAAGGATGTAATGCATGAAGATTATACTATATCTCAATTAAAAGGTGACGCAAAAAAGCTCGGCATTGTAGGTTTTGTATATCAAGTTATTTCTTGGAATAAACAATATGAGCGTGCAGTTTTAGCTGCATGTGCTGATTGGATTAAAGCTGCAATAGTTCCAGACTTTGAAACTCTAGTAAGCTTGTCAGAAGTTGCTAGAGACAGAAAACTACCTAAACTAAAAATTATTCCACTTAATGCAATACCAGAATTTAGAATGAAGATGCCTAGAACATCTGGACTGTTGGGTGTTTTGTCTGATTATGTTAAATGCGATAGGGAATATCTACCAATTGCCAGATTCCTATTTGGAAACATAATATTAGCACAAACAGGAAAGGATGCACATCAACTATCTAAGGCTGGTTACAAGGCTGTATCTATTAATGGTGAATTCTTTGAATCTAAAACTAATGCTGTAACCATAGATATCAATTCAAAAATATCCAAATTAACAAAAATTATTTCACAGAGCTCAACGGTACAGGGATTGCTAGAAACAATTACATTGTTACGTAATCACGTACAAAAGAAAAAATCAAACCTTAAGAAAATTGAACAAAAACAGCGTAACTTGATGAAAGAATTACAAATATCAGAAACCGAACGAGGAAATGCATCGCATAGTCATTCTACTTTAGAATCACAGATTAAATCTAAAACTAATATGTTAGACAAACTTTCACAACGAATTTCTGAGCTAAGAATACAGGAAAAACATCTCCATCCAAGAATTATCCAAATCTCATCAAACATTGAATCTCTTGAACAGAGAATTAGTCTGGTAAAACAAAATTATTCTGATACAGAACAGGCTAGTATTGCAAACAAACTTTCATTTCTAAATGAGAAAAAGTCTTCGTTAAATACTGAAAGAAGCGCAATTTTGAAACAACTAAGTGAGGCTGAAGCATCAATATCTGTAGTAGAAGACAGGAAAAAACTTAGAAAGAGCGCACTTTTGAATGAACAAACTTCTTTGTCTACAGAAAAAACTGAACTAGAATCTACAATTGTTAAAGCTCAAACTGTAATGAATGAATCTAGCGAGAAGTTGAAAAAATTAAGGGATAAGGAACAAGAATTAATTTCCACGTCTGGAACATCCGTTTCTACGTTAACTGAATTTGATAATCAGCTAAATGAAAGAAATGATAAAGAGCGTACGATTACAAATAATGTTAACAAGCTTACATTAGAGTTAGACGGACTTAAGCGTGATCTTACTGAAATTAAAAATCAAGAATCATCACTAACTAAAATTTTAAATTCATTTGATCTTGACCCATCAATTGAAACATTTGATGTCGGTCCATCAATTGAGATTCTAGAGAAGGAACAAAATTCATTGGCTACATCATTAAACACAGTAGCACCAAAACGATATGTGGAGATATCTACAGGATATCGTTCAATGTCAGGCAGAAAGAATGAGCTTGAGGAGGAGCGTAATGCTGTTGTAGCATTCATTGAATCAATAGAGAAGGATAAACGCCAAACATTCTTAGATGCATTCGATACTGTTGACAAACAAATCAGAGAAATATTTACAAAAATGAATGGAGGTAACGCATGGCTTGAATTGGAGAACGAAGATGACATATTCAATTCAGGCATAAATTATTTCATACAGTTCCAAAACAAGCCTAAGAGAGAATCTACATCTATCAGTGGTGGAGAAAAAACTCTTGCCGCAGTTGTTTTTGTCTTAGCATTACAAAAGCTCAAACCGTCACCATTTTACTTATTTGATGAGATTGATGCACATCTTGATGGACCAAACTCTGAAAGCCTATCCAAAATTGTTGAAGAAAGATCAAAGGGAAGCCAGTTTCTCATGGTATCTCTCAAGGACACTGTAGTAGAAAAGGCGAAACTGATCTATGGTGTCTATCCTAAGAATGGGGTTTCGCATGTTGTAACATACAAGGATAAGCGGGTTCCTACGATAACTACTTAGTTATATCTACAAAGCAAGCAACATTTCTTCCATCACGAGACTCAAGTTCTGGCACATTTTCACATTTATCAATTGCATATTGGCACCTAGCACGAAACCTACATCCTGAGTAAAAGTCTATGTTAAGCGGTTCGTTAATCCGAATTACTTTTTCTTTGTATAAGTTATCGGGATCCGGTTCAGATATTGCATCGATTAGGGCTTGAGTGTATGGATGTCTTGGCTTTAACAAAACCTGGTCTATTGATCCTGACTCCATAACCTTGCCAAGATACAAAATTATTATTTTCTGCCCAAAATATCTGGCGGTTGCAAGATCATGTGTTATGTAAATAAACGATATGTTGTTCTTTTTTTGTATATTTTTCATGAGTTCAAGAATCTCTGCGCGTATAGAAACGTCAAGCATAGAAACTGGTTCATCAGCTATAATGATTTTTGGTCGTAGAACTAATGCTCTTGCTAAAACTACACGCTGCCTTTGACCACCAGATAACATATGGGGATATTTACTTGCAATTTCTTTAGATGGTTCTAATTTTACTTCTTTCAGTGCGTCTAAAACAATTTTTTCTCTCTCTGCAGCATTACCAACATTATGAATTTCCAGTGGTTCAGATATGATGTCTTTAATTTTCATTCTAGGATTAATTGAGTCATAGGGATCCTGATGAATCATTTGGCAGTTCATCCTTATTTTCATTATACTATTTGTGTCGTCGCTAATTTCTTCGCCATCAAAAACTATACTACCAGAGTCAGGTGCTATTCCTCTAAGAATTAATTTAGCAATTGTTGATTTACCCGAACCTGACTCCCCAGCAATAACAAGCACTTCATCATCATGAAGAGAAAAGGTAACATCCTCAACAGCCTTTACTGTAGATGTTTTTGAACCAAACAAGTTTTTTTTGGTAAATTGCTTTGATAATCCACGAACCTTTAGAATTTCGCCCAACAAACCATCATTGATTAACTAGTATATCAAGCAATCACGGAAAATTAACTATAGGACAAAACGGCTTTATGTGGCAGTATTTTTGGTGCTTCTTATGAGCCTAAAATCAATTCAAAAGGAACGTGAGTACACAAAATTTGTTGTAGATGAAAGACTTTGTTATTATGAATCATCTAAAAATAAATCAGAAAAAACATTTGTTGAAGAACTATCATTGAGTTTAAATCAAAAACACAAATCAATAGACCCGAAATTTTTTTATGATAAAAAAGGCTCAAAACTTTTTGAAGATATTTGTAAATTGCCAGAGTATTATCTGACAAGAACTGAAATTAGCATATTAACACAACTACAGGATAAATTACCAACATACATGAATGAAGAATTTAGACTTGTCGAATTGGGAAGTGGTTCTTCATACAAAACTAGAATACTTATTTCCATTCTGGAAAATATGCATAAGCAAATAGAATATTTTCCAATTGACATTTCCAAGATACTAAAAGAAAGTGCAGTAACATTGCTTGATAATTATGAAAATTTACGTATGACTGGTATAATTGATACCTATGAAAGTGGATTAGATTTTGTAAAAAATTATGATAATAAGAAAAATCTGATTGTGTTTTTAGGTTCAAGCTTTGGTAACTTTGATTACAAACCGGGATTAAGATTTTTGGATAAAATAAATTCGTCAATGAAGGATGACGATCTATTTTTGATTGGTTTGGATCTTGTAAAGGATAAAGATGTATTAGAATATGCGTATAATGATTCACATGGAATTACTGCGCAATTCAATTTGAATGTCTTATCACGTATCAATTCAGAATTGGATAGTAATTTCAATGTAGATAAATTTGCACATCATGCAGTTTACAATGAAGCTGAAAATAGGGTTGAGATATACTTGCGTTCATTAGAAAATCAAACAGTGAATATTACCAAGGCTGGAATAGCATTAAAGATAAAACAGAATGAGTTGATTCATACTGAAAACTCATACAAATATACAATTCCAAAAATCAAAGAGATGTTTTCAAGTACTGGTTTTCGTATTAGAGATATGTGGTTTGATGAGAAGCATTATTTTTGTTTGATTCTGCTCTCAAAAAATAGTTAAACATACTCAGCACATCTGAATCCTGAAAATAACCATCTTTCATCTAATCTGAAAAAATTTCTATAGCTTCCACGTATAGAGATTGATGGAGTTGCAAATGAACCACCCCTTAGCACTTTTTGATTTGCAAACCATTTGTCATTGTATTCAGAAAATCCTGTTTTAAATCCTGGATAACCAGAAAATTCAGATGATGTCCACTCCCAGACATCACCAATCATCTGATGGCATCCATAGTGACTTTTTCCATTTGGATAAGCGTCTATTTCTGCACAATTCCAAATGTATGATTCTAACAGGTTTGCATGTCCAGCCTCTGGTGATTGATCACCCCATGGGAAAATTGTTTTTAGTTGGTTCTTTTCATCCCAACACGCAGCTTTTTCCCATTCTGCTTCTGTTGGTAATCTTTTTCCCGCCCATTTGCAATATGCATCAGCCTCATAATAGCTAACATGACAGACAGGTTCGTTCAAATTTATTTTTCGTTTTCCAAGAAAGTCACAAGTCATCCATTCACTGTCAATCTTTTCCCAATACATTGGTGCTTTCCATTTTTCACTTTGTACTTTATCCCAACCATCGGAAAGCCAATATTTGAAATCATCATAACCACCATCCTCTACAAATTTTATGTATTGCTTGTTTGTTATTGGGTATGTATCAATTTTGTAATCATTAAGATAGACATTATGTTCAGGTAACTCAATATCGTAACAAAACTGATCACCTGAATAACCCATTTTGTACAAACCTCCGTTGATTGTGATCGCTTGAGATTCTTGTTCGGATGGTGTAGGTATTAGGTTTTTTGTAACTGGCCTATATTTGTCCGCTAATAAATTCTGCAAATCATAAACTAATAGTTCCTGATGTTGACATTCATGGTTTATCGCCATAAAGAAAAGCTGCTGTGTCTTTTCATCCAATAAGTCATTTTGTAAGATATCAGTGACTTTGTTAGTCATCATATGAAAATATTCGAAAACTTGATCAACCGTGGGTCTTGTCGCCAATCCTCTCTTATCCTTGTCATGTGGTTCGCCAAATTGATGATAATACGAATTAAGATACTCACTAAATTCCTGTGAATAAAATTGATAGTTGTTTGCGATTTTACTCATAACAACTTCCAGTAACCAACTAACATGTCCTAAATGCCATTTTGGTGGACTCATAAAAGGAGCAGTTTGTACAACAAAATCATCTTTTTCCAGTGTTTGTACTAGACTTAGCGTTCTAGCTCTTGTTTCATTGAACTGCTTAAGAAGAATAGATTTTTGTCTTGAGACTGTTGCCATATCAACTCATTTTTGTCATGTTCATATTATATTTTCGCTAAGAATTGTAGCAGCTGCATTTTCTGGTTTTATGTTTAATGCATCCAACCAATCGATGATCTTGGCAACCGCAAATCATACATTTTTTCTTATCATTACTCATTTTGAATTATGGCTCACAGGAAGTCGCAGTGTATAACCTAGCTAAAGCTTCTTTAGCAATATCTTCATTATCACTTTCTTCAATTTGCTGTTTCAGACTCTCTCCTAAACTTATTGCAAATGAATTCACTCCTACATTGCCGATAAATAGGGAATCTACACATGTATCAATTTTATCAATATATTTTGATTTATCAAATGTTGGGATTTTTATTCCATCGATAAAGCCTGAACTGAAAATGTAAAACGATCCGCCAAATCCTATAGCTATAATTGCTATAACTGCGACAGTAAATCTCACGTTTATGCCCAAGTATTTCACCTATCTAGTAGCCCTTAGCAAAGAGTACATTTGTAGTGCCTGAATTTTTACAGTAAATACATGTTTCTGATTTTTTTGTGTTGTCAAATGGAATGACACGTAGGTCTGCACTAGTCTCCTCTTTGATCTTGTCTTCACATGTTTGATTACCACACCAAGAACAGTCAATCATTTTTCCATTCTCTAATTCTTCTTTGAATTGTTGGTATTCAGATACTCTAACAACTCTTTCTTCAAGTATTTTTTTGGCAGCGTCAAACATTTCTTTCTGAATATTTTTTAGTTCTGAGGAAATTTTCTCACTGGATGAGTCCATTTCAATACTAGTTTTTACTTGGTTATGCCTCCTAACCAACACCACTTGATTTTTAGCAATATCTTTAGGTCCTATTTCAATTCGTATTGGTATACCTTTCATCTCCCAATCATTGAATTTGAAACCTGGAGTGAGCTGCTCTCTATCATCTAGATGAACACGTAGATTAATTTTGGATAAACTGTCTTTGATTTGGTTTGCCTTTTGTATTACATTCCCTTTTTCATCATCTGAATAATAGATTGGAATTATAACAACTTGGACAGGTGCTATTTTTGGTGGTAAGACTAGTCCCTTGTCATCTCCATGTATCATTATCATACCACCTATCAATCTCCATGATACTCCCCATGATGTTTGCCACGCAAAAGTCTCAGTATTGTTTTCATCCAGATATTTTACATCAAATGGTTTGGAAAAATTTTCACCTAGAAAATGTGATGTACCCATTTGTAGTGCCTTACCATCAGGCATCAATGATTCAAGAGTATCCGTATAAACTGCACCAACAAATTTGTCTTTCTCACTTTTTTTTCCAGTTATTACTGGAACTGCCAGTTCTTCTTCTATAGTTTTTTTATATAATTCTAAGATATCTGCAACTTCCTTTTCAGCTTCATCTTTAGTAGTGTGAACTGTGTGACCCTCTTGCCATAAAAATTCCGATGTTCTTAGAAATGGTTTTGTACCTTTAATCTCCGCTCTTAATGCAGAATTCCAAAAATTAATTTTTAGTGGTAAGTCTCTCCAACTTCTTATCCATTTAGAAAAAAGCGAATACGCAAGAGTTTCAGAAGTTGGGCGTAAAGCAAGCTTATCCCCAATTTCTGAATCACCTGAATGTGTAACCCAAAAAACTTCAGGATTAAAACCCTCAAAGTGTTTCTTTTCTTTACCAAGGAGCGATTCAGGTATTAGCACAGGCAGAAACCCATTCCTATGACCAGTTTCTTTCAGTTTTTTATCAAGTGATTCTTTGATTGATTCCCAGATAGAATAGCCGTCAGGTCTTAGGACTATTAATCCCTTGACTGGTGCATAGTCAGCAAGTTCAGCTTTGATAACCACTTGTGTATACCACTCACTAAAATTTTCACTCTTTGAAACAGTGATACCAACTTCTTTACTCAATTAATCCTTCACCAGCAATCATCATAATGATTCTACTAGGTTGGTATTAATTTACTTGTTAGCAAGTCTCTTGCTTTTAATAAATTTCCAAAGCTTTTTTGTCATTTCGCTAGGCGCAAGATTACCCTTACCAAAAACCTGCTCAAGTGATTCGTCACGATTTTTGAAACTTATAGAATATCCTCCAAAGGCTTTCTTCTTTGTTTTACGCTTAGCCTTAGTTGTTTTACGCTTGGCTTTAGTTGTTTTACGCTTGGTCTTCTTTGTTTTGCGTTTGACCGCTCGCTTTTTAGCCATACTAGAGGTCATCCCCCTTACACAAAACCTTTCCTGTCACTCTACTCTGGAAATTTGGGCAGACAAAACATGGTATGAACTGTACTTCCTTCTTAAGCACTGGGCAATCCACAAATTCCTGTTTCATTCTCTTTAGCATTTTTGGACTAACTCCCTTAATTTTCAATTTTCCTTTTTCATCCATCATTCCAGATTCTTTCAATTCTTCCTTTACTTCTTTTGAAAGCATCTGTCTCTTCTCTACGCTTTTTATTTCCACTTCGTACTTGAACTTCAGCTCATCTGACATAATGTAACTCCAAATTCTGTGTGATTTAATATTAACTATAGCGATCTCTTATTTTCCATTAAGCTTAATATTGTTTAGAATAAATTTGAAAACAGAAAACAGTTGTTAGCAATTTTTGATGTTGAGGGGGTTCTTTATGATGCTGAATATCTTCCTTTATTAGCTGAAAAGGTGAATAAGGAAAATCAAATCTGGGAAATTACAAAAAAAGGTATAGCAGGTAAAATTGACTGGGTGGATGGTCTAAAGGAACGCGTTCATCTTCTTAAT
>CACLIK010000017.1 GCA_902606965.1 uncultured marine group I thaumarchaeote
CGCATTCAACATTGCATCTAGTATTCCATTAATAGTACATCACCTTTCATATTTTTGAATTAGTTAGAGGCAGATATGTGTTATTATGATATGATTCCGGACAGAATGAATTTATTGTTCTAATTCTTTACTTCCTCTCTTTCTATATCTACGTATCAAGAGAGTAGCCGATGCTGCTGTAACACCAAAACCTGCAACTAAAGGTAGGATCAATGAAAATGAACTTTCACCATGCATTAGGATGTTTGTAAACTGATGAACAGTAGGATACAACGCAACCAAGACGATTAATCTAAGAATGTCACTGATGTGTCTTAATTTCCTGTTTAACCAATTACTGAATAAAAGTCCTACAAATATTGTTCCAATACCGATCCACAAGAATGGAATCATACCAGAAACAAACTGTCCTATCACCATCGTATCTGTAATTAGATTAAGAATTCCAAGATTTGCAGGAATATTTTCTGCACTTACGGTAGTTATACCAGCTGGAACAGATGCTGCTATCAGAATTAGACCAGTGATTAGTGTAAACATTCTAGTGAACCCTTCCGGTGTAGGTTTTGCCCAGTTAGCCCATGCTTTATCAATGTCAAATGCTCTGATCAAAAATGCACCACCAAGAATAGTAATTAGTACAGCAAAAATCTCAGCGTTATATCCTGTAACAGCTCCTATTCCACCAATCAGTAACAAGATACCTGGTACACCCAAAAAGAACTTTGAGTATTTTGGATTATACATTACCAACTTTAAGAATTTGCCAAACACAGCATAGGAATGCTCAATGGTTCTGCTAACTTGCATAACTACTCTTTGTACCGAAACAACTGGAATTACATTTTGAATTACAGGTATGACCATCTCATCATCTTCTCCATCTGAAACTATTACGGCTCCATTTGCAGAAAATTTCTTTAATACTGATTTTATCTCTGAAGCAACTTTTTCATCCGCTTGTACACCTCGGTTTTCTACACCAGCAACTGTGATTACTTCTGCTTCGTATCCTTTGCTTACCAAATCTTCATATGTCTTGACGGCAAAAAATATCGAATTAGAATCCGCATCCTCAGGATCTTCCAGAGCCAATCTTTGTGCTGCCTCGATGCATGCGTTCCTACCAACTACAGGAGTTGATATTCCAGTCTTAATTCCTACATCATCATCTCTATCTACACAAATAACTAACAATTTGTTTGCTGTTGTAGCCTCAACATCCTTATGCAGTTTCCCAGTCTGTGACATCTATATCATATGACTAAATTACCTTTTAATGGTTTCCCACCATTCTGACTATGAAGTTTAGTATTCGACTGTAATTATGGTCTTGAACTGTCTGACTTTGTTATTAGGTCAAGCGATTCTGCTTCCAACTGTTTTATCTTAGCAAGTATTTCATTAATAGAATCTGAATTACTATCATCATCAATCATTTTTGCAACAACAATAGTTTCTGTGATTTTATAATTTAATTTTTTCAATGCACCAATATAGTTTACATAACTTTCACTCCATTCTTGCGTGGCACCACTGTTAGTTAGTTCTATTACCAAAGAATTAATCTGTGATGAAGAAATTTCTGCAATACTGACATATTCATCAGGTTCTATTTCACCGTCAATTAGTTTTGTGAATAAATCATCAATTCCCATAATTTCCATGGATGCCCTTTCCTTTGTAATATCAAGATGTTTCTCAAAATCAGAGACTGATATTTTCATTGTTGTATCCTCCGGTAACAGATAAACCAAAAAACTGGCAGCAACAACACCAACAAGGATAGCTGCAGTTACTGCAATCCCTTTTCTCGATGCCATATCTAAATTATGAAAATCTATTATTTATGTTACGAATCCATTGGATTTTTGTTGTTTGAAAAATCTCTAAAATTTCCAATAATTATTTAAAAACTGATGAATTTTACAGCATCATGTAAATCAGTTAAATAGTATTAGACTTTTTCATAAAAAATCATATAATCATCTAGTTTCTAGTTAAAAAAATTTTACAGCAGTATCCTAAATACGACTTTATTTTTGAAAGGTTAGAATGACAACCGCGTATTGTGTAAAATGTAGAACAAAAAGAGAGATTAAAGATCCACAAGAAACTACCCTAAAGAATGGTAGGCCTGCTATGAAAGGTACTTGTCCTGAATGTGGAACTAACATGTTTCGAATAGGTAAAGGATAAGATATTTTCTTTTTTATCTAAACCCATATAGGGGGAACTAGGCTTTCCTTTTTTGATGGCAAAGGCAGACTATGAGAAGCTGTTAAAACGAATTGAAAAAAATTTGATCAAAGATTCAAAGTCTGTAGATAATAGATTTGAGCTTCCACCGGTTGATGTTATGTGGGAGGGACAAAAAACATTCTTGAGGAATTTTACAGAATATCCAAAAATAATGCGTCGAGATCCAGCTAAACTGTTACAATATTTGTCAAAAGAATTTGCAGTTCCTGCCGAACGGGTTGGTGATAGTGCCATGTTTATAGGCAAAAGGGATCCTGATGATTTTACACGACTTCTTAACATCTATGTTACTGATTACATCAAGTGTATTACATGTCAAAGCCCTGATACAAGAATAGAAAGGGAAAAAAGAATAAATTTTCTCATTTGCGAGGCATGTGGGGCAAAATCCACAATTAAGGGTAAATACGCTTAATGTTCTCTGCACGCTTGATTAAGCATAAGGATTCAAGCATGTTAAACATATGTGATAAGGATTTATTGGGAAAAACACTCAATCGTGATAATTTTAGTCTCAAAATAAGTGAAGAATACTATGCTGAAAAAATTGTAGAGAAAGAGGAAGCAAGAGATCTTTTGAAAAAATCAGACAATATTAACATGGTTGGAAAGGATATAATTGATTTATCTGTAAATCTGGGAATTGGATCAGAAGAAGGGGTTAAAGTAATAGATGGAATTCCTTTTCTTATTGTTTTCAAAATGTAAATCACCACAATTATATACAAAAATTTATAATTTTTTCTATGGGTAAACGCAAGGTCTTAAACGAAAGCGCATTAAAAGAATTACAGCTACCTCAAGAAGGCGAAATGTTTGGAAGAGTAATTAAACTTCTTGGCGGTGAAAATCTTTTGGTAAAGTGTGCTGATGGTGTTACTAGAAGAGGTAGAATTAGAGGAAAATTAAAACGTAGAGTATGGATACGTGATAACGATATTGTCATAATAGCACCCTGGGAATTTGGTGAAGGAGAAAGAGGAGACATATTATGGAGATACACGTTACCGCAAACAGATTGGCTTAAAGCAAATGATCACATACCAAAAGATTTCTAAAAAATAATTTCGATAAATGAGTTTTGAAAAATTAATTAGAATTCCAGAGGATAGAGTTGGTGTTCTAATAGGTAAGTCTGGGAAAACAAAATCAAAAATTGAAGAAACTTGTTCAGTGAAATTAGATATAGATAGTCAAAATGGTGAGGTTGAAGTTTCAGGCAATGCAGCTGATGAAAAATTTCAAATTTTTAAAGCTTTAGAGATTGTTACAGCAATAGGTCGTGGATTTGCACCAGAAAAGGCTATGAGATTACTTAAAGGTGAAAATACTTTACATGTAATTAATTTACGTGAGTTCGGTGGAAAATCTTCAGAACAACTTGAAAGATTCAAAGGGAGAATAATAGGTGACGGTGGTAAGGCTAGAATAAATATGGAAAATTTGAGTAACTCTAACATTACTGTTTATGGAAAAACTGTATCAATTATTGGTGAACCGACACAACTAAAACTTGCTGTGGATGCAATTGAATCACTACTGAGTGGAAGCATGCATGGACATGTTTACAGGAAAATTGAATCCGCAAGAAGGCAAGAGAAATTTGCTAGACTGCAATTATGGGAAAATCAAGATGTCTTCTAAAGAATCATTTACTCAGATTTCTCCTAGTGAGTTTTTTTATCGTAACCGAGACCTTGCAGGGTTTAGTAATCCAACAAGGTCACTTTATACTGCAGTGCGTGAGTTCGTAGAGAATTCTCTTGATGCGTGTGATCATGGTGGAATTTTAGCTGATGTTCATATGTCGATAAAGGCAGTTGATGCAGAGAAGCCTGACCCAAAACAGTATATCTTAACAGTTAGAGACAACGGTCCTGGCATTGAATCAAACCATGTTCCTCTTGCATTTGGTACAGTCCTGTATGGTTCAAAATTTGGTCTAAAGCAGGCAAGGGGAATGTTTGGATTAGGTGCTACGATGGCAATTCTTTACGGTCAAATTACAACAAACAAACCTGTTATAGTGAAAAGTAGTACTGATGGAAAAACTCAGGATGAATATGAAATGCTTTTGGATATACAGAAGAACAAACCCGTGATACTAAAACATGAAACAAAAGAAGTTTCGAAAACTGGATTATCTGTTAGCATATGTTTAGAGGGTGATTATGCGAAAGCAGGTTCAAAAATACGTGATTATGTATATCAAACCTCACTGATAACACCATACGCAACAATCACTTTTGATGATCCAAAAGGTGAGAAGTATAGGTATACCAAAGTTATCAGAACAATGCCACCGTCACCAACAGTCATCAGGCCACATCCACATGGAATTGACGTTGAAACAATTAGACGAATGTTGTTAGACACTCATTATCAAATCCCGACAGTTGATGATAATATGATCTCAAAAGTTAGGAAAGAGTTAGGCTTATCCAACAAAAATCTTAGTCATTCAGAAATAATGAATAAAGCTCAAAAAAAATGGAAAACTTTGACGCGACCTGTTCGTATAGTCATGGCTTTGATGTCATTTTTAAAAATGGATTTTGAGAAATTAAGCAAGACTACCATTGAGGAAATTGATGTAGGAAATAAGAAATTAACCTATTGGGACTTTGGTGAATCACAATCTATTTCTGTTGATATGGATCCTGAAAGTTTTTACTATAAACAATTAGCAAACACCGTGCAGGGCGAAACATTAACCTCATTTTTGACTAAACGTTTCCAAAGGGTAGGACCAACTACAGCTTTAAAGTTTGCAGAATATGCAAAGTTTAAGCCTGAACAGAGGATTGGCACCATGACAAACCAAGAGCTTGTAAAACTGACTGATGGATTACAATCATTTGATGATTTTATGGCACCTGATCCAAGTTGTTTAGCTCCACTAGGTGAATCCCCACTGAAAAAAGGTATGGAAAGATTTTTTGAACCAGATTTTCTTGAGGTTGTACAACGTGGAGCTTCTGCTTATTCAGGATTTCCATTTGTAATAGAGATGGGAATTGCGTATGGAGGAAAAATTTCTAGCCATGGAATGAAAGTTTATCGATTTGCCAACAGAATTCCCCTTCTTTATGATGAGGGAAGTGATGTTGTTCTAAAGGTTGTAAATGACACTGATTGGTCACGCTATAAGATAAAAGGTGAACCACCATTAGTGATAGTATCACACATCTGTTCCACGCGTGTGCCATACAAAACTGTAGGAAAAGAAAATGTAGCAGATAGACCAGAGATTGAGCGTGAATTAAAACTGGCATTACTATCTCTATCTAGAAAACTGTCTTCATTCATGTCTAAAAGGGGTCAGGCTGAAGCTGCCATAAAGAGAAAAAATCTTTATTCAAAATATATTCCATTAATAGCACAATTTTGTACAGAACTTGCTGGTAAAAAGAAAGAACCAAATTATAAGAAGATGATTACGGAGGAACCCATAGTTGAAGAAGAAACCTAAGAAGAAAGCTGCAGAAGACAAGCAAAATACCCTTACTGAGCTTTTGAAGAAGCATGGCGCACAAATTTATGATGACCTTGACAAAGGAAATTTCCCAAAATTTTCAATTCCTAGTCGTTCAGTAAGCAATATTGTGTACGATAAAAAAATACGTCAATACATACTTGGTACAAACACTGCAGTTAGAAGTTCTAGAAATACATCACAACTTCGTGCATTCACTCAATTAATGTGGCTGGCATTTTTTGCTAACAGGCTAACTGGGCAAAAAAAATCTTCAACTCTTCGAGATGTATATTACTCATCTCAGGCATTTGAAGTTGATTTTGAAGATCAATCTGAATCTGATAACATAATCGTTGACCTTGAGGCGGTACTTTCATCACCAAGAGAATCTTTTCATGTATTTCCGGAAGAACGTAGTAGTGTATTTGGTGACTTGACAATAGAGTACACTGTTCCTGGTTATGAAGGAAAAAAAACAAATCTGTCTGATCATCCGGATGGTTATGCAATAGGGCCAAGTCTTACCTCTTCAGAATTTACAGGTACAAGTGCAGAAGTTGTAATTGCAATTGAGAAAGGTGGTTTGTTTACTAGATTTGTTGAAGAGCAAGTTGATAAAAAATTTAAAGCAATTATAGTTGATACTGGAGGTCAAGCTCCACGTTCAACTAGAACACTTTTGAAAAGACTTCATGACGAATTGAGTCTTCCTGTTGTTATTCTGACTGATGGTGATGTTTATGGTGAACATATTGCAATGGTAATAAAATCAGGTTCGGCCAATGCAGCACATTTAAGGGAACTAACTGTGCCTGATGCGAAATGGGTAGGTGTATGGGCCACTGATATTGAAAAATACAAACTTCCAACCATACCAATGACAGAATCTGACATAAAGAGATGTCATGATCTACTGAAAGATCCTAGATATCAAGAAGGTATTTGGAAGAAAGAGCTTGAAGTATTCATAAAAATTAAAAGAAAGGCAGAACTTGAAGCATTTTCAAAGTATGGTCTAACGAATATTACAGACAAATATCTGCCACAGAAACTTGAGATTGCAAAAAGTCTTTAACTTATTCGAAGAGTTAGTACACCATTTCTATACTTGAAATCAGAAATCTTCATCTGATTGGAACCCTCAATTTGAACTTCTTTTGAAAAACCACCAGAGCCTCGGACATATAATATTCCATCAATTAATCTAACCATAATTTTATCGTCAGGTCCTGGAACTTCAGCCACAAAAACAAATTGATTATCACCCTTGATTAGATCGTAAACCCAGTTTTTGGCTTCCGCTTCTCTTGCAGTATACTTTGGTTTGACATTTTTCAACATTTTTTTAATAATATGGACCCAATAGACTGTTGTAATTGTTGCAACTCCAACCAAAATAAAATTTACAAAACTTCCATCTTCTCTTTGTGTCATTATGTAAATAATTCCAATGAATAGCAGCACGACTATTGGTACTACAAAGTTTAATGATTTTTCATTTGTATATGAAGATGTATTGCTAAATTTCGACAATGAATAGAAATCATTTCTACCAAATATAAAGTATATTTGAATTTTTTAGAGTGCTACTTTAATTAGAATAAATTCTTATGATCTTGGATGGATTATGAGAAAATTAAAAATGATCTGATATCTGAGATCAGGCTCACCAAAAATCAGGCTAATGTGTTTTTACTAGTTACACTGGAGGGAAAAATGGAAGTTAACCAAATTGCTAAATCTTTAGATATTTCTACAGATGATGCATTAGAAACATCCCAAAAGCTTGTTGATCTGGGTGGTTTTATTGATATGTCTAAAACAGAATTTGAGGCAATGCATCCACGATTCACTACAGTAAACATGTATAGAAAAATGTGTGAGCGAGAAAAGATTGATTTTAAAAAAAATACTATTGTTGATAATCTTGGTGTTGTGCTGGAGGAATCATATGACGATGCAAGGACTAAATATAACAAAAAAAAGTGAAAAAATATGAGCGAAACACCATCTGAGACTCCAAAAACTCCGAAAATTTACAAGTGCTGTGAAAATCCTCAAATCACTTACCTAGCTCCTGTTAACATCAACGTAGATGAAAGGACAATAGGTAGTGTGGATGTCTGGCGATGTGCAGTTTGCAAAAAAAAATTTTGTGAGGAAAAACAATTAGGAATAGACTCAATTACGGATATTGTAGGAATGCCAAGAATAGAAGACGATGAAAAATGGGGGGTGATTGTTAGTAAACTTCAGAAAGGGAAGGATAAATGGAAACTTGTAAAGTTAAAGCAAAATGGAATTATTAAATATGAAACAGCTGATGAAAAAATTTTAGATCTTAAAATTGATAATTATAATATAGTTGATGAATATCATACCAGCTTTCTAGTTGAAGAACATTTAAACAAAGCAGTGGAAATATAGATTCTCCTTGGATATCAAAGTACACGTAAACAATGTTGATGGCACACAAATGGCGGCCAAAATTAATGGTATATTTGATATTGATGACAATTCATTTGAGTTTATGGCAATAGCATTTGGCCGTATTGGTGGGCAAAACATTGGTGTAAAGCTGTCAGAGGAAACGGAAAATAAACTAAAAACACTAGAATACAATGTTGAGGAAGTTATTGATGAATTACAAAAAAAACTAATTTCGGGAAACCTTAGTGTTCCTGATGGTCTCAAACGTGAATCATTTATCGATGATTAAAACTCTGCTTCAGTTAACGCCTTTTCACAAGAACATTTTCTTTTTGTAGCAAAGTCATCTGGCATATTATCAATTAATTCTACCAATAGTTTTTTTGTGCGTTGAACATTTTTAGATAAAGTGTCCATAACCTCCTTTGCTGTTACAGGTTTTTCCGCCCAAACATCATAATCTGTGACTGTAGCAATTGATACATAGCATATTTGAGCCTCCCTTGCAAGTTGACATTCTGGTACTAGTGTCATTCCAATAATATCAGCCCCAGTAGATTTGAAGAATTTAGACTCCGCCTTTGTTGAAAATCTTGGACCCTCAATGCAAGTATACGTACAATCCTTGTGCAAAGATATGCCCTGATTGTTGGCTACACGCGAAACAATTTCTTGAAGCTCTGGGCAAAAAGGATCTGCTACTGAAATATGTATAACCCTTCCATCTTCAGAAAATGAAGTTCTTCTAGATTTTGTAAAATCAATAAATTGTGCTGGAATAACAAAATCACCAGGTTTTATTTCCTCTTTTAGGCTTCCAACCGCTGATGGGGAAATAATCCTTGTAATTCCTAATTCCTTGAAAGCCCAGATGTTTGCACAGTAATTTATCAGATGTGGAGGAATAGAATGCTTTTTTCCATGCCTTGGCATGAATGCAATTTTTTTACCGTTAAGTTCTCCTACAGTAATTACATCCGATGTTTTACCGTATGGTGTTTCAACAGTAATTTCTTTACTGTCTTGCAACATGTCAGAATCATAAATTCCTGTTCCACCAAAAATTCCAATCTCCGCTGTGTCATTAACCATTAGTATTGCACCAGTGAGATAGTTTTGTATTTGTTTATTTCTTTAATTCCATTCAAGTCAGTTAATTCAATAATAAATGCAAAGCCAGCAACCTTTGCACCAATCTTTTCAACTAGATTTGCCCCTGCTTTTGCTGTTCCACCAGTAGCCAACAAATCATCACAAATTACCACTCTTTCACCTTTCTTTAACACACTTTTTTGAATTTCTAGCACAGCTTTACCATATTCTATTGTATACGAAATTTTTACAGTTTTTCCAGGAAGCTTACCTGCTTTTCTTAGCATTACCATGCCCTTGTTGTATTTTTGCGCTAAGATAGACGCAGTGATAAATCCTCTGGATTCTATTCCTACAAAAACATCAACATCCTTTGGATGGAATTTTTTTGAAAACTCTTCCACAACAAATGACATTGCAGATGGATCATTTAGAATAGGGCTGAAATCCCTAAACAAGATACCTTTTTTTGGAAAGTTTGGATACTCTGCTATCTTTCTCTTCAGATTCATATTATTTGTAAAAATTGATGCGAGATAAAAACTATTTTGGATTAATGGAATTATTGTATGAATATTTCAAAACTATCAGTATTTTCAGTATCACTGATTATGATAGTATATGTTCCAGTTGGAGTGTTTTCAGGTACCACCCAAGGAAGTGAAAAAGTGCCGTCATTGATAGGAGTTTCTAACTCTGCAATGTTTTGACCATTTTGATCAGTTATTCTAATTTCAAGACGACTGGAATCTGATTGTGCTACACCTTTAATGGTTATAGTATCGTCTAGACTAAATTCCGCGCTGTCAATTTCTAATGTCAAGCCTTTTTCTGTTGGTATAGATACGTTGATGTCAATACTTTGATTATCCAGACGACTATGCGCAGTCATTTTCCACGTACCAAGATCCCCACTGGTTGGAATTCCTATCTCATCCGTGGAAAAATTACCTGAACCATCTGAAAATGTTTCAGTTACACTCTGTATCACTCCATCAGGATCAAAAAGAGTTATAGTTATTCTAGCATCATTGCCAGTAGAACCCAGCACAAGGATTGATTCACCTGGCGTATAATTTTCTTTGATTGAAACTAATGTTATAGCACCAGAGCCTGGTTCCAAACCAACCGAAAACTTAACCGAATCCTGAATATTTGTTGAACTTACCACAGCCCTATATACTCCCGAAGTAAGGCCTTGCAAATCTATAGCATATTTACTCTTACCTGTTGATGATGTTGTTAAAGAGTCAGTTAATTTGATAATATCATTATCATCTAAAATTTTAATAGTAACTTTAGACGACGCTGGTCCAATAATATTTAACATTGCTTGAGAATTAAGAGTGAAATTTGTTTTTTCCATCAGTGCGATGACATTTGATATTGGATATTGGCCAACACCAAATACAACAGCATCCACTCCGTTTGCCTGTTTTACTGTTACACTATAAGTTCCTATAACAAAGCCATCATCAAGTGTAAATTCATAATTTAAGTCTCCAGTAACTGGACTTGTAAAGGAGTCGTAGTATTGTATTGTTCCAAACTGATCTTTTACCCATATAGTAGTATTTTCTGATGGTTCACCATTTCCTGTTATAGTAATAGTTTCACCAATATTGTATCTCACTGCAGAAAGAGAAATTTGTACTAAATAATCTGATTTTATACTAAGGCTTTTTGTTGTTTTGTCGTTATTGTTTGTAATAATCACATATCTGTCTCCAATAGTTTGATTACGGTCAATAACTTCTTCAAAAGTCCATTCTCCATTTGTACCAACATTGACTACACGAGCTTTTTCTAAAACCCTGTCCATATTCTCAAACATAATTATAACCGCAGTTTGTGGGTATGCATTACCTGAAATCGTTAAGGTGTCATCATATCTAATTTCTGCAGGGATACTTTCAACTTGAAATTTTGCATCTTTCAAAAATCTCGTTTTTTGCTCATCAACACTGATATTGCTGCTTTGAATATTTCCAGATTCATCTTTTATAATAAACTCACTAGTACCTGGATTATGGTTATCGGGTATTGAAATTGTTGTTAGAAAATTACCTTGCTCATCTGTATTAACTGATTTTAATATGGTATTATCAAGGTACATCTTCAATACTTGGTTAGGGTTGAATCCATTCCCTACAAGTCTTATATCTGAACCAGCCCTGATTTTTTCTGGTATGAACTTCTTTGTGCCATAAAGTTCACTTCCTGTCTCTTTAGCTTGCTCAACTTCCTTACTTTCTTCTTCAATAAACTCAGAGGTTGTTTCAGAAATTGCTTGGATAGATGTTTTACTTGTATCTATGTCGTTTCCATTTTGGTCTAATACTTTCCAGTTTATCCCATTTACTTTCTCGTTTGTTATAACACCAAACTTTATTGATTCGCCTGGATTGAGCGTATTTGTTGCAGTAAATATTATCAATTTACCATCAGAATATTTCCCACCGCCCCATCCTGGCTCTGATTTAAATGACTTGAATGTGGCTTCTCCGCCTAGCCACATTCTAACTGTCTTTATTTTGGATGTACTTTCATTTTCAAGTTCGATAACTATCGTATTTTCATAACCGCTCGCATTTACAGAAACCACTTCCTCCGCATTTACTTCTGAGATAGACAATAACGTGAAAACAGAAAATACAAGTAACAGCGACGCAAAAATAGCGCCTATCGAATATTTCTTCATACTATTCATCAGTTTTATGTCAGCAATTAAACTTTAATTTAATTGTAGTTTTATTTTGCATTTTTAATGAATTTTTGCAGTTTAAATCCATCATTTATTTGAGAACTCTTCCATTGGAGCTGTATTCTGATATTGGCGAATACGTTCTGCAATCAAGCGATATAAATTGCGTACACTATCTCTTGTTTTCTCAGTCAAGAAATTTGTATCATTCAAAGCAATTTTACCGCATATATATCTGCAAACTTCTTCCTTATCGAACTCACCCCAATCATCATCAATGTGATCATGCCACACTGCTTTTAGATTTTCAACAATGCCTTTTTTTCCGTGAATCAACACCTCTTCTGTGGTTAGATTGGTGTATCCCTCTCTCCGTAATTTTATTTCATAAGTTTGGTTTACCGCATATAGATAATCTTCAGGCATCATATAATCCTCTATTGACTGAAGTAGTTTCCCATTTATCTCAAAAAATATAATTTGTGTTTCAGAAAATTTATTATTTTTTAATTGATCAGCAGTTTGATTTGATTCGTAATCATTGTCAAGCAAAACAAACGTGTTATACCCATGATTATTATAAAAAAGTGATAGTGGCAGTACTGAGTTTTTACTATATGCTGGTACAACATTTAGTGGATTCATTGATATGTTTGGATCCTGAAGGAATTTATCAAATGCATTAAGATACATTGTGTCTGACATTGTTTCTACTATAATGAGTGGGCGTGAATTAAAGCCAACTTCCCTAGTAGTTATTGAATCTACAAGTCCCTTTGATAATCCATAAAGAATTGGTGTAAGAGTGGCATCATCAGCTTTCCAGTAATCATAAAAAATTTTACTTAGATGCCTTTTCCTATCAAGCTCTACAACTAGAAGGTTGCCCGGCGTGTAATCAAAAATCATGAATGGTGAGTGTGTAGCATACAAAACTTGATTTGAGCCAGCTAGATTTTTTAGCAAATCAGATATTCCCATTTGCTGTGTTGGGTGTAGGTTTCGTGCTGGTTCGTCAAGTAGCAAAATAGCTTCCTTTAACTCTGCTCTTTGTGTTTCAGCAGCAAAATTTACAATGAATGAGAACGTCCACTTGAAACCTTCAGCCCTTCTGTTTAGTAAACCAGTATTTGTTATAGTTCCATCCCTATGTACATCTGATAGTACTACACTCAAAATATTTCCTGGATTTAATCTTAATTCTACGTTAATTGCTTCTCCCTTCCAAGACGGGTTTAATCGTTGAGTTAAATTTTTGCTTGCAGCACTCAAAAATTTAATTAATTTTGATGGGCTACTTTTCATTCCTTCTAACTGTTCTATATCTAATTCAGCAAGGTAGAGTAAGTTTCTTACAGTTTCCGCCCTATCAAATCCTTCAATATATTCAATTCCTGCAGAAGCTACATTTTCAGTTTCTTTGATGTATTCAGTCAGGTTTATGTTTCCAAGTATTTTCTTGTAATCTGAAAAATAAACAAACCTAGGATGTAAGTTATCCCCAATGAATTTTTTTAAATCATCACTTTTAGTATCATCCATTGAAATTTTTCCAATACTTTTGACTATGTCGGTATAAGCCTTTTCCCATTCAGAAAGTATTTGTTGCTCATCAGTTGCTATGTTCTGTATATTTTTATCAAATTCATCAAGTTCAGCTTGAATAGTTGTTTTACTACTAGGTGTATTACCAGCAAAAAAATCAGTATCAAGTTTTTTGCTTATGTAGTTTGGTATGCTTTCAACAAATGCTGAAAGCTGTTTTGTGACATCTTGCCAATATTCTAGGTTTTCATCTTCCTTCTCGTCAATCTTAACATCCCCAAAATCATATTGTATTTCTTGGTTTTTGTTGGTTCTAAAAATTTTTAATTTTTTTAGCTGTAAATCAGGAAACTTTTCCTTAATTATTTCAGTCTCATCATGATTCAATTCAAAATCCCCTTCAACAACTCTAATCTCAGATTTTAGACGCTCAGTCATTTCATCACACAAGTCAAGCTCAGAAACAACCTCTTCTTTGTTCAATAGGGTTAATGCTTGAAGAATTGTGGTCTTACCGCTCTCATTTCTACCAACAAATGCAGCTAAATCACCTACTACAACATCTCCTGAATCATGGATACAACGAAATGCTTGGACTCTAAATTTTCTAAGACGCAATTAGTGTCTATGAACCCGAATGAGATTTAAATTATTAGTCAAAATTAGTTCGACAATCAACATTATGTGATATTTTATATTGCATTCAATTTTCTACATTGATAATCAGTTAATGGTGATTTTTGATGGGTGATAAAAACGTGGAAACTAAAAAGGAAAAAAAGATAAGTAAAATCAAAGAGCAATTGGCACGATTACGTGAAAAATTAGAGA
>CACLIK010000018.1 GCA_902606965.1 uncultured marine group I thaumarchaeote
TTTTCGTTTTCTTCGTCTTGCAGCTGCTGATCTTTTAGCGGCTTTAGCGGCAGCGTTTCTTTTTCTCGTACGTGCAGCCTTTTTAGCAGCAGCACTACGTTTTGCTTTAGATGTTGCCATTAATTGTCCCCTAAAACATTCTGTTTTATGTGAAGTTAGTCACCACTTTTTGCTTAATTACTGTCTTTTTTTGACAAGATCAGGTTCTTCGATCATGTTTTTTCATCAAAAAAGGGGGGTTGAATGTTTATGCCTAGTAAAAAATGATGATCGGTTTGTAGATAGACTAGCAGGGTCTTTTTACCATTGGCTCGTATATTTACGAACAAATGCTCAACCCCCCACTAAAATGACTATTTCTGATAAAATCACATTATTCGTAAATCACTTGACCTATAGTCGGGGTTGAACATTTACGCATGAATTAGCAAATCTGTCTAGAATGGGTCATTTTGAAAATTTTTAGATGTTAACAACCTGTTCTCCAAACTCGGGAATTTCTACAAATGCAAGCTGAGCAAATATCTGTATAGCACCCAATATTAGACCAAGATAAACGCATTTTTTGGCTTTTTCACGATCATCTTTCCTTATCGCAAAGTATGCAATTATTCCACCAATTACACCTAGAAAGATCGGTACGAGGTACCACCAATTACTTCTCTTCCTTTCAAACGTCATAGGTACTTTGTTATTTTTTTGGATTATTTTGAAGTTGTTTTTGAACCTGTTTTATCTCAATTTCTACTGTTTCAAGAGGGTTTTCAACCTGGTTTCTCTTTATTGAGAACATTTTTGGTCGATCAAAATCTTTACTACAGTCTGGGCACGCATAAACTAGTACTCTGTATTCATTAGGAGCCTTTGGATTTGATAATCGTGGATAGTAAACTAACCTAGAACCACAATCAACACAATATCGATTGGCCCTTTTAGTTCTGGCCATTGTAATCCTCCTGCATTATTACTAATATGCGATCATCTATTAGATCGTTACAGTCTAATTCCATGCACCATTTGGGTTCAATCGATCAATGTTTCTAAATTCGAATTTAGAAACATTAGGCGCCGCCCGTCAGACTTGAACTGACGACCAACGGATTAACAGTCCGACGCTCTACCACGCTGAGCTAGGGCGGCATTGATTCTAACCTCGTCAAAAGCGATTTAATCCTTATGATCAGAAGAAAAAACGATAAATCGTATTATTTTTCGATTCCTTTTGATTTAGAATACCTATAAATTCCATCTAGGAATACACGATGATCCTTATTCTTGACTTTGGATTTCAATTCAACATTTGCAGCAGTTTGTGAAACATCTGTCAAAACAGGTCCAGATATTATAACATCATCTCCTTTGACATCAACTTTTGTGTCACCGTTAATCATAGAAACTCTTGGTGCTCTTTCCCCCTGAAAATTTTCAATCAGAATTTTTTTCCCTTCCACCTTAACTGTTATTGGAAAATGGGAATAAACCACTTTCATTTTTATTGTAAATCCATCTACAACTCCTGAACAGAGTGTCCGAATTATAGACTTGGAGGTGTTTAGTATAGCATAGTGTTTTTTTCGTTCACCAGTTTGTTTTAGGAGTATTTTTTTGTCAGTAATTTCTATACCAACTGGAATTTTCTTGAAATTTTTATAGACACGACCCAATGGTCCTTTCACATGTAACATACTACCCTTCAGACTAACCGTAACACCGTCTGGTATCTGGATTTCAGTTGTAGACTTCTCTATTTGTTTAGTAGACATAACCTATCAAGAATCCTCCAATTCCTTTATTTGCTGCTTCTTTATGTGACATAACACCTTGATTTGTAGTTACAAGTAACATGCCTCTATTGTATGATGGAAGGAATTGTTGCTCCCATGTGTTATACTCGTCTTTTTTTACCTTAAATCTTGGTGTAATTGCACCACATTTAGTAATTTTTGCTAAAAGATTGATCTTAAACTTTCCACCACGTTTATCTTCGATGCGTTCAAATTCTTTAATGTAGCCTTCATTTTTTAGAGTTTGTAATACTTCTGATCCAAGTTTTGATGTTGGTACAACAACACAACTATCTTTTCTTCGATCCTCAGTATTAAACAATGTAGTGAATAAATTTGCTAAAACGTTATTTGTTGCCATATCCATCTACCCATTTTTTTTAAATCCTAGCGAATTTGCTACTTCTCTAAAACAGCGTCTACATAAATATAATTCATATTTTTGAATTACTGCAGTGTAATCTCCACATCTTTTACACCATTTAGAACCTCTTCCAAATTCTTTTTTGAGTCTTGGTGTATATCCGGTTCCACGGTCGCCAAATGATCTGTCTTTAGCCATTATACAATTTGCACCCCAAAATTTTCAGTGAAAAATTTACTTGCATCATCCTTGGATATCCTATGGTTCTTACCAACTTTTGATTTGTCTTGACTTCTAAGTCTGATATTAAATCCAGACCTTGCTAGTGCTATTGATACTTCTAAACCTAGAATTCCTATTTGTGGGTCATATTTTATTCCAGGAATGTCAATATGTTCCTTGATACCAAACGATACATTTCCTTCATTATCAATTGAACGCGCATTAATTTTGTTGTCTTTTGCAACTAAGAGTCTTTTCAATAATTCAATTGCATCATTATTCCTAACAGTAACTGCTACACCAATTGGTTCACCCTTTCTTACTCCCCAATCTCTTTGTGATTTTTTTGCGTTTCGTGGATTTGGTTTTTTACCAGTTATTTGTATCAATGTTTTTTTTCCTATCTCGATTGGGTCACCAGACTTTCCAACGCCCATGTTCAACACAACTTTAGAAAGAAAAATTTTCCTCATTGAATTTTCAGTTTGTTGAGACATTTTTTTATATTATTTGTATTGCTGGTTTTTCCTTACCAATAAGCATCGTGATATTGATAGGAATTTCGACTGTATTATCATCAATAAGAAGACTTATTCTTTTTGGTAGTGTGAATGTACCTTCTTTGATTTCATTTATAGTGCCTATACGTCCAGCATTTGCTCCTTTTATGATAATTACCTGAGAATTTTTTTCAAATTTAATTACATTTAAAATTTTTTGTTCTGGGATTTGTAGTACACATACATCATTAACATTCATGTCTGTATCAGTAATGATCGTTCTTCCATCATGAAAACCTAATTGTGTTTTTCCACCACTAATAGTCGTTTTACTTTTCACCCTAACAAGTTTTTTAGATTTTTCTTTTCCATCAATTTTTATTGGAACAAGTATTTGACCGTTTTTAGGCACTAATCTGTATACATCATCAGTTCCTTCTAATTCAATTACATCCATTAAACCAATTGAATGATGAAGAGATTTTTGTATAACACCATCAACCTTTACTTTACCACCGTATATTGACGATTTAGCTTCTCTCAGATTGTTTACACACTTTAATACGTCACGTAGTAAAACTGCAGATGGTATAGATCTGCTTTTTGGATGTGAGCCAGGTCTTACTGTAATAACAAATCTTTTGTCTTTTCTATTTATTCTCCAAAACATTGGAGCCATTTGTCTTTTCAGTTTTTTACTTCCAGCTATTGTACCCATTATTTATCCTCTTTTTTATTTTTAATTTTCTTTTCATCTACCTGTTTTGTTTCTTTCGTCTTTTTATTCGCAGGTTTTGCCTCTTCTTTGTTTTTAGCCTCTTCTTTCATTAACTTAATTTTTGATTTTGACTTTTTTTCCAGTATTTTAAGACGCCATTTATCATCTGTATTCAATGCTGTGATGATTACATTTGTTGAATGGATGTAAACATCAACTTTGTCGCCTTTTAGTTTCTCCTTTTTATTTCCCTCTATGGCAATACTCTTATCATCCGTGGATATTTTACTAACTTTACCAGTAATACCTTTGTATTCTCCACGTATCACTTTTACTGTATCCTCAATCATGATTCTAGCACTACGTCGTGAATACTTTTTACGAAGATCTTTTGATATGGGCGCGCAAATTTGTTTATTGATAAATTGATTCATAGCTCGATATGTTTGGCGGTTTCTAACTTTTGTTGGTTTCATTCATACCACCATCGATGCCAAGTTAGCTATCCTTGGCCATTTTTCAGATGCTTCTACCGCTACAGGTCCTTTAATGTCAGTTCCTTTGAGTTCACCTTCTGCTGTAATTATAACCGCTGCATTGTCTTCAAATGACACTCTCACTCCATTTAATCTTCTAATCGCATATTTTTGCCTGATAATCACCGCACCATGTACTTGCTTTCTTAATTCAGCTGGCCCTTTTTTTACAACTACATTACAAAAATCTCCCACCGCTGCAGCAGGCAATCTTGACAATCTTGTTTTGTATTTATGAACATTAACAACTTCCAGTATTTTAGCTCCAGAATTATCAGCACATACAATCTGTGCTCCAACTGGAATAACTCTTGTAACATAAGGTCTAAATTCTACAACTCCCTTAGCAGCTTTGCCACGGCTTTTTCCTTGTGACATTAAGTTCTAACCTCAACAACCACGAAAGAAACAGATTTTGAAATAGGTCTACATTCAGCTGCTATAACATGATCACCTTCTTGTACGCTTATGTTAGATGGGACATGAGCATGAATCTTATTTTTACTTCGTCCATATCTTTTAAATTTTTTAAAGTAAATTGGTAATTCTTTTTGAATTACAACAGTACCTTTTGCTTTTGCGTCTATTACAGTTCCTTCAAATAGCTTTCCTCGTATTGACAATGATCCATTAAATGGATTATTTTTTTCATTTTCTGCTATTTTTCCCTTTGATTCTTTTACAGGTAATCCAATATTCCGTGTCATTTTCTTTTCATCTCATTTTTTCTAGTTAACATCCTTGCAATATCTCTTCTGAGTGGTTTAAGCTTTCCACTTTCTTTACGTAACGTACCTTTTCTTGCTTCTATTCGTAATTTGAATAGTTCACTACGTACCTGTTTAAGCCTATCATCCAAATCTTTTTCATTAAATTCTCTGATTGTTTTATTTTTTAAATGAGCCATTATTTCAATTTCTCCTCTTCTTCCTCTAATGTTTCAAGGGTTTTCATTTTTTCTTCTTCGATTTTAATTTGCTCCGATTCAGTTTTTGCTACTATTTCACTCTCGGATTCTTTATCATCAATGTCAGGTTCTATAGATTTCTTTTCTGTATGTTCAAATTCTGGAATAAGTTTTTCCTTTCTGGCAATTCTAATTTTAATACCAATAAGACCCATTGGTGTCTTTGTATGAACAATATCCTCAGAGACAATATTTTTTGCATAATCTCCAGCTCGTGGAAGAATTCCTTGCGTATGTTTTTCAAATGCAGAACGATCCCCACGTAATTTACCAGAAATTGTTATTTGTACACCCATTGCTCCTGACTCCATGATTTGGTTCATTGTCCACATAGTAGCTCTTCTAAAAGCTGTTCCGCGTTCAATATGTGCAGCCATTCTGTTACACATCACACTTGGTGATAATTCTGGTTTTGTAATTTCTTCCACTGAAATTTGTGGATTTTTGTATCCAAAATCTGTCTGAATTTTTTCTGTCAATTCTTTGATACCAGTACCCTTTCTTCCTATTACTATTCCTGGTCTAGTAACATAAAGTGTAATTTTTGTTCCTGTTGGTGTTTTCGAAATGTCTACTTTGCTAAATCCTGACTCCTTAATTTTTTCTCGTAAGAAATCATTTAGCAACATCATCTTGTAATTATCTTTGATTACATTTTTTACTTGTGTCATATTTTATCTCTCTTGTGCAACGATTTCTACATGAATCAATGCGTTATTTTTAGCTGATGATCTCCCCATTGCACGTGGTATGAATCGTTTAAGTAATCTGCCTTTATGTACAGTTGTATTAATTATTTTAAGTCTGTCTAAATCCATTCCTTTGTATTCAGCGTTTGATTCCAAATTATCTAACAATTTCAAAATTTCTGTAGCCGCTTTTTGTGGATAACGACCAGACATTGTTCCAGGATCAGATTTATGTCCAACTTGATTTTTGTATCTTTTGAATGGAATACTTCGTTTAAGATTTGTTACATCCAACAAATAATCTCTAGCCTTTTCAATCGAAAGTCCTTTTATTGCCAGAGCTATTTCTCTTGCATGTTTATGTGAAATTGGTTTTTCTCTTATAGCGGCACGGACATGTTTTGTGCTATCAAAACTCTGAAATGAAAAGTATCGTTTAGGCATGTTTCTCACTTTAGTGGTACATACAAACTGGATCTTGATGCGCCTACACCTGGTGCACCATGACTTACACGCTTGTTTGTAATTACATATTCTCCTAAGTAATGGCCAACCATCTCAGTTGTAATGGTTACGGGACGAAATTCCTTACCAGAAAAAACATTTAGTGTGACACCGACCATAGTTGGTAAAATAAGAACATCACGCAAATGTGTATTAATAGGATTTTTTAACGTGCCTGCTTTTGCAGCTTTCATTTCTTCAATTAATTTCCTTTTGTTATCATTTATTCCTCTTGTTAGTGATCGTCTTGCCCGTGCAGGGAACAATTGTAGGAGTTTATCTAATGGTAAGCTCTCTAATTCCTTTTGAGACAGCCCACGATATGTAAATTGTTTAACCAATTGCTTTTACCACCATTCTGTTAAAATAATTTTTCGTTCCATATTATAGCATTCCTATTTTAGTTGCCAAATCTCGTGCTACATCAACAGTTTCAAATTCTACAAATGCTTTCTTTCCATAAATTGTTCTTGCAGTATTGACTGTTAGGGCATTTTGTTCATATAGCGTGTTTATTGCAGTTTTTATTGCTGATTTTGAGGCTGTTTTTTCTACGATAAAACATATCTTTTTTTCAGTTTCCACCAACTCAAATGTTTTTTCCGTGATGTAAGGGTGCAAAATTATTTTATTAGCTAATTCAACTTTCATGCAACATTCACCAATAATTCTAAATGAGGGGATTTTATTTTTTCAATTTCTTTAAGTGCAATTTTTGAATATACAACTAAACGAATAGGTACTCCACCAGGAGCTAGATCTAACACACTTAGGTTTTTAGCGGTTTGTACGTCAACACCAGGAATGGAACCACATGCATGTGAAAGTTTTTTCGAGTTTGACACAACAAACAAAACACTTTTGCCAATTTTTGTACTTCTTCCTCTAAGTGCAGATTTACCAGTTCTTGGTCTTCGTGATTTTAATCGATTAACATCTTGCATTAGATGCAATGAATCTAGTATTTTTAACACTTCTTTAGTTTTAGTTACAGATTCTATTTCATCAGATATAACGATAGGGAATGTTTTTAGACTTTCAATTTTATGTCCACGAGATTCAATAATTTCTTTTGATTGTGTGGCAGCTATTGCAGTACATAATGCAAGTTTATTCTCTTTTTTATTTAATTTTTTAAAAATTACTTTTTGTACTTTAGGTGGGTGTGCTTGTCGTCCACCCCTAACTGATGCTACACCTCCTGCTTGACCTTGACGTCCGCCACCGCCTCCACGCATTTTAGCAATTCTTGCGCTTCCTTGACCTGTAGGTGGATCATTTGATCTTGCAACAACATCCATTCCAGCAGTAGGATGTCTACCTTGTGGTTGAAATTTGTGTGAGTTTAAGTTAGTAAATGATTTAGCAATCAAATCTCTTCTAAATGGAGTTGAAAATACTAGTGGTAGTTCAACTTCACTTTCTTTTGTTCCACTTATTGTTAATGTTGAAATTTTCATTAAACAACTACCTCTAAAATATTTGGCTTGGTTATTTTTGCTGGTGCATTACGTATCTGTGTTCTCAATTTAATTAATCTCTTATAGGTTCCAGGTACGGAGCCACGTAATATGATAAAATCTCCATTAACATTTCCAAAATGCTTGAAACCACCTTTTGGATTTATATCGTATTTTATATTCTCAGTGTTATCCATTACCATGATTTTTTTGTTATATTCTATTCGTTGATGAAGTCCACGTTGACCAGCTCTTGGCACAGTATACATTACATATTGTGGTGATATAGGACCAAGTGAACCAACTTCTCTAACGCTTTTTCTTGATTTGTGTTGTTTTCTTTTTACTCCCCATCTTGTAATTGGTCCTTCCCAACCTTTACCTTTAGTAATTGCAGCTGTATCTACAGCGGAGCCAGCCTCAAAAATCTGGTCTATCTTAACTTCTTTACCTAAAAGATCTTTCACGAATTCAAATTGTTTTTTCACATCTCCACCACTAACAGACGCTTCAAATACATATGGTTTTTTTTGCTCCAAACCTATATTTTTTGGTGTGACAGCAATTAGCGCATACACATCTTCTATTTTTTTAAAATCTTTTTCTAAAAATTCTGGTACATTTTGTTTATCGTTAGACTTAATCAAGGATGAAACATTTTTTGGTAAATTATTAGCATAGAAATCCGAGTATACATGTTTTCCATTTGCGTCATTTGAGTAACATCTCATTCCAACTATAAGATTAGGCGGTGTTACGATAACCGTACCAAGGCTAACAAGTTGTTTTCCATGATTAGGTGTTTTTTCACGATCATCTATACTGACTAATTGTACACAACCAGCTTTGAATCCAGCATATCCTAATAATTTTGGTTCATCCGAGTCTATTTTTGGCCATGCTCTAATTCGAGCTTCCATGCTTTTAGCTCTACCTCTAGGCAGGTATGCAAGACTACCTCTACGTGGTGCACTATGTCTTCTATGTCCCATAACAAACGAAAAAAGTTGTTAACCCCATTATATACCTACTAACAATTTAATCAGATTTTTTGTTCCAATGGATCTTAAGGTTTAATCATATTACTAATTGATAAAAAAATTGTATAACCACCTAATGAAACACCTATGGTGCCAACAATTATTGCTAAAACTAAAAATTTTTTCTTTGTGGTCATATTCTACATCTTTCACAATTTATTATAATTATAAGAATTGATTATTGATAATATTCCTAAAATTGCTTCCTCAAGACGAACCGTTTGTGTTGCTTGGTTTGGGAAAAAATTAATGATCTTTGAGTTTTGAATTTTCTTAATATCCGTGCCTAAGATTTCATGTATTCCCTTGTTTGTAGTTCCAAAAACAAAAAGTATTGGATCATTCGATTTGATAAATTTTCCAGTATCGGATGCAGTAAAAATTTTGCCCTTTTTTGATGTTAGAATTATTTTACCAGTCCAAGAGGACAAAATTGAAAAAAGATTTCCTCTTTCTTTTACTTTGTATCCCCAATAATCTTTAACATCTTCTCTTGAAATCTCTTTAATTGTAAATTTTGGTTTAGTTTCTATAATTTTTACAGCAATTCGTGTACCCGGTTTCATTTTTCCAAAATATGGAACAGGTTTTTTAATGCCGATATCAACAAATTTTTTTCCTTTATAATTTATGATTAAACCATCACGTTGATCACCATTTTTTATTAGCTTTAAGCTTGATGGTGCTAAGTGATTAGGAATGTTTAGTGGTTGTAATACACCTGAATAGCTCAAGAATTTTGATTTTGGAAATAACTGTCTACGAAAATATGGTGGTGTTTCTAGATATTTTAGTAGTGTTGATAATAACATTGAATCATTTTTATTTACACTTTTATCTTTGTAAATGATAATCTGTTCTGTTTTAAAAATTGCACACGCTCTTGCGATTATTGACACTTTTTTTGTTTTGTACAAAAGTGTTGATTCATCCTGTAATGACGAGTCGGGTATTGCAATTGATAAATTCAATGATTTACACTGCTCAATAAATTATAAAACTTTTAATTATTTTTTCCAATCGTGTATTTTTGTTTCGCAGTTTCAACTAGTTTTGCGACATCATTTTTATTTATAATGTTAAATTGTTTAGTATCAGATTTAATTTCGGAAATTGTAACATTGTCATTATCTTGAGTACCTTCATTTACCATGATGATTGATGCTGCAGCTAATGTCTTTGATTCTTCTAATGTCATATTTTGTTTGTAGTTTTTTATTAGAAATTCGGTTACTTTATCTGAATCAGCACCAATTGCGACCGCATTATATGGGACATACGTTCCGCTTGGGTCAGTTAAAAATAACGAAGCCCCATTTTGGTCTACACCACCTATAATCAATGCAACACCAATCGGTCTAGCACCTGCATATTGTGTGTAATGTTGACATTGGTCAGCTATGTGTTTTGCAACTATTTCAACAGTTACAGGTTCATCATAAACCAATTTACTACTTTGTGAAAAAAACCTTGCATCATCTACTTGATTACGTGCATCTGGAATGTATCCCGCTGCGGCTATTCCAATATGTTGATCAATCTTGAATAATTTTTGTGGGCCTTCAATAATTTGCAATTTTCTTGGTCTTTCATCCGCAGCAAATATGATACCATCACTAGTTTTGATACCAAGAGCAATAGTTCCACGTTTTACTGTTTCAATAGCATATTCAACTTGGTATAATCTACCATCTGGGGAGAAAACAGTAATTGCTCGATCATAACCTTGCTGTGCTGGCATCAATTCAATTGTCAAACTCAGAAAGTTTAATTTAAGTTTAGTTGTACTGAAACCGCTTTGCGAATCATTCAAAAAGTGGTTGTTATATCGTTGGGTGTTTTTATATCTGCGTTTTTCGTTCCAACCGTTTTTAATATAATTTGTAACGGTAATTTAAGATTAGATTGTTGAATTATTAATGAATACTTTGGATCACAAATTCATGACTTCATACTTTTTAATTAATAATATAGAGTGTTCTATATGGGTGAATTTGAAATTAACCTAAAGCTTTCTGAGCAGCCAACAGATCATCAAATTAAAAAATTAAAGAGTTATTTTAAGAACGTTCCATTATCTGAAATATTATCTGGCCTAAAATTTGCTAGTAACAGATGGGTTGCAAAAGATGCTGGCATACTTAAAGTTGGAAGAAAGAGTATTTTACAAAAAGAAATTCATTCTGTGACTGTTGAACAAGCTCAATGGAGATTAAAAAATTGGAAAATGATGATTGCTAACTATCGTAGGAGGGGTTATAGTTACCCAACAATTTCTAGGATTAAAAAATCATTGGTATTAATCAGCAAAACAAAATCTAAATCATAGACTCTTTTTCTTTTGAAAGGTTTTGTAATGGGGTATTTGGTGCTTCTGGTATAGATGTTCTTGCTCTTCCTTCAAGAACATCATGTGCTTCTTGTAATATTGCATTTGTTTCTGCATTTCCTTGATATGTTGGTACCATAGTTTCAGATGATAGAGATGAGTCTGTCAATAAATCACCAAACATATTTGTTAAATCTTGCATAGATGAATGCATTTCTGGCATTAATCCAGAAATGGATGGTGCTAGACCCTTGATCAGTGACATGCATGGGCTTAACGTAACTACAATGTCGCCTAATTCAGAAACAGTACCAAGTCTAAGTTTAATTTGTTC
>CACLIK010000019.1 GCA_902606965.1 uncultured marine group I thaumarchaeote
TATTGGAATAAAGCGAGTTCCATCTACACAAAGATTATTTCCGCATCTTTTTTGAAGACTTTTACATGCGCAATCAACTTTAACATGGGTTACACCTACGTTTGGCTCGATCGTTGTAAATGGAAAATTACCAGTTTGAACAACAGTTTCAGTTGCTGCCGAGAAAAATGTTGATTTGCCAACATTGGCTTTGCCAAGAAGGCCAATCTGCATACAATATTATTCGTGCCTATACATATTAGTATTACAGAAATTTTTAACCAAGCATATTTTGAATACACTTGTGTTAGTTTTAACAGGAAACCCAGGTGTAGGAAAACATACAGTATCTAAGATACTAGCTGAGATATTAGGATACAAAATTGTTGATATTAACAAAGAATGTGTGAAAGTAGGAGCATCAAACCAAAATGATTCCATTGATGTGGATGTTGAAAAAACAAAAAAACTATTAGAAGAAAAAATTTCAGATAAATCAATAGTTGTTGGGCATTTGGCGCCATTTGTTGTTTCTAAGGAGTTAGTTTCAACTGTAATTGTTCTTAGAAAAAACCCATATGATCTTATTGAAATTTATGAAAAAAGAAACTATTCTGATAAGAAAAAAAATGATAATCTGGGAAGCGAAATTTTAGGTATTATTGCTTATGATTCAATTCAAAATCTGGGTGAAGATAAAACATTTCAAATCAATACAACATCTGTTACAGTTGAAGAAACTGCAAAAAAAATTGAGAGTGTTATTAATCGAACTTCTAAAGGAGATGTAATTGATTGGTTAGCAGATATAACTCAAAAAAAATGATTTAAAGAAATTTTTTCCAGACTAGTTTAATATAGATCAATTTGAAAATGTTATAGAATGTTTGAGATAATAAAAAGTGATTTAGCAGGCAGAATAGGTATTTTACATTCAAACCATGGTAAAATTGAAACTCCTGCTTATGTTCCGGTAATTCATCCTGTAAAACAGCTAATTCCAACCAAAAAAATCAAGGATATTGGTTTTGATCTTGTAATTACTAACGCCTACATTACAATGAAAAACTTTGGGCAAGATGCAACTAAAAGAGGAATTCATGATATAATCAATTTTGATGGCGCTATTATGACAGATTCAGGTGGATATCAGGTATTGGAATATGGTGACGTAGATGTAGAACCACCTGAAATGGCTGAATTTGAAAAAGGACTAATGACAGACTTTGCAATACCTCTAGACAAACCTACAGGTTTTGGTCTTAGTAAAAAAAAGGCAAAATCCTATGTTAACCAAACTCTAAAGGTTTCAAAGGAAACACTTGACAACAGTTCTGATAATGGTCAAATTTGGATAGGTCCAATTCAGGGTGGAGAGCATCAAGAATTAGTAAAAAACTCTACCAAGAGCCTTGTAAAACAGGGTTTTTCTATGCTAGCACTTGGTAGCCCTGTTGAATTCATGGAGTCATACGAGTATAGATTACTGGCGTCCATGATAATAACCGCCAAAAAAGAGATGCCTGATGCAATTCCGTTGCACCTTTTTGGAGCAGGCCATCCATTGACAATACCTCTGGCTGTAGCACTTGGGTGTGACACTTTTGATTCAGCATCATACATACTGTATGCCAAGCATGATAGGTACATAGAGGAGGACAAAACAAGCCGCCTTGCAGATATTAGGCATTTTTCATGTACATGTGAAGTATGTACAAAATTTACTCCAAAGGAAATACTCTCATTAAAATCTGAAGAAAAGATAGGTAGTATAGCCCTCCATAATTTATTCGCCATAAAGGCTGAGGTAGATAGGGTCAAAGAGTCAATCCACCAAGGTAGGCTTTGGGAGTATGTAATGAAAAAAATGCGCGCGCATCCAAAGCTGTTTGAGTCGATCGATGTTTTTACGAAAAATTCTAACTACTTTCTACACACTACACCAAAATTCAAGGAAAGATCCATCTTTCTCTTTACAAAAGAGGACCAATATAGACCAGAAATACTTGCGTTCAAAGACACCGTAGAGAAGTTCAAAACCAAGAAAAGGATCGCAGTTCTAACCAAAAACACCGATGTGAGACCTGCTTATCTAACAAACGAGTATGCCATCCTTAGGGAAAAGTTCAAAGATTCGGAATCTATCCAGTTTTGCTTTTATAATGAATTTCTTGGTGTAATACCCCTGGAGCTCTCAGACATGTACCCGGCATCTCATTATGAGACACCAAGAAAAGATTTTTTGCCCGAAGATTTCCCAACATTCAAGAAAAACTGGAATGCTTTCTTTTTAAAAAATAATTTTGATGTATTGCATGCACCAAAAAACGATGATTTTCTCAAGCCGTTTGTTAAGTTATTGCCAAAACGTACAAGAAAGAAATTTTTCTAAAAATAAAATAAAAAAAGATTAAAAAGATACAGCTAATCTGTTCCTGCTGCGTCTTCTGCCCATCCTTTAACGAATACACCGTTCTTGTGAAGAGGTACAGGTTGTCCTGCAGTATAGTTCATTGGTCTCATCCAAAAGATTGACTTTGTTGGGCATACACCTATGCATGCACCATCAGAGATACATCTCTCTGGATAAAATACAAATGCTTTACCTCTCTTCCAACCTTCTACAGGTTTTACACGGAGTACGTCTGGGCCAAGAGTTGTACAGATTTCTACACAAAGTGCACATCCAATACATCTCTGCTCATCTACGTCTGGTAAAATTGCTATTGGCATTTATTTCACTCATATTGAAACTTTATTTTTGCTATTTAAACCATGGTTGAAAATCATAACACGGTTATAGATGATAGTGATCGCTTAGGCATAACTAACGTTAATTAAAAACAAAAAGAATACGTGTATTTCACGTTTATTTTCGCATTGCTTCTATTTGACCAGAGGTTACCCAGTCTAATAGTTCAGCTGAGCTTGGATTTAGATCTGCTTTTTGATTCATAAGATTTTGAACCCAAATCCAGTTTACTTGGTTTAGTAATGGTTTGTTAGCCTCGTCACCTGCGCGAACCTTTGCTACAAGTGCTTTGTCCTGTTGGCCTTCCCATTCTGCATAAGTTCTTCCCATGTTTGATCTGATCTTAGCTAGCACTAATTAAAGGTTGGGCTGATTTTCCAGATCGTAATTTGATCTATTTCCTTAAGAAGACTTTAAGGTACAGCCTCAGAATTCTGTTCGTGAATGTTGAAGTTTTGGGTGCAGCAAATGAAGTTGGTAGATCGGGCTTTCTAGTGAAATGTAGTAATGCAAATTTACTTTTAGATTATGGTGTCATGTTTGCAAAAAAACGTAATGACCCTCCATCATATCCACTTCATGTTAAGCCAAAGGATGTTGATGCCGCGGTAATTACTCATGCTCATTTAGATCACTCTGGATGTATTCCAGCTTTGTTTAATGGAGGTAATACCAAAGTCTACTGCACACCTCCAACTCTTGATCTAAGTATGTTACTGATTGAAGACATGTTGAAGATTGAAAAATCCAAATTATCATTTGATTACAGTAATCTTAACAATATGCTCAGAAACTCCAAGGAGATTAGGTTTAAGGAACCCGTAAATGTTGGTAATGCTAAATTTGAATTACGATCTTCTGGTCATGTTTTAGGCGGTAGCACAGTACTTGTTGAAGCTGACAATAAACGACTGTTTTACACCGGCGACATTAATCCTAATGGCTCAAGGATGCTACCAAAGGCGGATTTGGAGGTAGGAGATATAGACATTTTGATCACAGAAAGTACCTATTCACAAACAGATCAGATGCCACGAGAAGAATCAGAAAATGGACTGGTTGAATTTGCAAATGAAGTTATGGATAGAAAAGGAGTGTTGTTTGTTCCTTCATTTTCTGTTGAAAGATCACAAGAGATTGCATGCGTGTTAAAAAATGCTAATTTCAAACACCCAATAATTATGGATGGTATGGCATTGAAGGTAAACGACATCATGTTTCGTTATCCGGAATATCTAAAGGACATGAACACATTTGCAGATGCAATCAACGATGCTTTTTTGATAAGAAACCATGGTGACAGAAAAAGGGCAATTTCAGAACCATGTGTTGTAATTTCTCCTGCTGGTATGTTAGTAGGTGGAAATGCTGTATTCTACATGCAAGAGATTGCATCCAATGATAAGAATGGAGTTGCGATGGTTTCCTACCAAGCAGAAGGCACGCCAGGAAAAAAATTGTTAGAAACGGGAAAGATCTCTGCCCGCGGAAAGGATCTCAAAGTAAAAGCTACTGTAAAAAGGTTTGAATTTTCTGGTCATGGGGATAGATCTGCACTCTTTGATATGATCAAAAACATCAAAGGAGATCCTAAAGTCTTAACTGTGCATGGAGATGAAAATTCCTGCACAAAGTTTGCTGAGGAGATTAAAGAAAAATTTGGTCTTGATGCATATGCACCAAAACTCGGTGAAGAGATAGCCGTATAATATGCCTGATTCTGGCATCCACATCAACATACGTGAAACCATCAACAGTGGTCAGGTTTTCCTGTGGGAAAATTACGATGACAGATGGTTTGTAGTTGACGGGCATGATATCATTATAGCAAACCAAACACCTTTTGAAGTGCTTACATTTTCAAAAAGATCAAAGAATTTTTTCCGGCAAGACGATAATTATGGAAAGATCCTAAAAGAGATAACAAAAGACAAAATTGTAAAAAAATCAGCTATCCACTATCCAGGACTACGTATTACAAGACAAGATCCGTTTCAATGCTGTATTTCATTCATTATTTCATCCAACTCAAATATTCCAAATATCAGAATGCGACTTCAAAAATTATGTAGAAAATTTGGTACAAAGGTCAGGTTTCAAAAAAGGGATTTTTTCCTATTTCCTGAACCCAAAAGACTTGCCGATGCCACAGTACAGGAACTAAATGAATGTAAACTTGGATACAGGTCAAAATATGTTTTAGACGCATCTCGGACCATTGCTTCAGGAGAAATTGATCTTGAGGAACTAAAAAAAATGAAATATGATCAAGCCAAAGAACTGCTCTTAGAAATATCTGGAATTGGAGATAAGGTTGCGGATTGCATTATGTTGTTTTCTCTTGAAAAGCTCGATGCATTTCCTCTTGACACATGGACGCTAAAAATTCTACAAAAATATTATTCTGACATATTTTGTATCGATAAAAAAACCATATCAAAAAAAAGATATGAAGATGTACATCAGAAGATTATCGAACGTTTTGGGAAGTATGCTGGTTACTCTCAACAATTTCTCTATAAAATGGAAAGAGATTTGAACGAAAAAAAGTGGCTATAAAACCCTTAATAGAGTAAAAATTTTTTTGATTCTTGGGCTCATAGCTCAGCTTGGATAGAGTGTTGGACTTCTAATCCAATGGTCAAGGGATCGAAGCCCTTTGGGCCCATTATTCTCTTAACAAAATTATTTATTCTAACCAACTTATCCAAACATCAGTGAAATACATCAAACTTGTATTAGATAATCTCGACATAAAGCCCAATTCTGAAATTAGGGGGCACATAATTGTGGACTATCCTGGCAAATATGACGGAATTGTCATCAATACACTAATCATGAATTCAAACAAGCTGATAGTCTACAAGTCATACAATGACGAAAAAATTTCTAATAATGTTTCACGGCTCTTCATCAGCAGAGATGTAATGCCTGATAATAAAGCAGATTTTACTGCATCAATTGAATTTGAACCTGAACAACCACATGAGGTAAAATTCCGAGCTTCAATTATCGAACAACATAAGGAAGTAGAAAGTGTTCAATTATTTGCAAAGTTTTCAGCCTAGAATCTAGCCTGTGATACCACAACAGTTCCAGTCATCCAAGGATGTGGTTGACAATGGTACTCAACGGTAACTGGTATGTTTGGTGGCGCCTCTGTGAATAAAAATTCGTATTCTTCACCCGGTTTAATGACACCCGTGGAACCAAAGTCTCCACTATAACCATCAGTATATCGATGGTCTGGTGTTACAGTATGAGCAGTTTCATCTACATTTTTCCATATAACATGATTGTCAATGCTTAATTGTAGATTGACTAGTTTGGGTACAAAATTATCCTGTTGGTCAGCACTTGCAGATCCCATAATCATCTCAATGGTAGTAGATTTTACGGGATGCAAGACATGTTCATCAACGTCTGGTGTAGCAAGCTGTTCTGGCAACCAGTACATTTGGTAATAACCGATTGCAATTCCTGACGCAACCAAAACTGTGATCAAGCCTACACCATACTGACTTCCTGTAGAAACTGTACTCATGGTTTTTCCTCAGATGGTTCAGGTATATCTTTCTGTGGCAGTGATTCCTGTGAAGTTTCTAGTTTCTTTGTAGTAGGAAGTTTTGGTGGTTTTGGTATATTTTTTGATTGAGCACTAGCATATCGATAAAGATGGAAGAATCCAGCAAATGTGATCAAGATGACGCCAGTTAGCCATAGGTTAACGTTATTCATACCCGACAAAAATGCGTTATATGCCGCTATGTTAAGGAATACTTGGAATGCAAGCAAGCCAACAAGCATCCAGTTGGTCCATTTTACTGAAAGATTAATTGGTGATATCTTCTTGGGTCCATTTTCCTTGGCAAGTTTTGCCTTTCTCTCAGCATCCTTTGCAAGATGAATCATCATTAATGTGAAACCAAAGCTTAGTGGTACAAGTAGTATCATAACCAGATAGAGGTTAATTGGATCAATAACCAGCCTTTCTACCAGTGGAATTGTAGTATCTGCTGGAATATAGAATCCCCAATATGTAGTCACCAATATCTGAGCAATTCCCGTAATGCCCAATGCAGTAATCCACGGACGATCTTTCCATGAGAATTTCTTGTATCTATCTAAAAATGGCGTAAGCAATAAAACAGCTATAAACAGTCCAGGCCATAACACCCCTGTCAGGAACTTATCATACTGTGTTCTCAAAAATGCGTATAATGCTGTAAGATACCATTCCGGAACAGTAATTCCAGGAGGCACCGTAGGTTCAAACTTGAATCCCAAATCAACAGGGAATACACCACCGGCTAGACACATTGCACCACAGATTGCCATAACCATTGGTACATCAAACACCAAGAATCTTGGGAAATGAACAGCCATTAATCCTAGCATGACGATAGGTAAAATGAAAACATGTTGCGCGTAGAACCGAAGCACAAAGTCATGGAATCCCGCGCCAAACGCCAGTTCACGAATCATTGGCCCAGCTATAGGAATCGAGTTGGTAAGCGATGCTGCAATGCTGATTGCAAGTTCTGCTCTTTCACTGAAAATTATATCGTATCCAGTAAATGCTTCAAGGATTGTTACAGTACCAAGTATGACACCTGTCACCCACAAAATTTCATTTCTTATTTTGTATCGTCCGCTAAAGTATTGGTAATACATGTGAAGAATTGCTAGCATGACCATGGCGTTAGAGCCATGATAGTGCAGGTTTCTAATATGAAATCCAAATGGTACTTCGTTGTTGATAAACGCAACACTGTCCCATGACCTTGTCATGATTGGTTCGTAATAGAACATCAGTAATGCACCCGTTACACCCAGAGTGATGAACATGATGAACGTCAGCATTCCCAAAAATCCAAACGGACTTACGAACCGTGATGGAAATGAAAACTTTATTCCAGTAAAGATTGTTCGGTCGAGCTCATTCCAAATCCAATAAATGAATTCGAGTAAACCGTTGCGTCTATCAAGCGAAACGGCCATATCCTACAACTCCATTTGCGTTAACACCCCATGTTGGGGGAGTAATAAACATAAATCCGTCAGAATCAGCCTCAAATTCAAGTTGTGGAAGTGTGTTTGAAGGAGCTGCCTGCACTGATGCAGGTCCTGAAAAGGAAGTACCTGTTCTAACATCATACATGCTTCCATGACATGGACATTCTCCTCTCATTCTTCCTTCCTCTGGCCAGTACTTCCACAAACACCATAAATGAAGGCATACCATACTATATGCTCTAAATGAAGACACATCCTTTCTTGTTCCACCAAATTTTTCGGGAAGTCTGATAAACTGCCATTTTCTAAATGCCTCCTCATTAAGAACTTCGTCAGCTGTTTCTGGATAAGTAATAACCTCAGCATGATTTATTGGATAAGTGTTAAGATTAGCCTGCGTACCATCTGGCAAAATTACAGGTACTTTGGATAGAGTGACGGATGACGGATTTGGCATAAACTTGCCCCAAGAAACGAAAGGTGCAAAAGCCACAGATGTTCCCGCAGCACCCATGAGCTTTAGAAAATCTCTCCTGGACATGCCACCAGGTCCCTTTTCCTGCTCAGACATTCAAGCTCACATTCGTCAAATTGGTTATAAATCTTCTTTCAAAATTTTATTTTCTTCAGAAGTTTTTCGAATTCTTTTGATAATAATCGGGATCATGATTGCCGCAACAATAATGGCGCTAACTATAATTAACAAGCTGTTTTCTGATGACGGATCCATATCTTTGGTAATAATAGATGGTTCTGGAACAAACGTATGATCAACATTAAATGGTATAACCTCTGTTTGTTCATTTCCAACAGTATCCAAAGCCATAATCGTCAAATGATAAACTCCATCATCACTCTCAGTAACATCAAATGAATGAGATGTTATGTCTTCTAAAGACTCGCCATCTGGCAATAAAACTGTGATCGCCCCCTCTTCAGCCAAATTCTTGTCTTCTACCTTGAAATCAATTTGTAGCGAGTCTGCTACTGTCATATTGCTTATTGGTGATTTTACTAAGATTTCTGGTGGAGTATTATCAACTATAAATGAAAACGTCTTATCCGCCTCATTACCGACCAAGTCGATTACATGTATTCTCAGTTCGTGCTCTCCGTCAGGCAGCATTCCAAACTTTAAAGGCAATTGCTCTTGTGTACGCTCTTCTCCATCAAGGTAATATTTCACAGTATCAGGATTTTTCTCAATTATCTCTGGCAAAATTTCAAATTTTTGGTTTATTAATTCAGGAACCTTGAAGGTTATCTCAGGTGGTTTTTCATCGGGCAGGATTGTGGTAAACTTTGCAGCAAGTGATATAGGTTCTGTTACTGACGTGCCGTCAAATAGAGTCGAATGAACGAGCAGAGTATATGTTCCAGTTTGGTTAATTGGTGCAAATAAAACAGTTGATGTGTTATCTTTGTTTTTGAGAGGATAGAATGTACCACCTCCACTAAATGAGGATGTACCAAGCCAATCACCGGTAGGCCAACCAAGAAACTCACCAAATACTCCTGATGGAAAATTTGTCTGAATTATTTTTCCATCAGGATCAATCATGAACGCAGTAAAGTTTGTCCGTTCATTTTCCCACTCAAAGTCAATCGTTGCAGAATTAATTGTGTTATCCTGAATGTCAAAATAGTATTGTCGCCAATCACCGGCCATGTATCTACTTGTCATATCAAATGCGCCCTTGACGTAACCATTTCCATACAAAGTATTTCCTGCCGAACCAGAAATGATAGTTTGTTCTGCGTCTTTCTCAACTGAGTTTAGTACACCGTATGACACAGGTGAATTAATTTTATGATACTTCCCTTCAAAATTTAAGAATCCTTGATAAACACCAGTTTGTTTATCAGATGGTACTGAAAGTGTAGCACGTACATCAGTGAAGTCGTTAGGTAAAATTGTAACTTTATCGTCTACAGTAATGTCATCCCATAAAACATTTTGATAATAGCTCGTAGAGAGAGAATAATCCATTGCAGTTACATTTTGGTTAGTATTTCCCTGCCAGAATGAAAATATTTTTGGTACAGGATATATTCCTACAATTGGTTCGTTTTCAAATTTTTCAGTAGGATCTGAAAGACGAATTTCTTGAACTGTTCCCCAAGAACCGCCTCTGCTTACCATTGACAATTCATCGCTAGAAATCTCATCGTCTTCGTTCTTATCGTCCCAATCATAAACATAAAGAGAAGAAATTCGCAAGTTATCTGCATAATTTGCTGTCTGGTTCATAAAAACATCAAATGGAAAATGCAGATTCAAGACCATAAGTGAAGATTCGGGATGGATTATACTAGTTTCATTGCCAATTCTATGTTGGGCCGGTATATCGCTCAGCCTGACATAATTCGGTCTGTATGTGTCTGATTCATTTAAAATTGTGTCTTGAAGTAACGGTTCAGTAACTCCGCTAATTTCAAGCAGCTCAATTAATTCAAAAGTTTGAGGCTTGATTGTGACCTCTATGGGATACTTATTTGGATTTTCTATTGTATAAGTCGTGGTAGTCTCTTCTCCCGGATTCAATCTTCCACCATACCAACTAGTCATGGGAAATGTTTTATCTTCAAGATCAATCCAAGGATTAGAATCAATACCGAATAAATCCAAATTGAGTGATGACATCGGTATATCAAGTACTGCTTTTATGTTTGAAAATGATGCATCATTATGTACCATGAATTTCCCTCCATGACCATTCACAATTCTTATTGCATCCAAAGAATTTACTAATCCTGCTCCTTGTGTTAATGGATCATTACGTAAGTCACTTGCAGATGACATCAACAAGTTTCGAATTAGGAATGGATCATAATCTACTGAATTTTCTTTCAAACTTTCAACCACAAGAGCTGCACTACCAGCAGCAATTGGTGCAGCCATACTGGTACCACCAAAAACACTGAACGATTCATTAGGCTCGTCAGGCATTTGTGTTATTGCTGAAGGCACAAAGCCATATGCTCCAATACTCATTAAATCTGGTTTCGGATCACCAATAACCCCAGGACCTCTGCTAGAAAAATCAACAACATGATCTGAATGATCAGTTGTGTTTCCAAATCGTGGCTGGCCTTGGAAAGAACTGTGTCCTACAAAGTCATTATTTGTTACAGCACCAAC
>CACLIK010000020.1 GCA_902606965.1 uncultured marine group I thaumarchaeote
TTGACAAACTATCGATCGAATCAGAAAAGAAAATTCCTCTGCCTCATGAAGTTAGACAATGGGCAATTGGTACCATGTTTGACTGTGCCGATAAATGGGAAATCAGATTTGATGCTTTTCTCAAGATACTGTTAAGCTCTATTGGACAAAATTTACTGAAAGAATCAATAAGAATCCAACAGGTTAGGGATATCTTTGGTATTAAAGCAGTTGAGAAAATTAAAACTGAACTGAAATTATCCTAGACGCCATCTGATTTATCAAAAGCCTCTAAACTCTGCTTTTTTCTTTTAAGGATAGCAAATACTCCAATAATTACTGCTATCCATATAGCAGCAAAAAGAATGTTTGAAACGCTTGCATACATGTATGGAACCATATCCATCATCTGTTTCTGAATTATCTCTGACCTGAGGCTGATATCCATCATTCCAGTATGAAATGCAGAGCTATCCCTAGGAACAGCAGAGATTTTTTCTGCGCTAGCAAGCATTACATCCAAGTCAGCCTGTATTCTGGTAAAATTTGTAGTGTCGGTTGGAAATATCCATACTGGATTTCCCGCAGCAGGAAGATAGCCCTTGATTGCATTAATATCTGCAATTATGGTTTTTGGCTCAGAAGATGCCATAATCCTATCAAAAAGACCTATTGAAAGATCCATTGGATAAACATCATTTTGATAGCCAGAAAATGCCATGTATACACCAAAACAGATTATCGCTAGTATGCCAGCAACTGCAAGTTTATGTGTAATATCAGCCATCTTTTCCTCTTTTGTTTTTGTATAGTCAATTTTTGAATTACCTCTTTTAAATCTTGTATGGGAGAAACTCAAGCCAGCAATATACAAGAATCCTATTGTTTGCAAGGCGATGATGGGAATCCATATTGGATTATTTGAGTAAAGTGCAATGAAAATTGCCATAATTCCGTAAATTCCAAAGAAAAGCTCTAGTAATGTAGTCTTAGAAAATGGCAGGTTGTATGCCTTTGTTCTCCAATCATCAGTATTTTTAATAATTCCGTATTTTGGAGTTCGCAGAAATTCGTTCTTCTTTCCTACCATAGCGTCTATTACAGCTACAGTATTGTTTACTGCCATTCCCATCGAATAAATTAATAGATATGGCATGGTCTTTACTTTTTCCTTCCAATTTTTGTCGTACATATTATGAATTATGTAAATATAAGCTCCAGGTCCCATAGCAAAGTATGTTGCAAGAGTTACCGCTGGGAGGAAACTTACAATATAGAGATTCACATTAGATGCTAAAAGGATCGGAAGTGCAAGAAACTGAATTAACATCAATGGGAATACTATATGACGAGTTAGTTGAACAAAAGCTTGAAGTTTTGCATCAATTGCTATTTTTCGCTTTGCTATAATACCTCCAAGAAGTTTAATTGCACATTGAATTGAGCCTTTAGCCCATCTGAATTGTTGTCTCTTGGCACCATTCATTTGTACAGGTAGCTCTGCGTCAACAACAATATCTGGTATGAAAAGGCACTTCCAGCCTTTCATCTGTGCCCTATAACTCAAATCTAAGTCTTCCACTAAAGTTGCGGTATGCCATCCTCCTGAATCATCAATGCATTCTTTACGCCAAATTCCGGCAGTGCCATTAAAATTCATAAATAAGTGTGAATTGCTTTTTGCTCTTTGTTCAACTAAGAAATGGAAGTCTAAGCTTAATGCCTGTGCCTGAGTTAATGCGGAATAATTTTCATTGACATGACCCCATCTGCATTGAACAAGTCCAATGTTTGGTTTTGCAAAGTAAGGCATTGCTTTCTTCAAATACCATTTTGGAGGAATAAAGTCCGCATCAAATATTGCCACAAACTCACTTTTGGTATATCGCATCGCGTGCTTTAGTGCACCAGCCTTGTAACCTGCCCTCGTTCCACGTCTAATATGTGATATGTCAAAACCCTTACTTTTGTAATCTTGGATCAGCTCTCCTACTTGTTCCGTGGTGTTATCATCAGAATCGTCAAGAACCATTATACGCATCTTTTGTTTTGGATAGTCAAGGTCACAAACAGAATCTATCAGACGTTTTGCAACATACTTTTCATTATAGATAGGAAGTTGAATAGTAATGGTGGGTTCTCCTATTGATATAGTATCTTGATTTTCCTTTCTTCGTCCTGAAAGAAATGCCAAATAATAAAAATTACATGTATAGGCAATTATGAGAATTGCACAAGCTATGAAAACATAAAAAATGAAACTAGTGAATGGATTCGGTGATACAAATTCCATATTACAATAGTATCACAAATTATGCAATATTAACAGTTAGGAAATAACCATTATTATGACTATTATTGTGGATAAATCTTGATCGCCTGTGGAGGACAAACACCCTCACATGCTAAACAGAATATACAGTCTGGTTCATTAATTTGGAGTGGTTTTTTGGTAGAACCTGCATTTCCTGGAAAGTCAAAGAACTCGTAAACAGCTACTGGGCATGCATCAATACATGCTCCGTCTCCAATACAAATATCAAAATCAACAGCACAAAACTCTCCCCAAACACCCATAACTTTGTTATCTGTTCCAACTCTTCCCCAAGTCTGAACTTCATTTCCAGTTTTGGTTTTGAATGCTGCAGATTGATCCATCTTATCTTTGAATTCAATGTCTATTGGACCCGGAACTGCTGCCTCTCCATCTCGCGTAACTACTTGCTTCTTACCCTCAACCAGAGGTTTAGGTGGTTCTATCTTTGCTATTGGTTTGGCATCTAACACAATCTGTGCTAGAGGAGTTAATTCGCTTACTTTTCCTGCTGCTTGTACTTCTGACAACTTGTCTGTTTTCATAAAATGCTCAACCAATTTATCAGAAAGTATAGTGTTTCTAAGAATTGTATCAATTATCATTTTTGCAAAATGGTCAGCCTTTCTTCTATAGTCCTTGACCCATTGAGGTGCAGCGAACTTTTCAACAGGATAAATCTGATAAATTGCATCTATTACTTCACCAGTTACAATTTCAACGGTAACACTGAGTTCTACAGATTCATACCCATCAGCGTCTGGATCTGGCATATTTTCCTCAATCCAATTGTATGTCGCATATATCCTATCAGCATACTGATCCATATCAAATGTCTTTTTCATACCCTCAATGATGGATTTTATCTCGGACGGATCCTCAAGCTTGATTGGGAGTCGATACAAACCAAGTTTGTAGCCATGCATTGGATATACCCCACGCTTAGCAGTTGGCGCTTGCATTGTGTATATTCTATCTTTAAGAAGTAATGACATGACTAGTATTGGTTGAAAATAGTTAAAAATCTTTGTTCCTAGAGTTATTAATAAAAAATTAAATTTTTATGAAGCATTTGAAAATAGTATTGGCTTGAAAATTAACAAAGTCGCCATTGTTAGCAAATTTGGCTCAAAAAAATCTGAAAATGCCGCAAAAATGACGGCAGAAAAACTACTAAAACAAAAATTCAAAGTTTACACAATTTCACCAGTATCAATTAAGGGCGGTGAGGAGATAAACTCCTTAGAAGATCTAAGGAAGATAAAGCTTGATCTTGTTATCACATTAGGTGGAGACGGAACAACTCTTAGAACGTTCAGGAATCTTGAAAATGAAACACCTCTTCTGGCAATAAACGTTGGTGGGAACAGAGGAATTTTGTCAGAAATAAAGCTGGATGAGATTAACAATGCCATTCAACATATAAGAAAAAATGAGATCTGGCTTGACAAAAGAACAAGAGTTGTTGCTTCTTGTAATGGTGAACAATTCCAACCTGCATTAAATGAGATCTACGTTAACAGGAAAAATTTAACTAAAACGGCTGAATTTGAAATAAAATTTCAAAACGATACAGTAAAACAAAAAATGGATGGTGTTATTATTTCAACGCCAAGTGGTTCAACAGGTCATTCTCTATCAATTGGTGGGCCTGTATTACATGAAAGCTTAGATGTACTGATTATAACACCTGTTGCTCCAGTTCATAGGCTTCCATCTATAGTTGTCCCAGACGAAAAAGTTGAGATTACATGTTCACATGATTGTAATATAGTAATGGATGCACAAGTCATAAAATCAGCTAGCTTTGGTGATATCATAACTATAAAAAAATATAAAAAACCAGCAGTTTTTGTTAGGCTAAAAAAGAAGGGTTTGAGACAGATGACTAAACTTGGCTTTTAGAGTATTAGATTCTAGCGCATTTTATGCTGGAATCCCATTTAGTTCAAATGAGCCAAGCTATATCACACCACTTGTCTATAATGAAATTGATCATATCAAAAAAGATCATGATGCTATTCAGATTCTAATCGAAACGAAAAGATTGACTATCAATGAACCTGAAGATCAGTTTGTGAATGCTGCTAACAATGCCGCAAAAAAATCAGGTGACTTTTCTAATTTATCGGATGAAGATATGTCCACAATTGCCCTGAGCCTTCAACTTAAAGCTGAACTTGTGACTGATGATTTCGCAGTATCTAATGTGGCAAAAAATCTTAACATCAAAGTTATTCCTGTAATGACTACTGGCATAAAGCATGTTATAACTTGGAAATATTACTGTCCAGGCTGTAAAGTAAATTTTTCCAATGTCACGGAGTGTCCTAGATGTGGAAATAAATTGAAAAAAAAGGCCATAAAAAAATGATTTATGTATCGTGAAGCGTTCGCTGATTGATTTTTTTCAAGTGTTTGCTTTGAGCTTTTAGTATTTTTTTTATGTTTTTAGCGCGTGCCTCTCCAAGACCACTAATTTTTGACAGTTCTGTAACTGATGAACTTAGCACCTTCAATGGAGTCCCAAATTTTTCCAGCATACGTATAGCAGTTTTTTCTCCAACTCCAGGCAGACTACATAGCATAGAAAGCTGCTGTTTTTGTAGATTGTTTGACTTTCTAATTTTTTTGATGAACGGGCCACTAGTTGTATCCTTTCGTGAACACATGGATATCAATAACTTGGATGTATGAGATGCATTAGGGGTAGGAATTACTGGAATTTTGAAATCTATAGCAATGGATGAAATTGCACCATAAAATACAAATGGGTTTTCTGTCAGTTTTTCGATTTCATCTATGTTACCTTCAATTAATAAAATTGGGAATTTATAGTGCTCTTTCAGTCTGTTACATTGATCAAATAAACGGCCGTCAAAGATTGATGAAACCAAATCAGATATTGTTTTTCTCTCAACTACTGTTTCAGGTGCAACAATGTAATCACCCACAGGTAGAGTTTTTATTTCTAAATTAATTCCAATTCCCTTTAAAAGGTCCGGTATACCACTTTTTTTTTCTCTTTCATCCACGACTATACGTAATTTCTTTAGATTCACAAAAAATACTAGTAGTTTTGATTAATATTTTCTTGGTATGCTATTATTTTGATGGTTTAGTACTAGTAGAAGGTCCTTTCATCATTTCCTGAATTTTAGTTTCTTGTTCTTGTAAAGTAGCCTTCAATCTCTCTTCCTGTTTCGCTAAAAGGGAAGCTTTTGTTTTTGCTAGTTCCATCTGCTCTTCAAGTTCTTCAAGAAGATCCTTTTTGTTAGATTTTATCATGATGGTTCCAGCGTGTTTGAAAACTGCTTCGTCATCACCTGCCTTTTTTAGCTCTTCTAATGCTTTTTCTGTCTCGAGTTTTTGTGATTCTAACTGTTGCTTTTGCATTAGGATTGATTGAAAGTTTTGTTGTGTTTGCTGGAATTGCGCTAATTGTTCTTGCACCATAGGAGGAATTTGTGGGTTAGATGACATACGGAATCAGACACTTTTTTTAATTATATATCTACTGATTTAATCGAGTCGTAACTTGTCTGAATAAGACGTATAGATGAGTTAAGATTTGCACGCATTTGTGCTAGTTGGTTAGCTTCTATTAGTATAGTAATTTTATCATCACAAAACATCTCGGTTTTAGTCGGATTTTCAGGATAAAATTCATTGTCGATATTAATGGAGTCAAAAACCGCGTTTGTTTTATCTTCTGCTTCGACTTCTATTTTGGCATTAAATTTTGATGTCATAGGCTTGGCCTGCTATCTTAAACCCACATTTTTTACATGCCCATATACCAACAACCTTTCTTCCAAATTGTAAGGAACCACATTCAGGGCATCTCCTCTTTGCTTTCAGAGTTTTATGAACCTTAGTAAACTGTTTTCTGGGTTTGATTCCATATCTTGCACCAAGGCCTTTAAACGAACTAGTTTTTTTTGCCAATTTATTTACTGGCTCCTGTTGCTTCTTTTATAACATCTCTGATCTTTTTTCCTAGTGAAATAGACAATTCGGAACATTTTACAAGTTGTTCCAAAGAAAATCCATCATTACCACCCTTTTGAAGCGCTACAATATTTCCATCAGAGTTTGTAGTGATTGTTATTCTAGCATCAAGACATTCCCATTCATCTAGATTTGGATCTACAATTATGAATTCACCTATTCGTCCCATTGTAACTGATATTGGAATAGTGGTAATTGGTGTGTCTGACTCTTGATCTTCTACTAAAACAGGAGCATCATCTTTCATTTCCCATTTTGGAATCTTTGATGTAAGAATAGCAGCAACAGCAGCATATGAACATGTATCAAACAAATTACCATCATGATCAGTTACTACACTATCAGCGAATAAACCAATGACAGATTTGTCTTTCTCTAAAACAAACTGTGATAGATCAATCATACCGCTTTCGCGTATTCCCCTATCAACCACTCTTGCTAACTCTATCACATCTGGTTGAGGAGGACCGGTTTCTGCACTTGGATGAGCCAACGGAAGAATTTCTGCTGTACACATAAAGATCCCCTTGTCACCCATATCAGGAAAAGGTCTGTCAGGTTGAACCTTGACTCCTGCTACAATTTCGGTATCGCCTAATCTCGCACGTGCGGAGCCGTTAGCATGAGGTATAACCCCAGTGTCTATAACCAGTGGTCGTGGTTCATCTAGTGCACGACCATCAATTCTTTTTCCCTCTTGCAATAGATCCAGAATTTTAGATCTTTTGAGCTTGTCAATAATTGAAATGTTGGCCATTAGTTATTATCACTACTCGAAAAATATTTTTCACGCAACGCATTTTTCTGTATTTCATAAACCTGTTTACAGCCTTCTAAACCTAATTCGATGCATTTCTTGTATTCATCAGGGGTTAGAACACCATCTAATTGTAAGAGTGTAATTTTTCCTAAGTTTGGCATATATCCTATTGGCATATCTGCTTGTCCAGCTTGGTCTTCTTCATTGTTAACGTCAAGAATTAAAGCATCGCCAGCCTTTCCCGCAGCACATGCACATACTATATCTCTCATAGGAATTCCTGCATCCGCTAATGCAACCGATGCTGCATCCAATGCCGCACATCTCGTTCCACCATCTGCTTGCAATACTTCAAGAAACACATCTACTGCAGTTCTAGGAAAGTTCTCAAGCATAACAGCGGGCTCTAACGCTTCTTTGATAACTTTACTGATCTCTATTTCTCGTCGTGACGGAGCCGGTTTTTTTCTTTCACCTACAGAAAAAGGCTCCATGTGATATCTAACTCTTAAAATTCCAGTATCGGGATTTGACATGTGTTTTGGATGTACATCTCTTGGACCAAAAACACCTGCAAGAATTTTATTTCCACCAAATTCAATATATGCAGAACCATTAGCGTTTTTTAATACTCCGGCTTTTATGGTAACCTTTCTTGTTTCATTCACTTTACGCCCATCAGAACGAATTCCATTTTCGTCAAGTAATACTACATTAGCTTCTCTTCCTCCCATTAATTATACACCATCCGATTCTAACATTTTTTTCACTCTATCAGTCAAATCAACAAGATGTGCCTGTTCATCAACCATCCGAATTGCTGCAAGTGCCTTTAATAATCCATTTGTTTCCTCACATGATACAACAACCAAGCCGTTTTGGCCTACCGTGAGGGTTGCATTAGTAGATGCTTCAATTGTTTGTATCATAGAACCACGTTTTCCAATAAGACGAGGGATTCTGGTGGGAGATATACCGGTTAATTCCCCAGAATCAATCCTTCCCAAATTTTTATCTGCAATAGAAATCAAAGGCTCACGCTGTCTATCAAAATTTGCAATCTTCGCGAAGATAATATCACCTTTATTGAGTCTCTCTCGCATTTCGGTTGCGGTAGGATATGAACCTCTCCCAAACACATCCTGACCCAAAAGCATTCCCTGATAACATGAGTTAATATCTGCAAACCAAGAATTGCCAGAAACCGTTGTAATTGTACCTATTACCAAATCATCTATTTTTGGTATGTACGCACCAGTTAATGAGATCACTCTAGCACTATCATCAGAAATATCAGACAGCCCTATGGTAGTCGAAATAATTCGTTTACCCTCTAACACAACATTACCATGCAACCTAAGAGGAGCGGTAGTGATAAAATCTCCTGGAAGCACGTATCGTTTTTTAGGTTCTCGTTTTTTCAATTTTCTTCATCTAAAAATTTTTTAATTTTTTCTTCTATGCTATCATTATCTCGCATCATATCAATCATTTTGATAGCTTTGGTGGCCTTTGTTAAACCTGTAGAATTATCACATTTTAAAACAATCAAGCCGTTTTGACCTACCGTAAGGGTTGCATTAGTAGATGCTTCAATTGTTTGTATAATAGAATCGGTAAGATATGGAATTGTAGTTGAAGATATTTTAACCAATTCGCCAGAATCAATTCGTCCCAAATTTTCTCCAACAATGGTAAGCAATGGATCTCTAGAACCCATGTTAGCAACTCTAGCTAAAACAATATCACCTATGTTTAATTTTAATGAAAGATCGTCCCTAGATGCTGAATAATCTTTGCCAAAGATATCAGATGCTAAGAGAATGCCTGGATAGTAAGAGTTTATGTAAGCTTCCCATGACAACGCATTATGCGAAATGATTTTACCAATTACTAAATCGTCTATACTTGGATGATAAAAACCAGTTAAAGGAATTACAGAGACAATGTCATCCTTAATTTCAGAAAATCCAATTGCTGTAGATATTAATCTGTCGCCATCAAGTACAACATTTTGTTCAGGTCTATAATCACCAGTAGCTATAACATCACCTGGAAAAACAGATTGTCCCTGATTCATTTTAAAACCTCAACAAATGCAGTGCCTTTTGTTATGGAACCTAATCTATCTATCACATTCGGTCTTGCCGCAGCAGGTATTTCTAGTATTGCTTTTAATGATCCATCTTTTTGCCATTCTTCTTTTTTCAAAACGCCAGTAGATTTTAGTACGGAATAAGACTTAGCAACATACTGGGCAGGAACAGAGATCTCTAAGGAAAGGTTTTCTGATTTTAATGGAATTATAGAACGAAGGCTTTCAACAATGTCTTTTATTTGCTCCTCAACATTTTTGAAGGGATCAATGCTGACACGCGCATCACTAATAGCCTGCTCAATTCTTAGTGGTGGGTGAGGCAGGTGAGAACGTGGATCAACATATGTTTTCGCGATGAATGTGATTATCTGTTTCCGCTTTTCCGTGGTCATCTTACGACGCTGATCAGTTGTTAAATTAAGATCACCTTTCTGTAATATTTTTTCTGCGATGACCAAAGGATCTTCTGTTTGGAATGCCTTTTGTAATTTTTCAGATGATGCTCGTGTGCCCTTGCCAGAATTCTGATAAATTTCTTCGGATACTAGAACGGAACTAATCTCTTTTATTTTTCCAAGCTTATAATCAAGTGCTGGATCTGGTTTTACTAATATCTCAAACTTTTCACCCTCAAAAGTGTATTTCACCACAGTGAGCTTATCTGACATAGCAATCATAGTTCAAGAATTGATATTAACCTATAGATATTCGAGCTAGATTTTTATTTGGATTTTAGAGATTTTCAGTAAGTTTGTCCTCAATCCAAGTTATTACTAGTGATGATAAGAAAATATCTGTTAAGCTTAAAGGTGTTTCATTGCATTATGCAAATGCACTAAGAAGAATTTGCCTTAATGGAATTCCCGTCTTTGCAATAGATACAGTTGACATTGAGACAAATTCGTCTGTTTTACCAGATGAGGGTATTGCTCATACATTGGGTCTGATTCCTCTAAAGACTGAACTTGATGGAGGCGATGAATCTAATTCAGAAGTTACGTTAGTTCTTGATTCAGAAGCTACAGAAAATACTAAGGTAGTCACTTCTGCTGAATTAGAGTCAAAAGATCAGGTTGTAAAACCAATTTCTAATCAAATTCCTATCATACATTTAGCACCAGGACAACAGATTAAGCTTGAGGCACATGCAAGACTTGGTAGAGGAACGGAACATTCCAAATGGAATTCAGCAAATGTATCTGTGCTTGCAAATACGGACAAGGATGATGAATATGTTTTAACGGTTGAAACTGCTGGTTCTCTTGAACCAAGACAAATAATCATAGCTGGCATTGAAGAGCTTTCTAAAAGACTAGAAGAGTTTAAAGAAATTCTTGGTAACTTGAAGTAGTCATACTGTTATATTTGGGTTAGAGAGGGCAATAATCTATTGGTTAATCAAGTAGTTTTGCACATGGTCAAGGATCTTAAGCAGGCTTCAAAGAAAAATGAAGCACCTATATGGTCTAAACTGGCTGAGCTTGCTCTAAAATCAGCATCATCAAAACGCACTGTCAACTTGACAAGAATAAATAAGACTACAAAGGAGAATGATGTTCTGTTTGTTCCTGGCAAGATTCTTGGAACAGGCAACATGTCTCACAAAATTACGTTAAGTTCATTTTCAATATCTACAACTGCTAGAAAGAAGATAATTCAATCTGGGGGAAATATTATGGCTTATTCTGATATGATTAAAAAATTTCCAACTGGAAAAGGGGT
>CACLIK010000021.1 GCA_902606965.1 uncultured marine group I thaumarchaeote
GTCTCTAGCATGTATCACAAATGCGAGGTATTTATCAGCGAAACTATACCTGGCAAGTCTGGAAAAAATCACAAGATACCAATAGCTGTAAAGAATAATGGCATGTACGTTGCGGTTGGATTTAACAAATCGAAGGGACATTCTGTCTCAAAAAAAGACATAGTAAAGTTCTATGACATTGTAACTGATGTAAAAAATGGAGAGCATGGAACTCAGTTAATAGATGCAATCTATGGCTCATCATCAGGATTCAAGGGAGAGGCTATGGTAGAGTTGGAAAAATTAAGCAGTAAGATGGAATCTGACGACGAAAATAGACTAAACTTTAAAACTGCAAACTTTGAAAACAGGATTTATTCTGTTACCAAATGTTAGGCTAACTTTTTTTCGTAAATAGGTCTGTATTCATAGTAAGGAATGACGGTTTTTCAGAGGTTATCTCAAAGTCTTCTCCGTATTGCTCAAACTCAATTCCACCAAAGAGATGTTTTTGCCAAACCTCGTGAACATCTTCTACGTACCTTTTGTATCCAGATTGTCGCAACAGTTCATGCGCAATCTCGTGTGACACTGCAGTACAATTTTTTTCCGCTAAAAATAATTCATCCATTTCCTCCTTTGGCTTTTCCCATCTGATCATCCCAAAATTTTCAGCATGATATCCCTCACATGTACAGTCAGTCCATAATGGCCTAAAGTGACACAAGTAGAAATGATAGATGTCTTCACCGCGTTCCACATGATCTTTTAACAGCGAATGAGTGTCAAGCCTTTGAAGTATTATCCTTGGTTTGGTGATCATCTCATCACACTGTATCTCAATGTCAATGGAAAACTTTGTTTTAATCCACGATTTGAAAAACTTAGCCATCTTTTTGATGTACTCAAATTCTGCGTCACGCAGACCAAGATCTTTATCCTTGATTACAAAAATAAAGTGTAACAACATGTCGATGAAAAAAATATCTATGCTTGACCTTCGATGCCCATAAGTGTGAGAGTAGACCTAATCTGTTCTATCTTTCGTATCTTCCAAGTTATGGTCTCACGTAAATCTTCAACGGTTGACGATTCTATCTTTGCTAAAATATCATAAGCACCAAATGTACCATGTACTTCGACTATGCCTGACAGGCTCTTTAATTGTTGTATGATGGACTCTTCAGAACCTAGTTCACAGTTTATCAAAACGTAAGCTGTTGCCATATGATATTTAACAACTTGAGATATATCAATGAAACGATAATTTTCACTGCGACATCTTGATTATCTTGTCCCAGATCTTTTTTGGTACGGGCATCACCGACAGTCTGCCAATTCTCAGTAGCTCCCAGTCCTTGAATGACTTTTCTTGTTTCATCTGTTCAAGTGTGACGGGATTCTTGAATTGTTTCTTGAACTTGACATCCACGACGATGAATCTTTCGTTATCTTCCTTGGGATTCGGATATGGTTTTGATGTTACCGTCATAATACCAACAGCTTGACGCTCATCGCCAGTATGATAGTATATGATCTGGTCACCTTTCTTCATGCCTCTCATGTGCTTCAGAGCTAAATTGTTATGCACTCCATCCCACACTGTTGTTTTATCCTTCTGCAGTGCCAACAGACTATATCCCCTTGGTCCACTTGGTTCTTGCTTTGCTAGCCAATAGTTTGCCATCTATTTGCATGTACAAATTGCAAGATTTAGATTTTTGCCAAAATAATGTTCCCCGGTTCTGACTCACAAAGAGTCATTGGTATTAGCCATACCCTCCTCTTTGCTCTGAAACCGGGGAAGTGCCCATGTAACACACCTGGGTGAATTAGAAATCATGTGAATCATTACGATCTATATCATCCTAATCCGTCTGTGTGCATGCTCTCGTCATTGGGCAAGATGAATTATAACTAATCAAATATTAATCCAGACAACTTTATTTCAAAGCCAACTACCCTTGTTCTTATCCTGAAATTTTCAAGAACCTTGGAATCCAGTTCACCAATATGACCAACTATCTTTCCGTTGATAATAATTTCCGCAACTCTACCTTGTGAGAAAAGCGCATGTTTTGAGAGAGTCTTTGTTTCACATTTGATATTAAACCCAATTCGTAAGAGAGACTGCAAGATAGCCTTCATTTCCGAAAAATGTGTTTCCTCTGAGGCAGTAACGCATGCAAGACTTGCTGTTTCCTTGATTGGAGATCCTGTTGAAAATACTGTACCTGACTCGAAAAATTTTTGTGGGTATGTTTCATGTATGTTCTTTGATAGGTTCTCCAATAGTCCGGGTAGGATAGAATCCCGAAGTATTGTATGTTCCTGACTCTTTGAGCTTGTGACAGAGATTATCTGTGATGCGTTCCTGTTTGTCATTTCATACAAAGTTTGATTGCTAGTCAATGTAGAGTTTAGAGTTTCCATAAATCCAAATCCAGTCATCAGTCTACTAATAGAATCAAGTTTTTCAGACGTCATGTTTTTCTCGCCAATGTGTACAGACGCCGGCCATGCTGGTTTTAGGTTGTTAATTCCATAGCCTAATGCAACCTCCTCAACAATATCCATTCCTCCAAAAATATCAAATCTATATCGTGGGATTGTACATTGGATTTTTTTACCCTTCATTACTGCGTCTAATCTGGATTTTTTAAGACATGATACAAGCATCGAACCAGAAATATTTAATCCAAGAATTTTATTCACAGGATCTGCATCAAATACAATGGATCTTGGTGCAAAGTTTGGCGTGGAGTTTTTAGAGCCTGAAACCTTTAGTTGTGAAAATTGAAATCCTGCACCTTGTAGTATAGTAACAACGACGGACAACATATCCTCCGCTGATTGCTTGTCTATGCCGGTAACTTCTACTAGTAGGTTTTTGGTTTTTGTTGTTACAGTTGTTAATGCAGCATTAATGATTGGTGGAAATGATATTGTTTGCCCCTTGATGTCAGTAATTAGAGGAACCTTAGCGGATTGCCCAAGTATTGATCCATAGTCCCTTCCTACTTCTGAATCACGAAGAATTTCTGAGATTGAACTCTCTTTGGTAGAGTTTAATGGAACAAACCTATGTTCACGAGAAGTTGTTGTGTACTTGAGTGGGAATGATATGTTGTCTAAGTCATGAATCCCAATTGATGATTTTTTTCTCTTCCTACCCAGACCAAAATGTAGATCCTCCTGCATGTTGATAAGTTGTTTAACTGATTCGTTGTCAAGTAATCCGTTTCTTGCAATTATGCCAGTGACAAATGGTCTAATCTTACTAGTCGAACTGTCAACCTTGATTTCATAATTTCCCTGTTTCTTTATGTCCAGTCGTAGTATTCCTTTGCTTATGCCCAAGATACCCTGCAACCCCAATGCAATGCCAAAATCAGTAGAATAATCTGGTCGGTTTGGGCTGTACTCAACTCTTACAGTATTGCCTTCCAATGACTCTATGTCAAGACCAAGAAATGGCAGGCTATCAAGGATCTGTTTCTTGTTTGCCTTTTTTCCTACAAGCTTCTGAAGTCTGCTAATACTTAGCTCAATTACTGGCATTTTGAAGCTGTCCTCAACCAACTTAGATTGTTATTGTAAAATTCCCTTACGTCGTCTAATCCAAATTTTAACATGGCAATCCTTTCAATGCCACCTCCCCAAGCTAGAACTGGTTTTGTAATCCCCAACGGCTTTGTAACTTCCGGTCTAAATATTCCCATACCAAAGAGCTCAATCCATTTTCCAAGTTTTTCGTTGTAAACCATAGATTGCAAAGATGGCTCAGTATAAGGAAAGAATGTTGGCCAAAATTTTACCTTGGTAAGACCAATCTTACGATAAAATTCCTTTTGTATTCCCATCAAGTCTCGTAGCGTTATGTGCTTTCCTACAACTACACCCTCAACCTGATTGAATTCAACTAGATGTTTGTAACTTACTTTTTCATTACGAAAAACTCGTCCTAATGAAAATATCCTAGCCTCGTCCGGCTTTTTATCTGCAAGATGTTTTATGGTGACACAGGTAGTGTGTGTGCGCAGGACCATTTTTTTTGCTTCCTGTATATCCCAATAATATCTCCATCCTTTCTTGTGTGCGCTTGAAACGTTCTTGATTTGAGTTGGTGTAGCAAGTTGTTTTGCATTAAGGCCTTGGAGATAAAATGTATCTTGTAGTTCACGAGCTGGATGGTCTTGTGGAGTAAACAGAGCATCGAAGTTCCAGAAACTTGATTGTGATAAGTCTCCAGTAATTTCTGTGAATCCCAGATGGACAAAAGTGTCTCTGATTTCATTTATTGTGTCTTTTAGTGGATGTATTCTTGCGGCATGTACATGAGGTACATCTGCTTCAACGTCTATTGCTCCACTATCTAATTTTCCAAGGTCAATCTTTTTACCAGTTTCAGAAAGAGAAACTGTTTTTGTTTTTTCTTCATGTGTAATGATGAAGTCTGGTCTTTCCATTAGAGATTTCAGTGGTTCGGCTAAAGGTGTATTATCAAATTCTGCAGGAATAATAGTTCCTTCACCTAGTTTTGAAATTATTAGATCTGAATCATTAGGAACATCTGCATCCGAATCTTTTAACGAAATCTTTGATCCCGTATCTGTTTTTTCTATACTAATCCAGTGATTCTTTTTTGCATGAGCAATTGCTGCGTTAAAGTCAAGTCCATGTAAACTACTTCGGATTTCATCGAATGTTTTCGGTCCATCTTGAATAAGTGTCACAAGTCTTCGTTCAGGCAAGCCATTTTTTAGAGCCTCTAGACCATTTTTCCCAAGACTCAAAGAAATGTTAATAGATTCACTTACATCGGCAAGTTTTTTCTGGCGAAGCCATTCTACACCACGCCTAATTTGATCCATTGAAAGTTTGGTTTCTTGAGATATCTTCTCCTCGGTTAAATTTGGATCTGATTGCAAAACCTGAATAATTTGTTTTTCAATATCATGCAGAACATGGGACAATAGTTCATCGTTCCAAAAAGACTTAATTAAATTAGCTAGGACAATTGTTCCAGTTTTTTTGATTAGAAAGTGGTTAAAATAACGGAATAAGACTTTTTAACATTAAATCAAAGTCAACCTTGAATGCCAGCAGATGATTTTGTTGTTACACCCTGGAATGTTGAGGGTGATATTGATTATGACAAACTGATCAAAAGATTTGGGACACAAAAAATCACTGCAGAACTTTTATCAAAGATTGAAAAATTTACCAAAGAATCACATTTCATGTTGAGAAGAGGTATTTTTTTCTCGCATAGGGATTTGAACAGACTTTTGGATGACTATGAGAAGGGAAAGAGGTTCTTCCTATACACAGGAAGGGGACCATCTGGTCATACGCATATCGGTCATCTGGTTCCATGGGTTTTCGCAAAATGGCTTCAAGACAAGTTTGACACTAAAATGTACTTCCAGCTTACTGATGATGAAAAATTCTGGACAAAAAAGGACATGACGTTAGAGGAAACTACTAACTTTGCGCTTGAAAATGCGCTAGACTTTATAGCTCTTGGCTTCAAACCGAAAAACACCAAGATCATTATTGACACAAAAAACATAAGAACACTATATCCAATTGCGGCAGAATTTGCAAAGAGAATAAACTTTTCAAATACAAAGGCGGTCTTCGGATTTAAAAACGAGACAAATGTCGGAATGATTTTTTACACTTCGTTGCAATCTGCTCCGTGTTTTATAGAAGACATGCCTGTGTTGATTCCATTTGGAGTTGATCAAGACCCACATTTTCGAATTACACGAGACATAGCACCAAAAATTAACAAACCAAAACCTGCACTGATTCATAACATAATGATCCCAGCGCTTGGTGGTCCTAAGGGAAAAATGTCTGCGTCTAATGAAAATGAGACTATATACACAACTGACTCTCCGGAAGCTGTAAAGAAGAAGATTAACAAATATGCGTTTTCTGGTGGTCAGCCGGATATAGAGGAACACAGAAAAAAAGGTGGCAATCCAGATATTGATGTCTCATATCAATACCTTAGAATCTTTTTTGAGCAGGACGATAAAAGGCTAAAAGAAATTCATGACGACTATAAATCAGGAAAGATGTTGACTGGTGAGCTTAAGCAAATTCTAATTGAAAAGATTAACAAATTTCTGGCTGCTCATCAACAAAAACGTGAGAAAGCTAGAGACCAACTTGACAAATTTATCCTAAAAGATTGAACAGCGTAACGATAATCTGTCAGGACAAATATGAGGCTCAAAAGCTTGCCAACCTAACTTTTGTTAACGATACAAAGGAAACGTATCTAACTGAAATTTTGAATGTGATAGAAAATGAAGTAGTACTCTCGATAAAAGACAAGTCTGCCCATAGCATCATTTTAATGGATAATGATCAAGTTTTACTTTTCACGGATTTCATTCAGTCAGTGATAGAAAAAAGACAGAAAATAATACAGACTGAAACAGTAGGAAGTTCTGTCAATATTGTAAAGGAATAACTCAGACCAATGACTTGTCCATATTTGTACTAACAATTTCCTGTACTTTGATAAAGTACAACCGTGTTGTGTATGGCATCTTTTGCAAATTATAATCAATCACTTGCATGAAATAGCGTACTGCCCGCTTTGAAATGTCTATGTCAAATTTCAAAGGAAGTATTGGATCCTGTCTGATGCTAATCTTGTCTGTAAGCCATGGGGGAAGGATCTCGATTGTTTCATCAGTGATCTTTCTGTACCAATACTCTAAATTTTCCGGCTGAAGACCACCTCTTAGATTCTCGATATCTACGTCTATTTTATTCAGCATCTTATTAGTAATGCTCATGTTATTAATGCCAAAATTTTTGTTTTATTCGACTTACTCAAAGATAGACAAGTTGCTTGTCAATTCAAATTTCCACTACTGTCAATCTCAGAATTCTTGATTCTGGTGCTTGAGATGGCTTTCCCGTCCTTAGCCAATACCATTGGGACAACAACTATTTTCACAGGTGGAAGATTTCTAGCCGCTCTCAATTCGTTAAGTTTCACACCCTTACTACTGGTTTCTTCGCTTACAACTAATGCTTTGACGGAACCCTCGATAACAGCTGGTCCAAAGTCATTCTCAAGTTTACTGATCTCATATGGTAAATTTGAAAAGTTTTTCTCAATGACATCTTTTAGTGATGACAGTCTTTTTGAATAATCGTTAGTGAGGTTTTTTCCACGTTTTACTGCTAATTGATCACTGCTAAGACCAATTATGACCTTGGATGAGATTGAGAATGATTTGTCTAGTAATGCAATATGACCAGCATGTATGACGTCGAATGTACCGCCCATAGCAACAATATCGAATTGTGTCATCATCAAGGTATGGTTAAAGATAGATTATAGTTTTTCATCTGAACAAAATACTGAAATTAAAAGAAGGAATTTTACTTACCAGTTCTTCGAGCAGTAATTGCAAACCAATAAACTAATCCTGGAGCTAATCCCACAATCAGTGGAAGAAACACAGGCCACATGTCAACTAATCCTGCCATATTTACTATCGCGCAATATTTGCTATTTAAGTCCATCTAAAATACTCAGAGTTGTGAACGATCTACTTATGCTTATTTTTAAAGGTGGACTGAAGGGGATTTGAACCCCTGACCCCTCGCGTGCAAGGCGAGTATTCTACCAGTCTGAACTATCAGCCCTCCTCTTCAATCATTGCCGTATAGATTTTAATTGTTCTCTTTTTAATTGACAAGAATTTTATTTGATTTACAGTAGTTTTTTTTTAGATGGTTCTGTTAGAATCTAAGATCACACTAAAAACTGGAGACAATGCACCAAACTTTTCATTAAAGGGAATTGATGATCAAATCCATTCTCTTGAAAGCTATGCTGGGAGCAAGGGATTGTTAGTAATCTTCATGTGCAATCACTGCCCATACGTCAAGGCTAAGATTGAGGCCATAAAGGAGATTCATGAGAAATTCAATGAAAATATTGCTGTAGTTGGGATAAACAGCAACGACTCGATGGAGTATCCAGATGATAGTTTTGAAAACATGCAAAAGGTAGCGAATGAGAAAGGTATGAAATTTGATTATCTCGTAGATGATAAGCAGGATGTTGCAAAAAGATATGGTGCGGTTTGTACACCTGATCCATTCCTTTTTGATGAGGATAGAAAGTTAATTTTTCATGGCAGAATTGACAATGCCATGAACCCAGATGCTACTGCAACCGAGAATACGATGCAGAATAACTTGAAAAAATTCCTTGCAGGAGAAAAAATAGAAAAGGATTTTGACCCATCCATTGGTTGTTCAATCAAATGGAAGGAACAGCAAACTTAAAACACGTAGTACAAGGCAAATTTTTCAGGGCTCGTAGCTCAGCTTGGCTGGAGCGTTCGACTGATAATCGAAAGGTCATGAGTTCGAATCTCATCGGGCCCATACTTTTAATCACTAAATTGAGCTTTCAAATGTTGTTTGTGACCACTGCAATATTGCCTCAATATCTTTCTCCATCAAGTCAGCCTTAATTCCCGCATTTTTCTTCATGTCACCACAAACAGCAAGATACAGATTTCTTCTAGATTTTGTTTTGATAGAATTAACAGATTCTGCAAAAAACTTCATGCTTTCTGGAGTTGATGAAAAAACAACAATTACCATCATGCCTGCTCCCGGCTTCCAGATTTTAGTTAGGAGCTTCTGCAAGTCAAGATCAAACAAGACGTCAATGGATGAGGACATATCACCTAAGGAATAAACTTGCCATCCATCCGCATGGAAAGAGGCTGATGCTGCTTCCGAAAGTAGAGTGCTTTGATGGTCGGCAGATATCAAAATCACGTTCTTCTTTGTGTCAATATCAAAATTTTCAAGTTTGATGATCTGTATCGAATTGGAGATGATTTTTTCCAGAAGGTTTAGTTCAGATTTACCAATCTTTCCCTGATCAAATGTTCCATATATTGACTCTATTGCGGGTATGATAATTTCCGTTATGATTTTGACTGGCTGTGTTGTAGAATGAAAGGAATTTCTAACAAGATTATACACTTGTTGTTCCTTTCGCGCTGTCAGGTATTCAACATACTTAGTTTTTACCCTGAAAAGATCTTCGGGAAAATTAAACTTCTCCGTACCATCCTCGATAAACCAGAGATTAACATTGCCAATGCTCTTCTGCTTAATCAGACCCTCAGCAGCAAAGATGTTAAGATACTTTGTTGTCGTAATACGATTAATCTCTAGACGCTCAGAAATTTCAAGACCAGAAAGCCCAGTCTTGGAATTGGTTAAGAGATCGACTAATTTTTCTTTTATTTCCTCAGTTTGATATCCCCTAGCCATGATGGTAAACTGCATTTATCGTGTATAAAGGCTGATTCGTGTTGGTCAAAAAAATACTAACAAAAAATGTTATATAGTTATGTACTTTAATTTACGGTAAGGTACATAATATGCCAAAACCAGGATTCAAATCAATAACAATATCTGAAGCAGTCTACGACAAATTTAACCAAACATATCAGAAGAACAAAGACGAGTTGACAATGAAGGGTGTCAACAGCTTTGCAGGCTATGTAACATACCTTCTGGAAGATGTAATGAAAAAAGACAAAACATTTGCCCGTTATGCACCAAAACTAGAAAAGGTCTCAATTGACGCTGATAGAATTATACTAAAAGACAATATTAAGAACAGAATTGCCGAAGTTGCAATTCAAAATGGCCAACTTTACTGCCAACTCTGTGAGGAGAAGGATTGTGTTCATATCGGCTATGTTTTTGGCCTTCCTGACGTCTACGAAATTCTAAACGCGAAAGGAATCAGACAAACAAGATAACAGTGCAGGAGGTGAGATTTGAACTCACGAACTCCTGAGAGACGGGATCACCCATTATATGATCTTAAGTCCCGCGTGTCCAAAAGCATACATGCTTTCTTTGGCCAGGCTTGACTACTCCTGCACTAAACTAGCTAACTATCAGAGAAATTTAACAGTTTATGGTTATGAAAAATTTTACCAAGAATTATAAGGATTTTTGTTGTCGATTCGACATGCTCCGATAGCTCAGCCTGGTAGAGCGTTACATTGGTAATGTAAAGGTCGTGGGTTCAGATCCCGCTCGGAGCTTTAATAGTTCTTAACTAGAATCTCAGAGTGGCCTGTTCTTTTTTTGGAATTAGAATTTATTGCCCTATTTACTTGAATTTCCTTGATTGTCCATTTTGATGTAGAAAACAATTTTTCCACTTTTTTTGATTTTGAATTTGAGAGCAAAACTTTGCATCCCATAGAATCAAGTTTTCCAGCAAGATTTGCTAATCTTTCAAGATCGTCATCAGTAAAGGATCTGTTTGTGTAACTTGTAAAACTGGCTGTTTTGCTTACAGGTTGGTATGGAGGATCAAAATACACAAAATCGCCCTTTTTAATGTCATGCAAACTTTGTTCAAAATCTCTGCAGAAAAATTCCAAATTTGACGACTGCAAAATTTGGCTTACTGCAAATAGATTCG
>CACLIK010000022.1 GCA_902606965.1 uncultured marine group I thaumarchaeote
TATTCTTGATTCTGCAAAAAAAGGACTAGATTTTGTTATAATAGAAGTAAAAGATTGGAAGATAATCCCACTAGAAAATATTATTGCAAAACTTCACAAAATGCATACTAAGATCTTTTCTATAGCAAGAAACGCAAAGGAAGCAAGAAAAATGTTTTCCATTCTTGATGTTGGTGTGGATGGTGTAATTTTCAATACAGGTTCAATAAATGAAGTTAGACAGGCATTGGTGTATTTAGGCTCAAAAAGCTTTGAACTCACTACTGCGAAGGTATTAGAGATTCAGGAGGTTGGCGATGGTGAGAGAGTATGTGTTGATACAGCGTCTATGTTGAATAGAGGTGAAGGTATGTTGATTGGTAATAGAGCTAACTTTTTGTTCCTAGTACATAACGAATCTGTCGGTTCATCATTTACATCGCCTAGACCATTTAGAGTTAATGCTGGTGCGGTGCACTGTTATACACTAGCACCTGATGGCACTACAAAGTATCTATCCGAATTAGAAACTGGGGTAGAGATATTGGTACTTAATTCTAAAGGAAAAGCAAGACGTGCTGCAATAGGTAGATGTAAGATAGAAAAAAGGCCAATGCTTATGATCAAAGCTAAAGCTGGAGATGAAATAGGTGGGATCATAGCACAAGATGCAGAAACAATTCGTTTTGTAAAATCTAATGGACAGTTAGTATCTGTTACGCATCTAAAAAAGGGTGATTCAGTATTAGTACATTCAAAACCTGCAACTGGAAGACATTTTGGAATGGAAGTATCTGACGAGTATATTTTAGAGAAATAAAAAATGACGTATAAGACATGTGCTAGTATTGCTGAAAAAACTCCAAAAAAACTCAAACAAACTCTTACAAAAGCTCTAAAAAAATCAGATTATGCTGAAATAAGATTTGATTTTTTAAACCCAAATGCAGTACCGGAAGCGCTACATCTAATCAGGAAAGATTTGAGAAGGTGTGTCAGTACGTTAAGGCCAATACGTGAAGGTGGAAAATTTTCTGGCACTGAAAAAAACAGGATTTCTATCATCAAGTTAATTGCAGAATATAACCCATTTTTGCTTGATATAGAGTATGATACTCTAAGGAAAAATAGAAATTTGCAACGATATTTGAAAAATACTGGTACAAACACTCTTGTTTCTTGGCATAATTTCAAACAAACTCCTGCCATTTCCGTGTTGAAAAAGAAATTATTAGAAATGAAAAAATTTTCAAACAATATCAAAATAGTTACAATGGCGAAATCAATTAACGACGGATCGCGAATGTTATCATTATACAATAACAGTAAGGATGTAAAACTAGTTGCGTTTTCAATGGGAAATTTTGGAAAGATGTCACGATTACTTTGCCTGCTTTTGGGAAGTCCATATACGTATGTGTCATTGGGTAAGCCAATAGCACCAGGACAATTTAGCTTGGATGAGGTTAAATCAATCTTTACTGGAAGAAAATAGATGGCTAATACATATGCTGTAATAGGTGATCCAATAGATCATTCTCTATCTCCAAATATACACAATGCTGCATTCCGCCAATTAGGATTAGACCATACCTACATTGCGTACAAAATACCATCTGGTGAACTCTCTGCCGGAATCGGAGCATTAAAAGAAATAAAAATTGCTGGATTTAATGTAACTATTCCTCATAAAGTTGAAATGATGAAGTTTTTGGATGAGATGGATACAACATGCAGAGTAATTGGTGCAGTAAATACAGTGTTAAATGAGGATGGGAAGCTTAAGGGCTATAACACAGACATGATAGGATTTCTAGATCCTATAAAAAAAAGAAACCTAACAATAAAAGACTCTCAAGTGATGCTTTTGGGTGCAGGTGGAGCTGCAAGAGCAATCATAACTGGTATGGTTAAAGAAAAAGCGAGTAAAATTACAATTGTTAATAGAACTCTGGAAAATGCGAAAAAAATATCCGAGTTTGCAAAAAAAATTGGAGGCAATGTTGACATAGTTTCACTACAAGAAGCTAATGAATTAATTTCAGAGTATAAATTCATTATAAATTCAAGTTCGATTGGCATGAATAATGAACCAAGTCCTATCTCAACTGAGGGTGTGAATGAAAATTCGATAGTTTATGACATTGTTTATCAGCCAATGAATACAGATCTTATTAAAAAATCAAAAGAAAGGGGTGCAACTATAATTTATGGTTATGAGATGCTTTTGAGTCAGGCTGCATGCTCGTTTGAAATTTGGCATAAGACGCAAGCTCCATATGATGTTATGAAAAAAGCATTACTTGGAGGAGTTTGATGGCAAAAGTAAAAGCAACTATTCATGGTGCAATTTCTATCGTAAATGCAATAGCAACAGGCAAAGGAGCAACGCTTGGTATTTCAAAGAAAGTTAATGTTGAAATGGAAACAACAAAGGGTAATGGTATAGTAATTGAAATACAAAAGAAGCCTATGAAGTCACGTTTAATCAATCGTGTTGTTCAAAAAATTATCCCAAAAAATGAACTTTCTAAAATGAAACTAAGAATTTCGTTGGATTCAGAAATTCCAACGGGATATGGATTAAAAAGTTCAAGTGCAATTTCGACAGCGGTAGCAATGGCGTCTGCAAAATTGTTTAAGCCCAAGATGAATGATTTTGATATACTAAGTACTGGTGTAAACGCATCTATTGAAACTAAGGTTAGTTTGACTGGAGCATACGATGATGCATGTGCATGTTACTATGGTGGATTTGTTGTTACGGACAATTATGGTAAAAAGATAATTCGTTCTGAAAAATGTCTTAACCGAGTATCTGCTGTAATTTTCATACCCAAATCAAGAAAAAGAGGTAATGTTAGAAAGCTTAAACTGTCAAGTAGTACTTTTGAGCAGGCTTGGAATCTCGCAAAAAAATCAGATTATTGGAATGCAATGATTCTAAACGGGTTGGCTACATCTCCTATACTAAGTTCAGAACCAGAAATCATTCCTAAACTAATCGAAAATGGAGCATTAGGTGCTTCAGTTTCTGGTAATGGTCCTTCAATAGCTGCTGTAGTTAGAAATGATTCTATATCAAAAATAAAAAGAGTTTTTTCCTCACTAGATGGTAGCACTACTGTATCCGAGATAAATAACAAAAAGGCTGAAGTGTATGAAGTGTAGAGTTGAAAAATCTGAGATTGATGGGGATATAGATTGTCCTCCTAACAAAAGCTATACTCATAGAGCAATTTTCATTGCATCTCTAGCTATGGATAAAAGTATAATCAAAAATATTTTAAGATCAGAAGATACCGACGCGACAATCAATGCTTGTAAAAACTTTGGAGTGGAAATATCTGACGTAGGAAATGACATAACAGTAACAAGCGCGAATGAATTAAAGATTAAAAGTGATACTATAGATGCTGCTAATTCTGGAACTACTATTAGAATTGCTGCAGCCATTTCATCATTGGCTGATGACACAATTACTTTAACTGGTGATTCAAGCCTCAAAAAACGACCCATGAAACCATTACTTGATGCATTAGAGTCTTTAGGGGCCAAATGCAGTTCATCCAATGGTAACCCACCGATATCAGTCAAAGGAAGAATAAAGGGTGGAAAGGTGAAAATCTCTGGTAACATATCAAGCCAATTTATTTCAGCTTTAATGATTACTGCACCAAAATTAGAAAATGGATTGGTTATAGACATAGATGGAAAATTGGTATCAAGACCTTACATTGATGCAACAATCACAACAATGAAAAAATTTGGTATTGATGTTGAGATCAAAGCTCCATATAAAAAATACATTATACCTGAACAAAATTACAAACCCACAACTGTAACAATACCTTCCGATTTTTCTAGCCTTGCACTGTTATTGGCAGCATCTGTATTACTAGGTGACGGCCTTACGATAAAGGCATCTTTAGGTTCTATGCCACAAGCAGATGAAGCGATCATTGACATTTTAGAAACAATGGGAGTAGTGGTTACGCTGAATAAAAATATCATAAAAATAAAATCACCCGAAAAACTTGATGGTGGGAAATTTGATTTGAACGATTCACCTGATCTGGTCCCTGCTGTTGCAATACTTGCACTAAAATCATCAAAACCAATTGAGATTTTCAACGTAGAACATGTACGATACAAAGAAACAGATAGACTGTCTATAATTGCGCGGGAGCTTTCAAAATTAGGAATTAAAGTTGAAGAAAAGAAGGGTGGATTAATACTGAGTAATTCAGGTAATTTGAATAGTACTACTCTTAATTCTGAAAATGATCATAGATTGTTCATGGCTTTCTGTATAGCTGGCATGTATGTTGGCAATTGCACTATATCAGATCCAGAATCTGTGGAAGTTTCATATCCCAACTTTATTTCTGAAATGAAAAGACTCGGTTGTAAAATTTTCCTAGATTAATAGGAAATCATCTACCAAAAAAATCGTAGAGTTATATTTATCTTAAATAATATTATATTGTTGGCAGGAAGTTCAATTGGACATAATTTAGTCTTAACAAGTTTTGGTGAAAGTCATGGAAAATGTGTGGGCGCTGTACTTGATGGTTGCCCCGCAGGGCTGGAATTAAATGAAAAAGACATACAAAAAATGCTTGATTTAAGGAGACCTGGCCAATCACTGGTTTCAACCCAAAGAAAAGAAGGGGATGTTGTAGAGATTCTTTCCGGTGTGTTTAGGGGATACACTACTGGTGCACCAATTACAACAATTATCTGGAATAAAGATCATGATTCAAGGAGTTATGCTAAATTAAGAACTGCAATGAGACCTGGTCATTCTGACTATCCTGCTTTTGTAAAATATAAAAAATTCAATGATCATCGTGGCGGGGGAAGATTTTCCGGAAGGCTGACTGCCACATATGTGATGGGCGGTGCAATTGCAAGAAAGTTGCTTAAAGAGACACTTGGTGTTGAAACTAACGCATACACATGCAAAATTGGAAAGATAGGGATGAAAAGCCAAGCTTCCAAACAATCAATCAAATCAATCTATACAAACGAAGTCAGGTGCCCTGAAAAGGCGATCGCGGGAAGAATGAAAAAATCCATACTGGATGCTAGAAAAAAGGGCGATTCATTGGGTGGTATTGTTGAATCCATAACAAACAACATTCCTGTTGGGTTAGGAGAGCCAATTTTTAGCTCCCTAGAATCAGAGCTCAGTAGAGCCATCTATTCAATACCTGCTGTCAAAGGAGTTGAATTCGGTTCTGGATTTTCAGGATCTGAGAAACACGGTTCACAGAATAATGATTCGTACACTTTCCGTAATGGTAAAGTGATCACTAAGACAAACAATTCTGGTGGAATTTTAGGCGGCATATCAAACGGCATGCCAATAGTAATGCGAGTTGCCTTCAAGCCAGCTTCATCAATCGGCAAGATTCAGGAAACGGTTGATCTCAAAACCAAGAAAAATACAAAATTAAGAGTAGAGGGAAGACACGATCCATGCGTTGTGCCACGAGCGCCTCCTGTTGTTGATTCTATAGTGTCGCTAGTAATTGCGGACCAAGCATTGCAAGGCGGCTTCATAAAACCAGTTATCTAAAATGTCAGATATAGAAGAGCATAGAAAAAAGATTGAAGAGATAACGCTTGAAATGATCAAGCTGTTAAAAACAAGAACCGACATTGCCAAACAGATTGGCGATGCCAAAGCAAGTCTCGGTATGACTGTAACAGATGAGGAAAGGGAAGATACGTTACGAACTCAAGTTGCAAAGTTATGCAAAGAAATTGATTTGGATCAATCTACTGCATCAAAATTTCTCAATTTACTGCTTAACGAGTCCGTAAAGGTACAGTCTGACAACAAGCAAACACATCTTTCGATGTTTTTGAAAGCAAAAGCACTTGAGGAAGAGGGTAAAAAAATAATCCATCTTGAAGTTGGCGAACCAGATTTCAAGCCACCACAAGAGGTGAAAACTGCGCTTGCAGAAGTATACGACAAAGGATACGGAAAATATGGCCCTACAAAGGGAATCACAGAATTACGAAAGATTTTGAGCAAAGACTCAACGGTTGACATTGAAAACATAATGATTTGCCCAGGTGCAAGATTCGCAGTTTACTTGGCAATAACTACACTGCTGAATCCTGGTGACGAAATAATTGTAATAGAACCAGCATGGCCTGCATACAAAGACTGTGCATTAAATGCTGGCATCAAGGTCAGAACAATCAAGACAACATTAGAAACAAAATGGGAGCCATCTATTGACCAAATCAACAACGCAATAAATGAAAATACAAAGATGATTATCCTAAACTATCCTAATAACCCAACTGGAAAGAATCTTCCGGAAAAACTTCTAGATAATATTATGCAAACAGCAAAGGAACATGATCTCTATGTGCTGAGCGACGAGATATACGAAGATTATTACCTAGATGATGAGCCAAAGAAAATTGTGACGTATGGATATGAAAAATCCATAATCACAAAATCATTTTCTAAGTCTTTTGCTATGACCGGCTTTAGGATTGGATATGCAGTTGCAGAACCACCTATCATAGAAAAAATGTCAAAGCTGCAGGCACTTAGTCTGACAAATGTTTCAGAACCAATTCAATATGTTGCATTACAAGTGATCAAGTCTCCTTTTGAAGCCATTCAAGAAAATACAGAAACTATAGAAGCAAGACTAGGGATATTAGTTGAAAGTGCGAAAGATATCGGTCTAGAATTCATCGAACCAGATGGGGCAATGTACCTGTTTGCCAAAACAAAATACAAGGATTTTGATGCCACAAAATTTTCAGAACAATTGCTAGAGCGGGGTGTTGCCATAGCCCCAGGCGAGGGATTTGGAGATTATAAGGAATTTTTTAGACTCACAGCCATTGATGAAACTAAGTTAAAGGAAGGTATGATAATATTAGATACCATATTGAAGGAACTGTATGGATAAAAAAATAGCAATCATTGGCGTAAACGGAAAAATGGGCAAATGGTTTGCAAATTATTTTTACAAGATGGGTTTTGAAGTAGTAGGATTTGACACAAATGAGGAGATAAAAGAGAAATTTATCACAAAAGGAAATTCCCTTATTGGAGCAATATTAAAAACTGACTATGTTCTTTTGTGTACCCCAACAAAAAACACTCCTGAAATTATAAGATTGATTGCAAAAGAGATGAAGCATGGTTCGTATTTAATAGAAATTTCTTCACAAAAGTCCAAGACTGCTCAAACGCTCATAAAAACACCAGCCAAGGTAAGTCCTATTTGCATCCATCCAATGTTTGGTCCTGGCACAAAAAAAATAGATGGTAAAAATATAATTATAATTCCAATTAAAGATGTCAAAAAGGAACTAGATACAACAAAACTTCTTTTTCCAAAGGCAAATTTTGTTACGATTGATGCTACTGAACACGATAAAAAAATTGCAGTTATTCTTGGATTAACTCATTTAGTTAATATCGCATTTGCAAACATACTTGCAAAAGATGAAAAAATTTCATTGACTGAAAAAATGTCTGGGACCACATTTAAAATACAAAAAATCGTGACGGAGAGTATACTTACAGAATCGCCTGAACTAATTGAAACCATAATATCTAATCCAGAAATGAGAAAATATGGTGAGGAATTATGGAAGGATATAGGAAAGCTGCTTACTGATTCGCAAGAAGGAAAAAGCGAAGAAATAATTGACTATATCAAATCATCTCAAAAAAGAATTTCAAAAAATACTGATTTAGATAAGTCATACAAAAAATTATCATCAATGATTAAAATAATTGAAAAATAGGAATGTATTCTACAAATATCGTTACGTCGTTCATTACGAATGATGATAAAATACTCATCCTAAAAAGAAGTGACAAAGTAAAATCGATGAAATGTTTATGGGCTGGCGTAAGCGGAATTATTGAAAAGAATGATGCAGCACCGCTAGATAGAGCAAAAACTGAAATTTTTGAAGAAACTGGAATTAATGAAAGTGAAATAGAATTATTGAAATCTATTGAACAGATAAAAATTGAATCTGCTCAATATAGGAATCACGAATGGAATATTTTTCCATTTTTATTCAAGGCGAAAAATCCAAAAATTAAGCTTAACTGGGAAAATTCAGACTTCAATTGGATAAAACCAAATGAGATTAAAAATTATGAAACTGTTCCAGAATTGGAAAAAATACTATTCAGTTTGTTGTAACTTTTTTTCTTCCTTTTCGTAATTACGTTGTTTTGGTAGCATGATATACACGCAAGCACCACCACACATAGTACACGGTACATTATTTCCTGGATGCTGGCCTGTACGCCCATGAATCAATGCGGCCTTTTCTGGATCTATTGACAAAGCCAGTTGTTTTTCCCAATCAAGTGTCCTTCTTGCTTCAGTCATATCCATATCCCACTTGATAGACTTCTCTCGAAGCTTCACCAAATCTCCTGCATGGGCAGCAATTCTGTATGCTATTAAGCCCTCTTTTACTTCATCTGGAGTTGGTAATGCCAAGTGCTCTGATGGTGTTAGATAACATAAAAGATCAACACCTGCACTTGCTGAAACTGCAGCGCCAATTGCACTTGCTATATGATCATGCCCAGATGCAACATCTGTAACAAGAGGTCCGAGAACATAGTATGGAACATCTCCAATAAGTGATTTTGCCAGTGTGACGTTTGCAGTAACTTCATTGAGTGGAACGTGACCCGGACCTTCAATCATTACTTGAACATCTTTTTCAATTGCACGCTTTGCTAGCCTCCCAATGTTAATCATTTCTTGAACCTGTAATTCATCGTGTGAATCCAATATAGAGCCTGGTCGTAATGCATCGCCTAAACTGAATGTTACATCATATTTTTGTGCTAATTCAATCATATAGTCATAATGAGTGATGTAAGGATTTTCCTTATCATATTTCAACATCCATGCCGCAGTTATTGTTCCACCCTTACTTACAACTCCAGCATACCGCTCTACCTTGAAAATTCTTTTTGCAATTTCTTTTGTAATGCCAGAATGGATTGTCGTATAGTCAACTCCATCTTTTATGTTATTTTCAAATGCCTTGATATAATCATCTTCCGTAATATCAAGAGGGTTTTTGTGTTTTTCAACGCCAAAATTATACGCTTCATAAATTGGCACAGTTCCAAATGTTATGGGAGCTGTATCCAATAATGTCCTTCTGATACTGCCAACATCCCCACCATCACTAAGATCCATGATTGTGTCGGCATGATATTTTACAGCTACTTTGGCTTTTTCAATCTCCTCTTCAACATTGACATTTAGTGTTGAAGTGCCAATATTGACATTAACCTTAGTTTTCATACCCTTGCCAATTCCTACATTGTGAATCTTTTGAGGTCTTACATTGTTGCTTGGAATGATAATTGAACCGCTTGCGATTTTTGGCAAGAGCCAATCTAGTGCTACATCCTCATCCTCCGCAACTTGCTTCATCTCGTCAGTCGCAACACCTCTTCTTGCAGAGCTCATTTGAGTAGCCATACGTGTACTAACTCTCTGATGGATTTAAACAGTAATCAAACAAGCGATCAAATTTTAAAACACGGTGTACAGTTCAATACAGATATGAATATTCTTTCCATTGGAGGATCTGATCCATCATCAGGTGCCGGTATACAAAGCGACATCAAGACATTTTCTAATCATGATTCCTATGGATTCACAGTTGTAACTGCGATTACCAGCCAAAATACAAAAAAGGTCACATCAATTGAACCTGTTTCTACTAAAAGCTTGAAAACACAACTAGATTCAATTTTCTCTGATTTTCATATTGATGCAATAAAAATTGGGATGGTCTATAATTCACAAATAATAAAAACTGTTAATTTGAAACTGCGACATGTTAATTCACCCATCATTGTTGACCCGATAATAAAATCAACCACAGGTGCAATACTTCTTAAAAAAAGTGCGCTAGATGACTACAAAAAAATGATAATTCCGCTAGCTAATGTTATAACTCCAAATAAGTTTGAGGCTAAAGTTTTGTCAGGAATATCAAACACAAAAAAATCTGCAAAGAAAATACAATCAATGGGTGCCAAATGTGTAATCATTACTGGTGCAACCTCATCAAATAGTAAAATTTCTGATTTTGTTTTAGATGAAAATATGGAATACGTGATTTCTGGCAGAAAAATTCCTATTAGAAACCATGGTAGTGGATGTAATTATTCTGCATCAATTACTGTATCACTTGCAAGGGGAAATACAATTCACGATGCAGTAAAAATAGCTAAAGACTACGTTTACCAGTCCATAAAACATTCAAAAAAAATTGGGGCAGGCGTGAATATCACTCATAAAAATATTTCAAACGGAATGAGAGAACTATCAAATTCAATCACTGACTTTAGG
>CACLIK010000023.1 GCA_902606965.1 uncultured marine group I thaumarchaeote
TTTTGTGTTTACAATGTTATGTGCGCCCATCTCCTTTGCCATGTTTAATTTCTCATCATCTAAATCAGCACAGATGACGTTAGCATTACAAAGTGCACGAGCAATTTGAACTCCCATCAAACCTAGACCACCAGCTCCAACTATCAAAATATTTTCTGGTGAATTTGATATTGCTTTTTTTATTGCAGTGTAAGCGGTCAAACCAGAACACGCTAGTGATGCAGCACCTTCTAGATCAATCCCTGAAATTTTAGCCAAGAATTTGTAGTCTGGTATTAGTGTATATTCAGCATATCCACCGTCCTGAAAAACTCCAAGTGATTTTGGAGCTTCGCACAAATTTGTGTCGCCTTTCTTACATGTTGGGCAATTACCGCAACCTATCCAAGGATATACTAACACATCATCACCCACGTTGATTCCCTCTACAGAATCTCCAATCTCTGCTACTGTTCCAACAATTTCATGACCTGGTATGACAGGAAATTTTACACCTCTATCCGTAACTTTCATGAATCCATCTCCAGTATCATAACCACCTTCCCAAAGATGCAAATCACTGTGGCAAACACCTACTGCTTTGACTTTGACTACAACTTGTTTGCCAGTAGGGGTTGGAGTGTCAATCTCAGATATTTTTAGAGGTTTATTAGGCTCTATGATTTGTGCTGCCTTCAACGTCGAATTTTTCAGTTTATTATAATATAAGAGTTGACTGGAAGCAAGAAAAAAATAGATTTGATAGTATTAGTGAATCGTTATTGTACAAAATCTATGACTGAAGAAGAAATTGCCGGAATCTCCCAAGAACCTGTTAATATTTTGTTTAACCCATCTGTAATTGAAAAAAAAGATGTCTGGCAAATTGACCTCATAGAAATTTTGAAGATGTTAATAAAAATACTAGAGGAAACAGGCAAAAAAGATTTGAAAGTTGCAGGAATGGCGGCACTTTCTTCATCCTTGATTTATCGAATGAAGGTAGAAAGTATTTTTGCCTTACAAAAGGCTGCAATGGAAAAAAGACCGTTAATTAACAGGCGTGATGTTGACATCAATATCTTAGATATGCCATACAGGCATGAATCCACATATCCTGTATCACTCGACGAATTACTAGAATTACTTGAAAATTTGATTGGCTCTATAGCTAATCCTCAACGCTTACGAAGGAAAGGACAACTAGATTTTGAGCCTACCGAACCACCAGATTTCAAAGATTATTTCGTTTCATTTGAGAATATAGTTGAAAAATATGAGACTTTAATCACTAGTAAAATTACAGCCACGGGGAGCGGATTGTTGAGGGAAATTGTGACTGACTTGGATAGTTTAGACTCGATAAGATGTTTTTTCGCAATTTTATTTCTGGCACAAAAACAAAAAGTTGAGTTGGCACAGATGGGTGACGATATTCAAGTGACTTTGATTGACGATAATAAGAAAGGAGAAGAAGATGGGCAAACTTCTAAATGAAGAACAAATAGCGGCACGACTTGAGTCGGCATTATATTCTGCCGGAAGACCGTTAACTATAGAAGAATTAGTCAAAGCTGCTGGAACAGAATCACGACAAAAAACTATTACTGTATTAGAATCAATTATTAAAAAAATGAAAAACACATTCAAAGCTATTGAAATTGTTACCTTACCAGATGGTAGTTATGTATTCCAACTAAAACCAGAGTACAGTGCAAGTATAAGAAAATATGCGTCAAAGCCACTTTTGTCCAGAGCTACAACAAAAACATTGTCATATATTGCAGTAGAACAACCCATAAGTTCAAAACAACTCTTGGAAGTCAGAGGATCTGGTGTTTATGGGCAACTAAAAGAATTACGCCAACTTAATTTTATTGAACATCAAAGTGTCGGAAGATTGAGGATCTACTCAACTACAGAAAAATTCCAAAAATATTTTGGGATTGAGGGTGACGTTACCACACTTAAACAGAAATTGTTCAAAAGAGTCAGGAAATAACAAAAAATCACATAATCCATTCGATTTGTATAAATTAGAGATAATTGAACTGGGTGCATGAAAAAGCCAGTTGAAAATTTGGGCACGAGTAAAATAACAGGTGGACGTAGACATCCGTTACGTTCTAGACGAAAATATGAAATTGATAGGTTTCCTAACGAAGCGCTAGTAGGTGAACAAATTACAGTTACAAGAAAGGTTCGTGGAAAAAATAACAAAACTGGAATTAAAACAATCGACTCTGTCAATCTTGCAATAGACTCCAAAGTAAAAAGAGTGAAAATAATTAAAGTGTTAGAAAATGGCACAAACAATGATTATCAACGTCGTGGAGTAATTTCAAAAGGTGCAATACTTGAAACGGACGAAGGAAAGTGCAAAGTTGTTTCAAGACCTGGACAGAGTGGCACCGTGAACGCAATACTAGTAAAGTGATTTTATGAAGGATTACGACCACATCGTAATCTGGTTAGATTATTTCAACAAAACGTTGTCTAGACAAAAGGGAAGAAGATTACCAAAAGAGAAATGCGTTTTTGATCCATCACTAAGTGAATTAATTGAATCGGCAAAAGCCGCAGGTCTTGAACCAACAGAAACTGATGATCAAGTTAGGTTTCCAAAAAGACCTTTTGTAAGATCGGGATATATCATGTTAGAAAAAAAATTACCAAAAACAAAAGTTCTTGATAAAATTTCGGAAAAAATGGTTGCCAAGAGGGCAAAACAGTCAAAATAAAACTCAATCTAGCTCCAAGCTAAAGTAAAGTTGACAGAACGTTTGATCAATCATTAGACGTTCTTGTGTATAATTGCAGGAGGTAGGGGAAATTTTGCATCTGGCCAATAGTGGCAGAGTCATAGTAAGACTTTCTAACACAGTGTCTGCTGGACAGATACTTTGTGATGAAGGAAGTACTAAGGTTGCAAAGGTTACTGAACTAATAGGGCCTGTAGCCAAACCGTACGCCTCTGCCATGTCTTTGACCAACAACATCAAAAAATTTGTTGGAAAAAAGATGTTTGCTTTCGACATTCCTCCTGCAAAAAAACAAAACAGGAGAAAACGAAAATGGAAACAATAGAAGTAGAAAGATGCACGGTCTGTGAGTCATCAATTATTGATGATACAGAAAATGGTGAAAGAATTTGTTCTGGTTGCGGAATCGTAATGCAAGAACACATGGAAGATCATGGTCCAGAAGCAAGAAGTAACAATCTAGAAGACAAGATGAAACTTGCTAGGGCAACTGGTCAGACATCGTATTCACAACATGACCTGGGAATAGCTACAGAAATCTCCATTGGATCTACGGATTTCAGTGGAAAAAAGATCAATGCAGAAACGGCTAGTCAAATGCATAGATTAGGAAAATGGCAACAAAGAGTTAGGGTATCCTCATCACGAGACAGAAGACTATCAAATGTCTTGGGAAGAGTTTCAGAAATTTGCCAGAGTTGTTCACTTCCTAAAAATGTTATAGAAACAGCCTCAATCATCTATCGAAGTCTTGATGGAAAAAACATCAAAGTCAAAGGAAAATCAGTGATTAGTATTTCTGCAGCAGTAGTTTACATGGCATGCAAACAATGCGATGTGGTTCGTTCACTAGAAGAAATTCTACGAGAAGTTTGTCCCGCAAAAGATGTGAAATCAAAAACAAAACTAGCTTCAAGATACTATAGAATGCTAGTAATGGAACTTGGAACAGTCACGACACCCGTGGTTACCATGGATAAATACATCTCAAAAATTGCAAACATGACAAACACCGATACAAGAGTAGAAAGACTATCTCTTGAAATTGCTGACAAAACAAAAGACCGTAATCTAGCTGATGGAAAAGCGCCAAATGGAATTGCTGCAGCATACCTGTACATCGCATCAATTCTTCTTGGACAAAGTGTTCTTCAAAGAGACATATCAAGTGTCTCAGGTGTAACGGAAGTTACCATACGAAACAGATGTAAGGAAATTCTTACAGGTTTCAAATTGAATATCGCGCTTAGACCAACATTAGCTAAAAAATAATCTTTTTTTCTTTTTTTTTATTTTAGACAGACTGGAATATTCAGGTTAGGAATAGCTAAAATTAGTCTCGATTATATACAGAACTGAATTTTAATCACCCATGGCAACTTTGGAAATCAAAGACCTTTGTGTTTCAAGGGAAGGCAAGGAAATTCTAAAGGGAGTTAACCTGAAAACAGGCCCTGGAGAGGTTCATGCTATAATGGGTCCTAACGGCTCAGGAAAAAGCACTCTAGCATACACACTACTTGGTCATCCAAAATATCAGGTAACAAGTGGTGATATTTTGTTGGATGGCGAAAGTATTTTAGATTTAAAAACAGATGAAAGAGCAAAAAAAGGATTGTTCTTGGGGTTTCAATATCCTACTGAAGTTTCTGGTGTAGGTTTTTCTCACTTTCTTAGAACATCATACAACGCACTAAGTAAAGCACTCAAAGACGATGAGCGTGAAGTATTCATCACTGTAAGAGAATTTCAAAAATATCTTAAAGAAAATGTTAATGCTGTTGGAATGAAAGATGAATTTCTATCAAGATACTTGAATGAAGGATTCTCTGGTGGTGAAAAAAAGAGATCTGAAGTATTGCAAATGACCGTATTGAAGCCAAGAGTTTCAATATTGGATGAACCAGATTCTGGTTTAGACATAGACTCTGTTCAAGCAGTTGCAAAAGCTATCAGCAACACGTTTGACAAAAACACAACAACAATTATGATTACACATTATGCAAGAATTCTTAATTATCTCGACAAACTAGATCATGTTCATGTTTTTGCTCAAGGAAAAATCTTGAAGAGCGGTGACTCGTCTCTTGCGGGTGAACTTGAGGAAAAAGGTTATGATTGGGTATTAGAAAAGAAATCTGACTAGACATTGGAAGCAACAGAAAACGACCAATATTTTTTTAATTTTTCATTCTTTAAGATTGATCCAAAATGGAGATGGATGGCGGATCTAGCCAAAGAAGAATCTGCCAAAGAGGTTGAAAATGTAATTATTAATTCTGGAATTAGATTTAGATCCTACTCAACTCTTGGCTTGCGCGGCGATGTAGAGTTTTTGTTTTGGTTTGCAGCAGAGACGGTAGAGGAAATTCAAGATGTAATGTCAAAACTTTACCTTACAGTATTTGGAAAATACATCATACCATCACGCGTTTATCTTTCCTGTACAAGATCTTCTACATATGCAAGAAAAGGAACTCTTCCATCATTTGTTTTAGGTAATGAACCACAAAAATACGTAGTAGTATATCCATTTACCAAGACAAGGGAATGGTATCTCTTACCACAAGAACAAAGACAAAAAATGATGGATCAGCACATCAATGTAAGTGAAAAATACCCTCAAGTTACACTCAATACAACATATTCATTCGGAATAGATGATCAGGATTTCATGTTAGCATTTGAATGTGATAACTTGCGTGACTTTCAAAACCTAATCATGGATCTAAGACAGACTCCAGTCTCTGCATACGTTGCAGTTGACACACCAATGATTACTTGCGTGAAAAAGGATATAGTTCCAATAATTACAAGTTTGGGATAATGAACGCATTAAAAGAATGGGCAACTGTTGTCAATGCCCTTGAAAACGGAGATCAAACTGTACTTTTGAGAAAGGGAGGAATTCTAGAGGATTCATCAGGCTTTGTGGTTGAAAATGAAAAGTTTTTTTTGTTTCCAACATTTGAACACCAAGAAACAAACCATCTCAAGCCACAGTTCCATAAACACTTGGAAGATGCACTGGCAAGCAAACCAAAAGAAGGGGTTAACAACATCACTTCTTTCGCTCATGTGTTATATCAAAAGGACATCGATTCTGAAGACAAGATAAACGCGTTGTCACCATTTCACATTCTAAGTGATTCTTACGTTAAGGAAAGAATTGAGTGGCTTCCCGAAAAATCAATGAAAGCATTATTCTTGAGAACATACAAAGTTCCAGAGTTTGAAATTCCAATAAAATCAGAATATCAGGGATGCAAGTCTTGGATAGAATTAAATGAAAAGGATCGTGATGCAAAATCAGTTTTGAGCGACGAAGAGATAGAATCAAGAATGAAAGAGTTCAAGGAGATTGTAAATTGAAGTATAAAAAATTAGGAAAAAGCGGAATCAAGGTTTCTGAAATAGGATTTGGTGCATGGACAATAGCACTAAACTGGTGGGGAAAAGAGATTGAAGAGGACGAAGCCAAAAGAATGCTGAAGAAAGCATATGACGTTGGAATTAACTTTTTTGAAACCGCCGACATGTACGGAAAAGGAAAGAGCGAGAAGCTGATAGGGGAAGTTTTTTCTGATATGCGTAACGAAGTTGTTATCTCAACAAAGTACAGTTATGATTTTGAAAACGTTGATCAGATTGGTCATAAGGAATTGCCACAAAGGTTTGATGCAGAGTTTACAAACAATGCACTAAAGAACAGTCTTGCTAGGTTACAGACTGATTATGTTGATGTTTATGGTTTGCATAACCCAAAACTGAGACACATTCATGATGATACAATATTTCAAACACTTGATGGATTGATTGGAGACGAAAAGATCAAAACATACCAAGTTGCATTGGGTCCTGCAATAGGCTGGACGGAGGAAGGAATTGAGGCTATGGAAAGGAAGAATGTCAGTGCAGTACAGACTGTTTACAATATTTTAGAGCAGACTCCAGGCAACGAGCTTATTGAAAGGGGTGCAGAGAAGGACGTTGGCATACTGGTTCGTGTTCCTGATGCATCTGGAATACTGACTGGCAAGGTTGATGGGAATACCAAGATTGACGAAAAGGACCACCGCTCTGTTCGCAAGGGCGAATGGATTAAGGCGTCACTGAAAAAAGTAGAGCAGCTCCGTCCAATAGCAGAAAGAAACGACCTTAGCATCATAGAACTCGCAATCAAGTTCATCATTTCAAAGAATCCAGTCTCGTCTGTATTACCAACAGTCATCAGCGAAGAGGAAATCGAAAAATTTGCTGCAATGTCTGATGGAAACTACATCAGCAGCTCCGACATGAAAGAGATTGACGACTTGTATAACAGTTGGTGGAAAGAATCTCCTTACGAACTAAAGGCCACGGTGCAGTAGAATATCATGGATGATGAGGGAAAATGCAACGGCAAGTACTGGTGGTGCTGCAGACGCTGCTTACGGCTTCTTGTAAAAGACTTACGTGACATTGCCAGACCATCTAAAGATACGGAGTGATATTATGAACGATGAAGAAAAAATCAAAAAGGCTGCAACGTTCATTGACTCATTTCTTGTAAGAACCAATACCAATCTCAAAAAATATGCTGCCTCCAAAGATTTACCGGATAACGAGTCGGTTATTGAGATTCTTGAAAGCCAAAAAAGGGTATTAGAGAAAATTAAAGAAATCTTAACTTAGATATTTTTCATTAGTTTTAGTCATGACACATGTGATGCTGTGGAAACATCCCACGCCACAGATAATTTGTATACATTGATATCATCTCCAGAATCTCCTATGAGAAACATTGTCTTTCCTGTTGGGTCAAACCATACGTCTCTACCCCCGCCTTCTATATTACACGCGCCACCAGGAACACAGTGGTAATCAAAGCTATCTACAAATGATGCTGTGGAAACATCCCATCTCACAGACAGAACATATTCGTATACTTTGTCATTTCCGTATCCCTGAATAAACATTTTATCTCCTGTTGTATTGAAAGCAAGTCCTTCTAGTTCATTATCCTGACTGTCTACTTCAAAACACGGATGACAGGAAGCTGATGCTGTGGAAACATCCCATCTCACAGATAGATCATATTGATTTATCTCATCCCCACCAGAACCAAGGATAAACATTCTATCACCAGTGGGGGTGAATTCTAGACCTCGAGGTTGGAAATCCTCAGTTAATAGATCAAAACTATCTACATATGATGCGCTGGAAACTGTCCATCTAGTAGATAATTTGTATTCGTATATTTCGGAGTTGCTAGCTTGTAAGACATACATTTTATCTCCCCATGGGTTGAAAGCTAGGTCAGTAGGTGCACCAATCCCCTGTGCTGATAACTCAAAAGCTGATACAAATGATTTTGTTGCAATACAATATGGGGCAGTTAACGTGAATTCGTTTACATCATCACCATTGTATCCAGTGACAAACATTTTCATCCCATTACTGCTAAACCAGAGTCCTTGAGGTCCTGTTTCCCAAGTATCAATTTTGACTGGACTTACATGAGCGCAACCACCCACACCAACCTCAGTAATTCCAGATCCACTGCTCTTTCCCTTAAACACTTCAAATTCCTTTTCTATTGTTTTTTCAATTCCGTTGTGTTCAGCAGTAACAGAAAGTATGTTATCGGCATACCAATCCATATTGGGGATTGTTATACTGTTTAGGTAAATTCCATCTTCTGTTGATATCGTACCAAAGTCATATCTTAATTCACCATCCTTGGAAATTATTTTTGCAGTTATTATAACGTCGTCAATTGGATTTCCACGAAACCCATCAAATGTTTCTATCTGGAAATGGTATTCCTTTCCAACATATGTCCAGCTTGTACAAGGTGTACAACTATGGCTGTTAACTACAATATCAAATTCCTTTATTTCCTCAGTATGCTTCTCAGATGAACAAACAACTTCAAATCCCTTGAAAGTACATTTCTCAGATTCCTCAACCTGCTCTCGCTCGACATGTATGATACCCTGAGACATCAAATATCTTATTGAGGCAACAAATGTGACATCAGGAATTTTATCGTCGGACCACCAACCTGCTGTACTCTTAACCCAGGTAGGAATTTCGTTTGAAACTTCTGAATCCAAATCAGGAATTTCCACAGTAATCATTTCGTCTTTGATCAGAAATTCTATCGTCTCAATGAATGATGAATCAGGAATTTTATCGTCGGACCACCAACCTGCTGTGCTCTTAACCCAGGTAGGAATAACAAAATCTCCCAATGGTTGATTTGGAGGATCAGATAAAATGTCAGGAACTAATGGAATGAGAGCTAAAATAACCAGTACCGAGAAAAATAGTGGTCTCATCTTAAACATATGATATGACCTACCATAAGCCTGATCTTCATGCAGTAATTTTCTCTTCTAAACTAAATTCATTCTCGACAAAATACTCTACTCTTGTCTTTTTGAATTCCTTTGCACTGAATAGAATTTTGTATTCGTCAACATCAATCTGCTTCTGAATTTGTCCAGCGACTTCGCCCGCTTCATCAAAAGACTTGCAATGAATCATTGAAAACACATTATATGGCCAGTCTGGATATACCGGTCTCTCATAGCAATGGCTTACCTGTGGAAAAGCACCAAGCTTGTTTCCAACTTCGGTGATTCGTGCTTCTGGAACTTTCCAGACAATCATCCCGTTGGCAGTAAATCCAGCTTCCCTATGTCGTAAAATTGCTGCATATCTTCTCATAACTCCAATATCTTCGTAGTGATGTAACTTTTCAAAAATTTGATCCTCAGTCATTCCCAAATTTTCCGCAGCCTTTTGGAAAGGTCTGTCAACTATCTCCATATCTTTCTGCAGTTCTCGAATGAATTCCTTGTCTTCCTCGGTTGGGACAAACTTTACATCGGTAACTTTTTTCTTTTCCTCAGATGGCTTTACCTCATGCTTTTTGTCATCAACCATGTCCAGCTTTACTCCAATCTTGAACAGCTGTAATGTAGGAAGCATTCTTGTCTTCTTGATTCCATCCAACTTTGAAAATTTCTCTAATTCCTTTTCCAAATCGGAGCCGGGAGGTACAGCCAAAGTAAACCAGAGATTGAACTCATGTTCTCTTTCATAGTTGTGGCTTACACCAGGGTGCTTGTTGATTTGGTGCGCAACGTGTTCCAGCTTGTCAGGTTCAATCTCCATCGCAACCAGTGAGCTGGTATATC
>CACLIK010000024.1 GCA_902606965.1 uncultured marine group I thaumarchaeote
CTAAATAATTCTAAATCATCATAACCCTGTCCAGTACCCACACAAATAATGGGTTTTTTGGTTACTGCAACAATTGATAAAGCAGCACCACCACGTGCATCTGCATCGCTTTTAGTCAAAATTGCGCCATCAAAAGATGTATGCTCCTGAAATTCTCTAGCCTGACTAACCGTATCATTTCCAGCTAGTGAGTCGCCCACAAATATTTTCAAATCTGGGCTTACAACTTTTGTAATTTTTGCAATCTGTTCCATCAAATTCTTGTTTGTTTGCATCCTTCCAGCAGAATCGATAAGGACACAATCGACCTTGTGTGATTTGGCATAAAGTAATGCATCATGTGCTACAGCAGCGGGATCCGAGCCGTAGTTTTGGGCAATCAACTTTAAATTCAGTTTGTTTATATGCTCACGCAATTGTTCGATAGCACCAGCCCTAAATGTATCAGCTGCTGCAACAACTACTGAGACTTTATTTTTTTGTAAAAGATTAGCCATTTTCGCGATGGTTGTAGTTTTTCCAGTCCCATTGATTCCAACAAATAGAATTAGGTATGGATCCTGTGGATCTGTTTTTGATTTTATGCCTGACAATATATCAACTGAACCAGCCTCATCAAACATGCTAGAAATACTCTCGATTAGACTTTTTTGTATAAAACCTTCAATTTCCTTCTTGTTGACCCTACTACCAACTAGCTTTGCACCTAGATCGGATTTTATATCATCAATAACTTCTGTTGCAACATCTGATTCTAAGAGAGAGATTTCAAGCTCAGATAGTACCTCTTCAATATCTTTTTCATTTAGATCTTTTTCACTAAAACCTTTAGCGGCTTTTGAAAATGCATCGCCCAGTTTTTCAAACATAATTTTTTTCTTTATTTTTTACTTCGAGACGCAGCTAGCATTTGTTCCATTTGCTGTTTGCCCTGTTCTAAACTTGCCGAGATTTGTTGTTTTTGATTTGATGTTTCTTGTAAGGCTACTTGCATTTCTTTCAATCGTAATTCTAGAAAGTTAATAGCAGAATCTTTGTCTTTTTCTACAGCTATTCCAGCACCAATATTTAGGATTAATTTTTCATTGGGTACAACTTTTGTTTTTACGAAAGTACCTAATCCAACTGGTGTTAGCGTTTCATTGTCCGTCTTATTATCAATGGTTTTAAGTGAATGAATAGCAGAAGATGCTTCTCTAATAACCGATACTATAGTTGTCTCTTTTTGTGACAATTCGGAAAGATAACCTTCCAACATTTGCATTTGGTACAATAATTGCTGTGCCTGATCTTCACTCATTATAAAAAAAATAGGTCAGTTTCCTATAAATGCATTTAAAACTACAAAATTAAAAAAATAAAAAATAGAATACTATTTTGCCTTTGAAAGTCTATTGTCGACTTCTTCCCAGTTGACTACGTTCCACCAAGCGGCAATATAGTCCGGACGTTTGTTTTGATACTTGAGATAATAGGCATGTTCCCATACATCAAGACCCAACAATGGAATTAATCCTTCAGTTCTAGGACTTGTCTGATTTGGCATTGCTTTGTACTCAACTTTACTAGAAGATGGATTGTATACGAGCCAACCCCAACCGCTCCCTTGTATAGGAGCTGTTTTGCTAGAAAACTGTTCTTTAAAATCAGCAAATGATCCAAAGGAAGAATTAATTGCGTCTGCTAGTGCACCGCCAGGTTCTCCGCCACCATCTGGTTTCATATTATTCCAAAACAGTTTGTGATTGTCGTATCCGCCACCATTGAAGTTAATTGCACCTCTAACATCATCAGGTACATCATTGATACTTGATAAGATATCAACAATATCCTTGCTCTGTAGTTCCGGACTTAGTTTTTCTAAAGCACCATTCATTCCATCAGTATATTTTTGATGGTGTTTTGTATGATGAATCTCCATTGTACGAGCGTCTATGTGAGGTTCCAATGCGTCATATGCATAAGGCATCTCAGGAAGTGTATATTTTCCCATGTATTATTTGAAAAATCATGCAATTTAATGGTTTAGCAAAGAATGAAATTTCACTAAAAAAATGCTCTCATATGAAATACTCGAAAATATTTTTTTTCGTAATTTTAATATTCACTAGTGCCATTTTATTGTCAAATCAATTACAAAGTACAGAAGATGTTTCCATTTTAGTAAATGACAGTGGGCCATTCATAGGAACAAGCATACCACATCAAAGCGGATATGATGGAAGTGGGATAACAATATCAATTATTGATACTGGAATTGAATTAAATCATCCAGATTTTGATGATAAAATAATTGGTGGATATGATTTTATTGATAATGACGAAATCCCTGAGGATGCAAATGGCCATGGCACACAAGTAGCGGGAATTATAGCATCAAATGGTGACCTAAAGGGAATAGCACCTGGTTCAAAAATTTTAATGTACAAAGTTTCAGAAGATGGTGAATCTGTACCTACAGATTTGATAATCAAAGCAATTGAAAAATCAATAGAAGATGGTGCTGATATTATCAATATTAGCTTGGGTGTTAACCAAACAAATACGAAAATTGATCAGGTAGTAAACAAAGCAGTCAAAAATAATATTTTTGTAGTCACTGCTGCCGGAAATTTTGGGCCTGAATTAAGTACAATTGGAAGCCCGGGAATAAATCCAAATGCGATTACTGTTGGTGCAACATTTAACAATGTCACAAGTAGTCTGGTCGCAACTTTTGAAATAGACGATAAAACCTTCAATGTTTTTCCAATGGTAGGAACTCAGGCGCTTACAGATCCCATCACATCACAAATTCTTTTTGGCAAATATGGTAAGGTTGATGATCTTTTGGGAAATAATTTTGAAGATTCTATTTTACTTATTCAGCGAGGCAGTGATATAGAAGGTGAAATAGTTTATTTTTCTGACAAGGAAAAGAATGCAGCCAATGTTGGAGCAAAGGCTGTCATAGTATACAACAATCAACCGGGTATATTTTTTGGAGAATTGATTCATGAATATGTGGATGAGGGCTATGAACCAACTATTCCTGCATTATCCGTATCCAGAGATGATGGACTAATAATTAGGGAAATCTTACAAAGTGGCACAGAAGGAACGCTGGATGTTTTCTATCATCCAGATTTTGTTGCTTATTTTAGCTCCAGAGGACCGGTTTCTCCCTTTTACATTAAACCTGATCTTGTTGCACCTGGTGCGTTCATAAACACAACCGATATTGATGGAAACTATAAGATTTCAAGTGGTACAAGTTTTGCGGCACCACATGTTGCTGGTACTGCTGCATTAATTTTACAAAAAAATCCTGAACTAACACCACAAGAAGTTAAATCAATTTTGATGACAACTACAGATATAGTATATGATCAGTTTGATGATAGATTTCCTATAGATGTATCTGGAAATGGAAGAGTGAGCGCCTCTAATGCTATCAATGCTGAACTAATTATAACTCCACCAAATCTGATATTTGATTTATCGTCCGCAAACCAAATCCAAACTAAAGATTTGGAAATTAGAGGTATTGATGATCAAGCAATATCAATATCAATTAGATTTGAGGAAAATGATGTTGCTGATTTTGATTACAGTTTAGATGATAAGAAAATGACCATAAATGCAAAATTAACTGAACAAAATTTGGGATACTTTGAAAGTAGGATTATTATCAATCATAATGAGATTGACTATCATATACCAGTCATAGTAAGAGTTTCTGAAGGTGCTATCATAGTTAATGAGGATGGCGGAAAATTCAATGTTGATATCTCTAGCCCCTCTTCATGGTCATACGCAAAGATCTCTGTCATAAATCAGGAAACTGGAAAAGTATCTACAGAATCAATCACTCCTAGTAAAAATCCAGAGATGATAGTTTCTCAGCCGGGTAAATACTGGATTGAGGCTAAAATCAAGGATGATGATAAAACACTAAGTGCATACGCAAGCATTCATGTGAAAACAATAGAACATGACGAAAAAAGTCTTGGAAGTATGTTGAATCTGCCCGAGAAAACCATTCTCATAATATCTGTTATAATGATTGTAACAGTTATTGTAGGTCTATCAGTAAGAAGGAAATAACTAAATCTTAGATTTTTGGTCCTGCCTGACGTATTTCTTCAGATACATCCTTGAACTTTTTGAAGTTATCCACGAACATTTGAGCTAGTTTTTTTGCAGAAAGATCATAGGCGTCTTTATCAACCCATGTGTTTCTTGGTTCTAAAACTTCTGAAGGAACTCCGGGACATTCAGTTGGTACATCTAGATTGAAAAGATCATTATGGGAAAACTTTACAATATCTAATGACCCATTTATGACTGCAGTTACCATTGCGCGGCTATATTCTATCTTGATTCTTTTACCAACACCGTATGGTCCTCCAGACCAGCCAGTATTGATTAGGTATACCGCTGTATTATGTGTGGAAATCTTTTCGCCAAGCATCTTTGCGTACACTGAAGCAAGACGTGGCATGAATGGTGCACCAAAACATTTGGAGAATGTAGCCTTTGGTTCTTTAATACCTCGTTCAGTTCCAGCTAGTTTGCTTGTATATCCTGACATGAAATGAAACATTGCTCCATTCTTAGAAAGTTTGGATAGTGGAGGTAGAACTCCCATTGCATCTGCTGTTAAAAATATAATGACCTTAGGGATACCGCCGACACTTGGTATAACAGCTTTTGGAATGTAGTCGAGTGGATATGCAGCTCTTGTGTTTTCAGTTAAACTGCCATCATCAAAGTCTGGTTTTAGGGATTCTTTGTCAATAACTACATTTTCTAATACAGCACCTTTTTTGATGGCATTCCAAATTTGCGGTTCTGATTCTTCTTTGAGATTAATACATTTTGCATAGCAACCTCCTTCTACGTTGAAAATTCCTTTATCTGACCAACCATGTTCATCATCCCCAATCAACATCCGTTCAGGATCAGCAGATAGTGTAGTTTTACCTGTACCTGATAAACCAAAGAATAGTACTGTATCGCCATCCTTGCCAACATTAGAAGAACAGTGCATTGGGAAAACATCCTTTGATGGTAAAAGGAAGTTCATTACAGAGAAAACTGATTTTTTAATTTCTCCCGCATAATTTGTTGCTCCAATAAGGACAAGTTTCTTTGTTAAATTAATGAGTATGAACGCATTTGAATTTGTACCGTCAACTTCCGATATAGCCTCAAAATCATTAATACACATTACAGTAAGTTCTGGCTCATGAGATTCTAATTCAGCATCTGATGGTCTGATAAAAAGTTGGTGCGCAAACAAACTTTGCCAAGCGTGATCCGTGATAATTCTGATAGATAATCTATTTTCTGGATCAGCGCCTACGAAACCATCAAATACAAATAATTCTTTTCCACCAACAAATTTTTTCATTTTTTGAGATAATTTTTCAAATGTTTCTGTTGGAAATTGTTTGTTGACTTTTCCCCAGTGAACCTTATCATGCGTGAGATCGTCAAAAACAATGAATCTATCATCGGGTGATCTTCCCGTATATTTGCCAGTTTTGACCGATAATGAACCAGTTGAGGTTACTATCCCTTCATTTTTTTCAACAGCAACTTCAACTAGTTTTTCAACTGATAAATTTCTATGAATTTTTGATGGGTTTATACCAAATGCAGTAATTTGAGAATTAAACTTGGCTGTTGACTCGGATTCACTCATGTATATTCAACTCCCACCATGCTAAAAAACTCAAAATAAGTTTTATACATTAGGATTTACTCGCAATAAAAAACACTATTATCTCTTTCTAAGATCACAAATTTTTCATCGAGTTTTAGCAACCTATTTATGTAAAAATTCAAGGTTTATGGTCATGCCAATAAACAAAGAAAAATTAGAAGCTCGCGCTAAGGCTGCTAAAAGTAGACCTGATTTTAAAAGAGCTGAAAGTTGGAGATATAAGAGATTAGAAACAACTTGGCGAAAGCCAAAGGGTATTGATAATCATCAGCGTAAGCAAAAAAGTCGTGGCCGACCTGGTCTTGTTAAGGTAGGCTATGGAGGTCCTAAAATTTCACGTGGATTACATCCATCTGGTTATACAGATAATTTAGTCCATAATATTGATGATTTAGAAAAATTAAACCCAAAAACTGATGGTGTAAGAATAGGTCATAGTGTTGGAACAAAGAAAAGAAAGGCTATAGTAATCAAATCAATAGAAAAGAAATTCAAAATATTTAATGCGAGGGTGTCAGAACGTGCCAGTAAATCTTAAAGCAAAAAAACAACTAGTAGCTCGAATGTATAAGGTGGGAGTAAATAGAGTACAATTTGACTCTGACCATCTTGATGATATAGCTGATGCAATTACAAGAGAAAATATTAGAAGTTTGTTCTCAGCAAACACGATTAAAATTAAACCTATTACTGGTGCATCACGAGGAAGAGCTAAAGTAAAAAAAATTCAAAAAAAGAAACGTGGTGTGAAACAGGGTTCCAAAAAGGGACGCAAGGGGGCTAGAGTAGGTAAAAAGGAAGTTTATGTAACAAAGGTAAGAGCACTTCGTTATAGATTAAAAATTGCTAGGGATAGAAAGGAAATTACAAATACGGAATTTTGGGATCTTTACAAGAAGATTGGTGGAAATACTGTTAGGAATATTGCGCACCTCCGAACTTTAATTGAAGAAATAATCTCAAAACGAAAAGGTCAGAAATAGAATCTCTCTTTATCGAAATCTATAATTTTCCCATCTTTAATTTTAATTCCTTCATTAGCAAGCATTCTTGACTTTATTTTTTCACCATAAGCATAGCCACCAATTTTACCGTCAGATTTTACTACTCTATGACACGGCACTATTACTGGAAATGGATTTTTTTTCATGATCATGCCAATGGCACGTTGTCCATTCTTTGATCCAACTGCTTTTGCTAACTCGCCATAAGTTGTAACCTTCCCTTTTGGAACCTGCAAAAGTTTTCTGTAAACTTTAGTACTAAACGTCAAAGCCTGATTACCTCTAAATTAGTTCCCTCGAGCATTTCAACAATCTTCTGTTTATTTTTTCCCATGCCATTCCAATCTAACAATGCTGCTGTAACACCTACATTTCTTTCAATTATATGAGAAAATAATGACTGATCAACTTGTTCTAATGCATGTTTCGGAATTACTGTGCCTAATGAATACTTACCATGAATTAGTTCATTGGTAAATTTTTCAGAATAATGTGTTCCGCCAAAACATATCGCGATCGGATACTGCTTTTGTGGTTCCTTCATAACATCAATTATAATTTGCCCAATTGAATTACACAGATTAACATCATTCCATTCCTTTTCTGTTGTCCCAACTTCAATGAATAAGGCGGGTTTAGATAATGCGGTTGGACCATGATGAGTTGCTTCAATTGTTATTTGAAATTGTGGGAATTTACTTCTTGTTTTCCAAAGACTCTGAATGTATGATTTTTGAATATATGGATGTGGAACGGACACTTGACGATCATAACCACCAAATTTTGCAATAGAAAAATTTCCTGTATTATGACATGTAAGTGCCAAAACGCCTGATTCTGCTGCATGTTTTGATAAAAAAATATACCCATCATAATCAAATTTTTCCTCTAGCCAATCAGCAGAAATGGCTGGGGTCGAAATTATTGCCAAATCAAAATATCTGCCATTATAAACATCGCCATTTTTTTCCATTTCTTGTGAAATAAATTTAGCAATATTATGGCCTGCTGGGTCTTTTTGATATGCAACGAGTAATTCCATTAGATAAAAGATATATTGATACTTTATTAATTTCCAGCAAATGAAGATTAACATTCAACGTACGTTAATGAACATGAAAAATACCATTAAGCTTACCAAAAAATCTGATAAGGAAGTCTATATGCAACATCTAAGACTAGTATTATTTGGAATTGCGACAGTAGGTGCTATTGGATTTGGAATACAATTCATATTTTCAGTTTTAACGTTTGGAAGATAAAATGTCAGAACCAGAATCATC
>CACLIK010000025.1 GCA_902606965.1 uncultured marine group I thaumarchaeote
GTTTCAGTGGCAAGAATTTTGAAGCCTAGACTTTTTAACAGTGCAGATGTATGAAGTAGTTTTTCCCGGTTTTCTACACCACCTATTGTAACCAATGCTGATCCAGTTTTTGGGAGATTATAACCCACTGATGTCAATCCTTTGGATAATGCATCATAGAAGCTATTTCCAAAACATGCTGCCTCACCGGTTGACTGCATTTCAACACCCAATACAATATCTGCTCCTTCAAGTTGCATGAAAGAAAATTGTGGAACTTTTATTCCATGCATGCCAGTATTTGCCCACATACCTTGAGGTATATTGGAAATCTTTTTTCCTAGGATTGCTTGTGCTGCTAGACTAATTATATTCACTTTAACAAACTTAGAAACAAATGGCATGGAACGAGATGCACGTATATTTAGTTCTATGACATATGCTCGCTCATTTTTGACTAAAAATTGTAAGTTAAATGGTCCTCTAATATTGAATTCTTTAGCAATTCTATTTGTAGAATCAGTAATATTTTCAATAATCTTATTGCTTAGCCTCCAAGGTGGTATACACATCATTGCATCTCCAGAATGGACACCGGCACTATCAATGTGCTCAACTATCGCACCAATCACCACATTTTCTCCATCACAAACTCCATCCACATCAACTTCCAATGCATCAAGCATGAACTTTGTAATTACAACTGGATGATCAGGTGATACAATTGTTGCGTCGTTAACAAATTTTTTTAGTTCAGTCTGTGACCATACTACCTTCATTGCTGCCCCGCTAAGCACGTATGATGGTCTTACTAATACAGGATAACCAACCTCCAATGCGAAGTTCTTTGCATCAGTAATATTCGTAAATGCCTGCCAAGATGGTTGCCCTATATGTAATGTATCTAAAACTTGGCTAAACTTTGAACGGTTTTCAGCTTTATCCACATTTTCAGCGCTTGTCCCAATAAGTGTAATTCCATTATCAACTAATTTGGGAGTTAGATTGTTTGCTGTTTGACCACCAACAGATGTAACAACACCATTTGGCTGCTCAAAGTCTGATATATCTAAAATTCGTTCAAGTGTAAGTTCTTCAAAGTAAAGTCTGCTACATATATCATAATCGGTTGATACGGTTTCAGGGTTACAGTTTACTACCACCACATTTTTTTCACCGCCATCCTGAAGGCCCCAAACCATATTCACAGTTCCCCAATCAAATTCTACACTACTACCGATTCGATAAGGACCTGCACCAAGAACGATAATTCCACTATCCTTTTTTGTAATTGAAATATCATTTTCTGTCCCACCATAGGTAAGATAAAGATAGTTGGTTTCAGCCGGCCATTCTGCTGCTAATGTATCAATCTGCTTAATTATGGGTGTGATACCAAGATCTTTTCTAATTTTTCTTACTTCTAATCCATCTTTCTTAATAGCTCTGCCAATCTGATTATCAGAGAATCCAAATTTTTTTGCGTCTGATAAAAGTTTATGATCTAGTGTTGATGATTTTAATCTTCTTTCTACTTCAACAATATTATTAATTTTGTTTAAGAACCATGGATCAATTGCTGATAACTGATAAATTTTTTCAATTGATATGCCCTTATGAAGTGCAGCCACAACATAATACAATATATTATCATCAGGTGTTTGGAGGTGTTCCTCAATTTGTTCATCATCAAATGATTCACCGTTTTGGCGATTTAAGACAAGCCCATCCTTTCCGATATCAAGCATCCTAATTGATTTCTGTAATACCTCTTCGAATTTTCTGCCGATTGCCATTACTTCACCCACAGATTTCATAGTAGGTCCTAGATTCCGATTTGCAAGTTCAAATTTTGTAAAATCCCATCTTGGATGTTTACACACTATGTAATCTAAGGCTGGTTCAAAACACGCAGTGGTCTTTTTTGTGATAGTGTTAACTAATTCTGGTAATGAGTAACCAAGTCCTATCTTTGCAGACATGTATGCCAATGGATAGCCAGTAGCTTTACTTGCCAGAGCTGAAGAACGTGAAAGCCTAGGATTAATCTCAATAGCCGCATATGTATCAGAAGCCTGGTCTAACGCAAACTGAATATTACATTCTCCTACAATTCCAACGTGCTTTGTTGCTCGTAATGCTGCAGATCTTAACATATGATATTCGTGATTATCTATTGTCTGAGATGGTGCAACAACTATGTTATCACCAGTATGAACCCTCATTGAAAGTACATTTTCCATATTACACACTATTACATTATTTTTTGAATAATCTTGCATGACTTCATATTCGATTTGTTTCCAATCACCAACATATTCTTCAACTAGTATTTGTCCAACAAGACTTGCTGCAAGACCTCGACCAGCAATTTCATGTAATTCTATCTCATTAGATGCAACACCACCACCCTTTCCTCCAAGTGTGTATGCAACCCTAACGATTACAGGATAGCCTAAATCTTTTGCAACTTTTTTTGCTTCATCAAATGTGTGAACCGTTTTACTTTTTAAAACCGGTACGTTACATTTGACCATTGAATCTTTGAACCTCTGCCTATCTTCTGTTGCCATAATTCCCGGAACCTGTGTTCCCAAAACTGATATACCATATTTTTTTAATATTCCAGATTCATCGATTTTTACGCCACAGTTTAGTGCAGTCTGACCTCCATAGCTTAACATGATGCCATCAGGTCTTTCTTTTTCAATAATTGATTCTACATATTGTGGAGTGACTGGCAAAAGATACACTTGATCAGCAAACCTAGTGTCAGTTTGAATTGTAGCGATGTTTGGATTGATTAGAATACTCTTAAGTCCATCTTCGTGTATTGCTTTGAGACATTGACTTCCAGAGTAGTCAAATTCGCCCGCTTCTCCGATTTTAATAGCACCACTACCAAGAACAAGAATTTTTCCTAACCTCTCATGTTTTACCAGTCGTTCCCCCCTCCATGATATTTTTCAGCTCGTCAAAAACGAATTTACAATCATAAGGTCCAGGTGATGCCTCTGGATGAAATTGAACTGCAATACATTTTTTGTTTTTATGTTTAACGCCTTCTACTGTTTTATCGTCAACATTTGAAAACCATAAATCAAACTCAGTGTTGCCCAACGAATCTGGATTTATACAGTAACCATGGTTTTGGCTAGTAACATAAACTTGATTGTTGTCTAGGTTCACACATGGTTTGTTTTGCCCCCTGTGTCCATATTTTAGTTTGTATGTTTGAGCACCACCTGCCGCTGCCAAAATTTGTGCACCAAGACAAATTCCTAATGTTGGAATATTTTTTTGAATTAATGACTTAGCGGTAGAGATAGTCTCTGGACAATTCTCAGGATCACCCGGACCATTACTTATCACAACACCCTTTGGTTTATGTTTTAGAATTTCTTCAATACTTGTATCCCACGGAACCCTCACAGTGTTGTATCCTATATCATGAATATTTCGTATAATGGCATTTTTTGCACCAGTATCAATTAGAACGATATTTTCTAATTCATTACCAAATTTCTCTGCTTTTTTAGTTGAAACAGAACTCATGAATTTTTCATTATTGTAATTTGGTGCTGATTTTAACTTGTTTTTAACATCATTTTCGTCTATTTCATTATCAGAAACAGCTAGAGCACCCATCATAACTCCAGATTCCCTTAATTTTTTAGTCAATTCTCTAGTGTCAATACCTGAAATTCCCTGGATTTTTTCTTTATACATCCATTCATCAAGTGTCATGGTAAGATTCCAATGACTGGCAGTCAGAGATAGTTCATGAACCACTAGACCACGAACCTGAATTTTATCCGATTCAAAAAACTTGGGTAATCCATCAGTTTTTAATTCAGGATCAGGGACCCCATAATTTCCCACCAGTGGATAAGTTAGGGTGACAATTTGACCAGCGTAAGAAGGATCCGTGAGTGTTTCAGTGTATCCAACCATGCCTGTATTAAACACAATTTCACCAAAAATTAGTCCAGAATAGCCAAATCCCATTCCATCAAAAACAGAGCCATCACTCAAGATCAGTTTTCCAAACTTGTTTGCATGTTTGGATTCTTTTGTAGTTATTGTGACCCTCGAAAAGTGGTTCAGAAAAGGAATTTAAGTTTTTGTAAAAATGATTTGTATAGATTTTTGGTGAATATTCTGGTTATAATGCCTTGAATTGTTCACTCCACTTGTAATATGCTCTTATCATATCCATAGAAACACTGGGTTTTCTTCTTGCCATGGTCTCTCTAAAATCCTTCATTGTTATACCACGTGGTGCAGATTGATTTTCACCCTCGACTGGTTCTTTGTATGCAGGCGTACTAAACATTTCATTTACGACCTTCAGCTGAACAGCCTGACATATGTCCTTAATATCGCTTGCACTGTATCCTTCAAAAATTGATGCTAAAGTATGGGAGCGTACTCTACTGTCAAGGTTTAGCTTATTTGTGTAAAGTTGGAAAAGTTTTTCTCTTGCTTCAACTGTTGGTAATGAAACATAGATCCTTTTCTGAAATCTACGTAAAAATGGGTGATCTAGACTCCAAGGTTTGTTTGTTGCACCAATCACATACAACTGCATATCCTTTCCTTTACCGTTAATTCCATCTATTTCTGTCAAAAATTGATTTCTGGATCTTACCTCACCGCCAATTTCATTCGTGCGTTCACCTAAAAGTGAATCAAGTTCGTCAATGAATAAAATTACAGGTTTGCCTTCTCTTTCTGCATAACTACGAGCCATTTTGAATAATTTTGAAACATTTTTTTCCGCCTCGCCTAACCACTTACTCATCATTGATGAGCCATCAACATTAATGAAATATCCATCTAATTCATTTGCAGTTGCAGCTGCAAGAATTGTTTTACCACAACCAGGGGGACCATACAATAAAATTCCTCTTGGCCATCCTAATGGAAATAAATCTGGTCTTTTACTTGGATAAACTATTGATTCACGTAATGCGTTTTTTGCATCATCTACACCAACCACATCTTGCCACCTGACATCTGGCTTTTCTTTCATTACCATCTCATCGAAACTATTTTTTGTATTATTTGCAAGGCCTGCTCTCTGTTCTTCTGGTGACGCAGATGGATCAACTGCTGGTTCAACATCACTCAATGATGTACTTTGTAATGCTTTGATTCTATTTTGATATGACCTCATGCGTTCTGCATAGATCTTGTTTAGTTTACTATCTGGATAAAGTCGCTGTAACTTCAATAATGATTCTGTGGCCTTTTGATAGTTGGTTATAGCCATACCACGTGCACCCTGGGAATCCTGCTTTATCGCATCAGAAGCGTATTTGCTAGCTGATTTTTCTAATTCCTGAGGAGCCATATTCATCTAAATTACCTATAATCAGGTTTAGATTTCATAAGGTACCCTTACTGGTAAATATCTGTACGAAGTCTGGTGAAATTATTTACACCAGTCTCAATTCCTGCCTAAAATTAAAGAAAATATAGTGTATGGCAATTATGTATGATAGTAAGAGCAAAATTTCTTTTTGTTTATTTGTTTAGTCGTGAATTCATTTCAGAAACAAATTTTCTAATCTTATCTTTTGGAACAACAGCTCCACATGCTTTATCATGACCGCCACCGGAACCACCTAACTCAGATGAAACAACGGACACTAATTTACCTAAATGGGTTTTACATGATGCTGAACCTCTTACAGACACAGCGTATATTCCCTTGTCAACACGTTCCTTGTAAGTAATGGCAACATCCTTTCCTGAAAATCCAAGTACAAAGTTTGCAGCACCACTTGCACCTGAATCAACTACTTCCATATAACCAAGATTTTTTGAGATTTTCATTGATGCTTTTACTTTTGATATAATTTCAGCAAGTTTTCCTACTTGGATCTGAGCAATCGCATATGCGTTTGGAATATCATGTGGGAATTTTGATTCCGCTAATTCATCAATCAAATAATAAAGATAATCATTATCTTGTTTTCGTTGATGTCCTACTATATTGTAAGTTAAAACAGTAGCATTAATCAAAGCAAACTGTCTATCATAAATTTGTAAAAGTTTTGAAGATATTGGTCTATCTTCCATATAATCTGTAATTGCACCACATAATGCAATAAACGTAGAGTGTTCCGGTAGTTTTCTTTTGAATGCATTGTATACAAGCACTGAAGTACATTCAGAGGTATCATGAATTAGCTTCACTTTAACTTTTTTAAGTTTAGCAATAATTTTTGGGTCGACGTGATGATGATCTACATACGTTACAGAAACATGTTTTTTTCGTAATTCTGTAAGTAGATCAACAAAATGATTACTGTTTTGATTGTTTAAGCCCAGATCACATATGAACAATGTTTTTAGTTTTTCGTCGTTTCGTAAAGTTTCTAATGCATCTATCATACCTGGATAGTCTACAAGTATAGTATCACCACCAAAAGCTTGCTTAATCAATGCGGCAGACGAAATTCCATCTGCATCTTCCATATGTGAAACACAAATAGTTTTAGTTCGTTTTAGTTTTGTAGTTTTAGATGAGGTTTTTCTGGCTACTGATTTTTTAGATTTGGTTGTCATATGCTCAAATCACTTAAACCCTCATTTAAATTTAGAATTACACGATTTACTTTGGAAAAGTATTATTGTTTGCAATACTTTGTTTTTGTTCTAATTTCTCTAAAGTATTACATGTGTCATAAAACCAAACTCCATCAAGCTGAGTATTAATATCCATTTGTTGTAATCTTTCTAATTCCTCTTTGGTTGAGTTTAGAATGCGTTCATCCATTATTTTCATTAGTTTTCGTTCCTCATGTGACATATCAATTAATTAAAAATAATCTTATAATTCCAAGAATTAATGGATTAGACAAAATACTAAACTTTCAAAACCTAATTGGGGTTGAAAATTTAAAAGTGCTATTTTCGCAAGGGAGATATGGATACAAAGAATATAGGATTGCGAAATATCGAGGTTGCGGACACAAAAATCTCATATATTGATGGAGAAAAGGGCAAGCTGATTTATCGTGGATATGACATTTTGGATCTAACAAAGAACTCCAATTTTGAAGAAACCTGCTATCTTCTATTGCATGATGAATTGCCCACTAAAAGTGAATATGAAAATTTTAAAACTGAATTAATTGATGCAAGAACAATTCCTAAACAAATGCAAACTAATATGGGTAACTGGAGAAAAGATGCCGACCCTATGGATGTACTTCAAGCATTCGTTGCAGCATTTGGAGGTTATTATGATGAGGAATTTTCAACAAAGGAAGCAAGTTACAGTAGGGCTATAAATCTGATAGCGAAGGTTCCTACAATTGTATCTAGTTGGCAAAGAATTCGTAATGATAAAGAAACTGTAGATCCTGATCCAGAGTTGGGTCATGCTGCCAATTTCTTATACATGCTTAATGGTGAAAAACCTGACACGGAACTAGAAAAAATCTTTGATGTATGCTTGATTTTACATGCGGATCATACTTTGAATGCTTCAACATTTGCTGCAAGGGAAGTAGCCTCCACACGTGCGCATATGTATTCTGCTGCTAGCGCAGCAGTTGGTGCACTAAGTGGTGAGTTACACGGAGGAGCAAATTATGAGGTGATGAGAATGCTTCTGGATATAAAAACGGTAGATAATGTTGAGTCATACATCAAAGGAAAATTTGCAAAAAATGAAAGAGTTATGGGAATGGGTCATGCAGTTTACAAAACTGTTGACCCAAGATCTC
>CACLIK010000026.1 GCA_902606965.1 uncultured marine group I thaumarchaeote
TATAACTTTGTACGTTCTGTCAGCTGAAAATTTGGATAGAAAAAATGAAGAGCTTGATTACATTTATGATTTAATCACAACAAGATTGGAAAAACTGTACAAAGATCCTAGAATCCATAAAAATGAAATGAGAGTTAAGGCGATAGGACGAATTGAATTGTTACCAGATTCAATAAAAAATGTACTGTCAAGATTGGATAACGCCACAAAAGATTACGACAATCATTTTCTTAATATTGCAATTGCATATGGTGGTCAGAATGAACTAGTTGATGCAGTAAAAAAGATTGGAGCTAAGATAAAGGAAGGCGCATTAGATGCAAAAGACATTAACAAAGATGTTATTGAACAAAATTTGTATACATCACATCTACCTCAACCTTCAGCTGATATGATTTTAAGAACATCTGGTGAAAAAAGAATGAGCGGTTTCTTGATGTGGCAAAGTGCATATAGTGAACTAGTTTTCCTAGATATTTTTTGGCCCGAATTTAGAAAAATTGATCTTATGCGAGCAATACGTACATTTCAGAAGAGAAAAAGACGTATAGGTAAATAAACAGAAATAAAATCTATCCAAACATGGGAACTGAAAAATCTGCAGGTATTGTTCTGTTTAGAAACGATTCAAACAAAAATGAGTTTTTGTTATTAAATTACCCACAAGGGCACTGGGACTTTATTAAAGGGAAAGTTGAGGAAAATGAAACTACACATGAAACAGCGATAAGAGAGACAAAAGAAGAAACAGGAATTTCTAATATTGAATTTATAGATGGTTTTGAAGAATGGGTAGAATACGATTTTAAATTCAAAAAAGAAGATATCCATAAAAAAGTTATTTTTTTCTTGGCAAAAACTGATGAAAAAAATATTAATTTATCTCATGAGCACAGTGACTATATTTGGCTGGAATATGACGATGCTCTAAAAAAAACTACATTTGCAAATGCTAAGAACGTTTTATCTAAAGCAAATAAATTTCTATCAAGTACCTGCTAGCATTAATTGTTTTGCAGTACGTGTAGGATTTTTTGAACCAAGAATTGTTCTACCAACAATTAGAAAATCACTACCATTAGTAATTGCCTTCTTTGCATTTCCTCCCTGCGTACCAACACCTGGTGAATAGATATCAAGTTTCTTACCCACAATTTTCTTGCAATGGTTCACAATTTTAGGGTAAGTCGCGCCAACAATTATTCCATCGACCTTATTGGATATAGCCCACTTTAAGAATATCTGATACAGAGGTTTAGGCTTTTGATTTTTTGAAAGTTTTACATTAAGCTCATAAGATAGTTTAGCTTCAGGTGCGCTCATGTGACACAATGCAATTACACCTTTGTCTCGTTTGTGTGCTTCTGTAACAATTTTCTTGAGACTTTTAGGACCCATGATTGGGTTAACTATAACCGCATCAAATCCAAAATCCCATAATGTTTTAGATGTTACTTGATTTGTATTTCCTATATCATTTAGCTTTATGTCAGCAATTGTTTGAAGTCCATATTGATGAGCGATTTTATTGATCTTTATGATTTCCTTTTTTCCTAATGGTAATAACACATGAAAGTTTAGTTTAATCCCACAAAGGAATTTGTGCAAAGTTCTGATGTTTTTGATCGTTTGTAAAACAATTTTCGTATTTACCGAATTATAATCATTAGCAAGTATGATCCTACTATCCGTGGAGGATTTGGAAATTCTAGTTTTGAATTTGGTCATAATTGACCAATGGATGTGTCTCGTGTAGTTTAACTATTTTGATGTAAGAGTAACCGTGTTCACTAGTATTATCTACTAAGATAGGCTCAGAACTGTTAGTTGCAGTGTGTTTCAAGAATGGTTTAACCGGTTCTTCGTTTAATACAACATAGCAAAAAAATGAGTCGCCATCTTCATTAAAGTTGAGAAAAACTCCAAGAAACCACTGTCCTTTGAATGGAAATGCAAATAATGGAAATGGTGCTTCTTCAAAACCGTAACTAAGTTTTGCTAGACTACCCAAATCATCTAGTTCGATAGGTTGGTACTTCGCGGTATTATTCTCAGCTGATGGCTTAAGGGATTGTGGCAATGATTTTATTTTTACAATTGGGGAATACATTTTTGAAGTATCAAGGGTTGATTCTACCATTAAGGATTCTTCTTTACCAGATCTGAAGCCGTAAGATATGTAATGGCTAAAATTTTCAACCGGAGTATAATATATCACAGGACTTTCTTTGAGTAAATCCATTTGAACTGAAAGAACTTTTTTCCCCTTATGCTCATGAAGGAAAGATACTCTAGGTGCTCTTTCTAATGCACATACTAACCTAGTAAATTCCAAAGGTGAGCGTACTTGAATATAACTCGGAAACTTGTCCACGGAAAATAAAATCAGTACACTAAATTAAAGGATAACCGAAATTAACCAGACCTAACATCTACCGTGTCGTCCACTAGTGGACCAGTTCCAATAAGCGTGACTGGTACTTGGAGCTTCTCTTCAATATTTTTTATGAAAGATTTAGCCTCACTAGTCAAGTCGTTGAAAGACTTTACGCCTGCACACTCTGGAAATCTCACATCTAATTTTGTTATAGCCAGTTGTGTTGCACTGTTAAGCATTATTGCTCTTTGTGCCAAATCAAAATCAAATTCTGCTGCACGCCTAGGTCTTCCTGTAACTGTACCAAACTCAGCCCATCCCTTTTTCTCGGTTTCCTCTGCACTAAGCTCATTAGCCATCGGTCCAGTACCAACACGCGTCAGATATGCCTTGAACACAACCATCACTTCATCTACACTCTTTGGGCCCAAACCAACATCTGCGCATATACCTGATGCTGTAACATCCTTGGAAGTTACAAACGGATAAGTTCCATGCCACAACGATAAATGAGTACCTTGAGTGCCCTCTATTAAGACATTTTTTTGATCTTTTAATGCAGAATTGACTTCGTTTGGTACATCGACAATATATGATGAAAGTGATTCAATATCTTTAGCCATCTTCAACGTTCTCATTGCACGCTCAGCATTAGCAGGACCTGTTCCCGAACCAGTGCTTCCAATCTTTTCTTTCAGTCTACCTTTGGAATCCTCTTCAAGATGGTTTTGTTCAATTATTCCACAGTGCGTATCTAAAAATGCCCTGCCTGAAACATCATATTCTTCTATTTCTTTAAAAAAGATTTCAGGGTTGACAACGACGCCAGGTCCAATCATAACCTTAGCATTTTTATTTAAAAATCCGCTGGGCAACATCCGAACTTTGTAAGTAGTATTACCATCTTTGATGGTATGTCCCGCATTTGGTCCGGCTCCTCCACGAACAACAATTGATGGATTATCATTTTTTGACAGATATGAGACAATTTTCCCCTTTCCCTCATCGCCAAAAAAGCCACCTACTAAGACAATTGAAGGCATACACAGATGTTGTGGTTTTGATCTATTTAATTCAACAACAAGTTATGGTTAATACCCTATGTTACAAACAATTGGTATTGTCAGAGCCAAATTATGCGGGAAATATAATAATAAACTTGGCAAGCCTGCCAGATTTTCTCAGAAAACCCATTTTGAAGAAGAGAATGACAGAGTTTTTCTCAATGTCAGACTCAGAAAAATCCGAAATCATCAATAATGCACTAGAAGCTGGACCGACCATACCATTTCCAAATTTTTCAAAACTATTCAAAACATGGCTGGAGGTACTCTGTACAATTTCTGAAGAAAATAGACATGATATGTTTTCAAATTATATCAAACACATAATCAATTCGCCCCAAAAGATAATTGCGTTTAACTTGGATGGTATTCTTGGGATATTCCTAAGCATGGAAAGTTCAAACCAGAATACTATATCCATTTCAGTTCAGAATGTGGTTAAGGATTTGGATGATGATTCAAAAAGAAAGTTGCTTTTAGTAGTTCCAGAAAACGCCAGAAAGTCTATCGGCTTTTAAGCTGGTGGCTCTTCTGGGTTTCTATTGTCTTCATTTGTATAATCAACAACATCTCCCTCAGGAGTTAATATCCCAACAAAGACTTTTTCATGTTTTTTTAGTAACTTTCGATGATCCTTCAACGACATATCTAATCTCATTTCATTAATTACCATAACACGATTTTCCTTCCATTCTGCCCAGCATTTAGTACAACATGGATAAGATGATGGGACTGGTTCTAATTCTTCGCTATCAGGAATTTCATTTTTACACTTGGTACAGACACGAGCCATGTTTTTGGTTAATTAGTCACTCCTTTTATTTTTTTCAGATCAATAGTAATAATAGATAATATAAGGAATGTATGATATGAAGATAAAATGTCCAAAATGTAAGGAGAATGCGGAATTGACTCCAGATTTTTCGTTGGTTACATGCACAAAATGCGATTTAGAAATGAGTTATGGTGAATATGTTAAATATGTTGCACATTCTGATGCTAAATATTCTGATATACTTGGTGATTATGCAGGAAAGACTGAAGGTCAAACATCTGGCAGTCTTGATGAATGGGACTGATGTTTGAATGGAATGAATCAAAAAGTTAGAAAACTTGTTCTCAAACCTTATTTAAAACTGTAACAGAGTCAGCATAATTGGAATTCTTTCTTGAAATATCTCTAAACTCGATTGGGTTTTTGGTTGGCATTATCATTGGTACAATCTCGTACATAGGGTTCAAAAATACTGCTAGTCCTACACTGTTTAGATTATCAATAGCATTTTTTGCAATAGGAATTGGTTTTGGAATATTAGCTGTTGGATTTATTCTTGACGATATGATTTTTGAAACTGGGGACATTAACACAGGAATCTCAATGCTTGGCATTACATCACAGGTGGTTGGATACTGGTTTATCGCTTTCTCTCACACGATCAAAACTTTCTTTCCAAAATCAAGGTACTTCAGATCTATAGGAGCTCTTCCGTTATTCTTAGTATCATTTGGTTATGTTGAAACTATACTACGTGCTGTTTCATTTATTCTGTTAGTATATGGTGCAATAGAAACTATGATATCATATGCTCAGGGTAGAAAAAAAACAACTCTTTTTGTAGCAATTGGGCTTGGGCTATTAGGATTTGGTGAATTCATTGGATGGTACTCGTTTGTCTTCCCTGAAACTATTTTGTACGTAGTATCCATCGTAATCAAGATTAGTGGATTGATATCAGTAGGTATTCCAGTCTCAAAAATTCCCCTACGAAAAATTTCCTTCGACGAAAATTTGTAAGAATGAATCCTGTAGTCAAAAAATTTTATCATTATAGTATATTGGAAGACAAATATGATGAAATATAGAATAAACTGGAGATAAAAGAATGGCAGGAAATAGAACTCAAATCAAGATCGTTGGAGAGATATTAGATACAACAATGCAAGAAATTGATGAACAAGAAGGTGCTACTGTCACACATATTATTAAAAATGCAAATATCTCACATGGACGCCTTTCGAGAATATTGAGCAACCTAGTTTCACAAGGTCTTTTGGAACAGGTAAACACAAACAGATCTTGTCGTTATAAAATCAGTCCATCAGGAAGAGAATTTCTCTCAGCATACAAAACTTTTAGAGAATTCTCAGACGACTTTGGATTAAACATTTAGTTAGAACCAACTATTACAGAATGAAAGTAATTTGAAAATTTCATGTAATGATGAAGATGTGCAAAAGGCAGCTAGTGCGATTAACGATGGCGCGGTTATAGTTTTTCCTACAGACACTGTATATGGTTTGGGATGTAACCCATACAACCATGATTCTGTGCTATCTCTTTACGAAATTAAGAAAAGAGAAAAAACAAAACCGTTTCCAGTACTTGGATATTCAAAGGAAGAATTAGAAAAGATTGCAGAGTTTAGTCCATTAGAGGAAAAAATTGCAGAAAAGTTTTGGCCAGGCGCAATCACCCTCATATTGAAAGTGAAAGATCAGGAGATTCAAAAATCACTCTCGCTTGGTGAAAAAATTGCTGTCAGAGTACCAAACAACAAATGTGCTTTGGCACTTCTTAAGGAATGTAAGCTATTGGTGGGAACAAGCGCCAACATTTCTGAGACTAAACCATTTAATGATCCGAAAGAATGCAGCGAGAACCTAATTGGATATGATTTATTCATAGACGGTGGAATAATTTCAAGCAAAGGTGAATCAACAATTGTTGAAATTGAAAATAATGATGTGAAGATTCTTAGAAAGGGCAGTATATCAGAAGAAATGATAAAGGAATTAAATTGAATCTGCTCGTTACCTGTGCAAGAAATCTTGAGACTGAAACAAAAAATGAGATAGGAAAAATACTTGATGAGATTGGTGACCAAGAATCAGAAATACTGAATGTTGGTATGAGAGGTATTTTGATGGTTAACACTAACATCGAACCATCAAAGATCATAGACTGGGTCAATGACAAAGTTGTTGAAGAACCATGGCTTATCCGATATTGCCTGCGAATGATTCCAATTCAAAGCATAACTGAAACAGAGATGAGCAAAATTACAAAAGAAGTAATCAAATTAAAGGATGTCATCCAACAAAATGACTCTTACAGAATTACAATTGAGAAACGTAATACGGATATGTCATCTAATGAAATAATTACTGAAGTTGCAAAAATATTCCCAAACAAGGTTTCATTGAATCAGCCTGACTGGGTGATACTGATAGAAATCCTCGCTGATAAAACTGGGATATCAATTTTAAAAGAGAACGAAATATTTAGTCTGGATAAAGCAAAACGTATGTCAGACTAGCACTGCAGCCTTTTCAACAATAATATCTGCTAGTGAATCCTTAGATTGTACAGCTGATAATTGGTTTTTTGATACGTTGAACTGTTTTTTTAGAAATTGTTGGTTGTTTCTTGAAAGTGGTTTTGGGTTGAGGAATTGCCTGAGTTCAGAATGAAGTCTATTCAAGGAGGATTTTTTTCCTATAGCAATTATCAGGAAGTCAGTATTTGTTTTTCTTCCAGTAGTTTTAATGGCCTCTGATATTTGTGTGGTAGCTGCAAATCTGAGTAAGATATCTGTTTCAATTTTTTTTGATAGCATGGTCTTTGTTTTTTT
>CACLIK010000027.1 GCA_902606965.1 uncultured marine group I thaumarchaeote
ACTTGTAAAAGTCCCTTGATTTTAGATGTCTCTTTCTTGATTATATCAAGATCATTTGGGCTATCAGTTAATTCAAGCAAAATTTTGTAAGAATCCAGTATTTGCCTTAAAATTCCTTTTAAATATTCATCAATATCCATTAAAGAACTGGTAATCTGTATGACTATTCAAAAGTTTAGGAATGTTAAATCAAATGAACAATAGTATTTTGCCACATTTCTTATCTTTAAATTACTGCCAACCACATGTGTCACGTTGCAGAATAAATCATACTTAAAATGCATTAGCCATAAATGTGGAAAAGAGTACCCCATTCCTACAACTGAATTCACATGTGCATGCGGAAATCCATTAGACGTTAAATACAAAAATATTCCTTCAGCCAATCTTAAGGAATTATTTTATCAACGCAGGAATCCACAAGGAAGTATATTCAATGAAAGTGGTGTATGGCGTTTTCGTGAACTACTAAATTTTTGTGAAATAGAGACTGAAGATCTTGATCAATGTTCAGAACATTTAGTTTCACTTGACGGTGCTGAAGGAAGACAATCCAAGCCATATCATATGTCAAAAGTTGCAAAATTTGTGGGAATAAAAAATGAAAATTTGATGTTACAACCAGAAGGATACAATCCAAGTGGTTCCTTTAAGGATAATGGTATGTCTGCAGCTGTAACACATGCAAAATTAGTTAAGGCAAAAAAAATTATTTGTGCATCAACTGGAAATACATCAGCTTCTGCAGGCATGTTTGCGGCAAACGAAAACATGGAGTGTGATGTTTACATTCCAGAGGGTGAAATTGCGCCTGGTAAACTCAGTCAAGCATACCAATTTGGTACACAAATGATACATGTTGATGGTAACTTTGATGATGCATTTACTAGATCATTAGATGCAGCAAAGGAATCTGGCAGCTATACTGTTAACTCAATTAATCCATTTAGAATTGAAGGTCAAAAAACTATACCATATCGTGCATTAGAATTTTTAGAGTGGGAAACACCTGATTGGATAGTTTACCCTGGTGGTGCACTTGGAAATACATCAAGTTGTGGAAAATGTTTAATGGAATTGTATGAATGGGGTTGGATTAAAAAAATTCCACGTATTGCTGTTATTAATGCAGAAGGCGCCAATACGCTAGATGTTTTATACAACGGAAAATTTGAAAACACTGAACTACGGTGGGAGAAGGGAAATCCTAACACTGAATTAATTGATAATTATTATCTGAAAACTGATGAAGAACATATCAGACCAAAAACAAAAGCTACTGCAATACAGATCGGTAAACCAGCTAATTTACTCAAGGGATTACGTGCGTTAGAATTTACTGGCGGTGTTGTTACTACTGTAACTGATAAAGAAATGTTAGATGGAATGTCAATAGTGGGATTAAATGGGTTTGACTGTGAAATGGCGTCAGGCGCCGTACCAGCTGGTGTAAAAAAATTACTCGGCCAAAACATAATCAAAAAAGATGATAAGATAATTGGTATTCTAACTGGAAGGCAAAAAGAACCTGTATTGCCAATTAATTACCATAATGAACCGACAAATCAGTTTGCTATCCCGCCTAAACGATAATTACATTCAAACCAATTCTTGGTAAATGTGAAACTTTAAAAGAACCATTAGTTAATTCACGATACAAGAAAATGTGGTGTATTTTCAATTAATGATAGACATCTTCGTCATCGGAGTTTGTAATTACTAAAATGGATATTACATACGAAGTTGCTGCACTAGTTGCACTGATAGGACTTTCTGGTTATTTCAGTGGTTTAGAAGTTGCTTTAGTTAGTGTTAGACCTTCAAAAATTGAGCAACTGATTAAAAATAAAGTAAAAGGCGCTTCGTCACTTCGTAAACTAAAATCTAATCCAAGCCGAATGATGTCTAGTGTTAATTTAGGGAATAATTTAGCTAGTATTGCAGCAACTGCAGTAGCAACGGATATTGCATTAAAATTATTTGGAGATGAAGGTTTAGCAATTGCAATAGGAATTATGACATTTCTAATTCTGGTTTTTGGTGAAATCAGTCCAAAAACATACTGTAATGCAAATGCAACAAAGGTTGCAGTGAGAAATAGTCGAATTCTTTTAGCATTTAGCTATGCATTTTTTCCAATCGTATGGATTTTTGAAATCATCACAAAAGGAATGATTAGACTTACAGGCAGTAGTGATATACCACCTGGATTAACGGAAGATGAAATTAAAGAGATTGTTAACCAAGGATTAAAAGATAAAGCAATTGAAAAACAAGAAAGTGAATTAGTTCATGGCGCACTAAATTTTGATGACATTGTTATAAGATCAGTTATGACACCTCGTCCTAAAATGTTCATGTTAAGATCAAAAATGATGCTTTTTGAAGCTTTACCAGAAATAAATAAAAATGGTTTTTCACGAATACCTGTTTATTCGGAAAATAGAGATAAAATAATTGGAATTGTTCATGTGAGAGATGTTCTAAAACATCTTGAAGATGAGAATAAGATGGTTACGTTAGAACAAGTAATGAGAGAACCATTCTTTGTATCACAAGAAAAGAAAGTTAGTGACATGTTGAAAGAGATGCAGGGAAGAAAAGCACATATGGCTATAGTTATAGATGAATTTAGTGGTGTTGAAGGATGCGTCACCCTAGAAGATTTGGTAGAAGAGATTGTTGGTGAAATAGATGATGAAACTGATATAACACAATCTAATTTTCAGAGAGAAGGTAGTGATGCAATAATCACTAATGGTGATATCGAAATTGATGAAATCAATGAAATTTTTAAAACTGACATACCACAGGGTGATGATTATGCATCATTAAGTGGTTTATTACATGAACAATTATCTGATATTCCAAAAGAAGGTGATAAAATAATGATAGGATCGCTTAGAATTATTGTAGAGAAAGTTATAGATAACAAACCTGAAAAAATCAGGATTGAAAAAGTAGTAATTTAAGACTTTGAAAAATGCTCTTCCAGTAATTTTTTCTTTTCGTCCATATTGAATAATTTTTCAGTACGCTTTAGCGCATCATCATAAGCACGCTGAAACAACATTGCCTGTAAAAGCATGTAATTTTCTGGAATTACAATACCAGTTTGATCATCAGAGTACATTAATTGAATTGTATCACCAATAGATGTAGTCATATTTGCATGTATATGCAACATGTTTGTATCCTTAAAATTAAATTTTGTAGACTCAGCAAAATCACGTACATCTTTTGTTCCTTTAGCAGTCCATATAACCGCAATACCATATTCATTTTGAAATAGATTATGGATTTCATCAGGTGTTGGTGCATCCTCATTAAAACGAATATCCATAATATGTAAATGCATTTGCCTAGTAGGAACTTTAATCGCTCTAACAAATAATGGTGCATCATAACCAAAGTATGATTTCACATCAGTTCCATGATGTGGTTGTTCTGTCATTTCAATTGTATCAATAATTTGTTTGTCAGTTTGTTCAAGATCTGCCCATCTTCTTACTAATGTAACATCAAACCTAGATAACTTATTGGAATATTTTTCTCTCAATGGGTTAAGGATCCTACCCATACCAGTTACGTTACAACTTCCTTGCATTACATAGTTTTTATCAAATACAGCATCGTAATTTACCCTAGAATTAAAAAGAATATCTGCTACTGAATTATCATTAAAAATAGTTTCACCGCCTTGAAAAATTGCTTTGATACCTTTTGGTTCATAAATATTTTTTTTATTGATGAATCCACTGCCACCTGGTGAAGCATCTATAACTAAATCACATTCATCCAGAACGGATTCAATTGAGCCTAAAATATCATAATTTTTAAAATCATCAATTTTATCCTCAGGAACATAGACGGAAAAGCCATCATCGATAACATGCTGCACGGTTTCATTTGAGGAATGTTTCCCAATTCCTATGACATCAATGTCAGGATCATCTTTAATGAATTTTGCAATACGATTACCAATTGAGCCATAACCGTTCACAAAAACTTTTTTCATAATTATTTTTAGGAACTGTCATTTATTTACATACTGTATGGTTAACGATCCATAATTCAAATATTGTAAATGGCTGCTAATTTTGATTTTTTAGACTTATAATAAAGACCTAAATCAGCATGATTTTTTATTTCAGTCATGGACCCTAATTCAAAATTGCCCTCAGAAGACAATGTACCAAGCTTTTTTTCCAATGATGATAGAAACACTGGAAAACCACATGATAAAAAAAACGATGAAATTAATTTATCTAAACCATCATCTGAAACATCACAAAGAAGAACAAATCTAACAGTTCATTGGCCTTCGCTTGGAATTGGAGCTGGGATTGCCATTGCTTGTATTTTTTGTGGTGTATTGTTGGTAAATATGATTGATACAGAATCTACACAGATTTTAGATGAAATTACAATAAGTGAAATTACTGCAACAGAAAAACCTACAATTGCATCATTTTATGGTAACGCATCACCAATTTTAGGAGACTCAAACGCACCATTGACTTTGGTTGAGTTTGGGGATTATCAGTGTACGTTTTGTAAAAAATTTTTTCATGAAACAGAAGAATCAATTGTGATGAATTATGTTAAAACAGGAAAAGTCAAGATGTTGTTTAAAGATTTCATAGTGGTTGATGAGGATTCTGTTAACGCAGCCAATGCTGCGCATTGTGCAAATGATCAAAAAATGTTTTGGCAATACCATTCAACATTATACAATAATTGGGATGGTGAAGGAACAGGCTGGGCATCTTCTGAACAACTTCATCAATTTGCAGTCACATTAGGATTAGATATGAATAAATTTTCAGAATGTATATCTCAATCAAAATGGAAAGATTTAGTTCTTTCAAGTCATGCAGATGGCCGTACATTAGGTGTTGACGCAACACCAACATTTTTCATTATAGATGAAAATAACGAAGTGTTAAAAATTGTTGGATCACAAAGGTATGATGTTTTTCAGGAAGTGTTTGATTCTTTACTTGAAAAGTAGTAACATTCAGCAAAACACCTCATTGATCTAAAATTTGTTAATAAGATCCGAAAAAATTAACAGGAAATGTATATATTCTAAGTTGGAAAGGCTAGCTCATGGCAGCAGGTATAGATGATATTTCTATTTACATTCCTAGATTATATCTTGATGCAGGTGATTTTGCTAAAGCAAGAGGATTAGATCCTGGTAAACTAGAACGAGGTTTAGGAATTGGAAAAATGGCAATTGTTGATACAAACCAAGATCCTGCATGTCTTGCCGCCAATGCATGCTTAAAGGTTATGCAAAAAAATAAACTAACTCCTGATAAAATTGGCAGACTTTATGTTGCAACTGAATCATCATTTGATGAATCAAAAGCTATGAATTCGTATGTCATAGGAATGTTAGAACAAGTTTATGGTAAAGAAACATTTGGACATTGTGGTGGAATTGAATGTAAATTTGCTTGTGTTAGTGGTTCATATGCATTATATGACAATACTAATTGGATTAGAGCTGGTGAAGCCGAAGATAAGTATGCGTTAGTAGTTGTTTCGGATATCGCAAAATACGACTTGGGTTCAAGTGGTGAAGTAACACAAGGTGCTGGTGCTGTGGCAATGTTATTGAATGATGCACCACGATTATTAGCATTTGATCCTAAAGTCACATCAACATCAATTAAAAATGAATATGACTTTTACAGACCATTTGGAAAAGAAACACCAATTGTGCACGGACAATATTCAAATCTTCTTTACTTAATACAAGTAAAAAACGCGCTAATAGATTATAAAAGGAAAGTGAAGCAAACAGGATTGATTAAACTCAAGGAAGGTGAAACTATTCTTGATCATGTAGATTATCTAAACATGCACCTCCCATATAGTAACATGGGTAAAAAGGCACTTGCCTATCTTGTCAGACATGAATGGAGATCTTTACCAAGATGGAAAGAAATTGTTGAAGAGATAGGAATGACGGAACCAATTCCAAAAGATCCACGTGGAACAATTGAATCAGTTCTTGAGGACGCGGAATTCATGGCTAAGGATCATCAATTTACAAAATTATTTACAAATACAGAAAAGTATGTTGAACTTTATGAATCAAAACTTGCTAGCTCCTTAATTGCATCTAAAATGATTGGTAACCTTTACACTGCATCATTGTATCTTGGATTTCGAAGTAGTTTAGAGTTTGAATATCAAAAAGGGGTTGACTTGAAAGGAAAGCGTGTAGGATTTTGTTCTTACGGAAGTGGGGCTAGTGCTATGATCTTTAGTGGTGTATTACAGCCTGAATGTGAACAGATTGTAAAATATATGAATTTAGAAGAAGAACTTGGACCTAGAACCAAATTATCTCTAGATGAATATGAAGAACTTCATGAAAACAAACGTACGCATGAAGAAAATATCCGTTCAGCAAATAAAGAATTCGTCATTGTTGATGTAAAAACATCGGCTGAAAGTAAAGGCGAACGACATTACGCATTTGTTGATTAAATCTGATGAGTGAAAGTTCACCCATTAAAGATGCATTATACGCAAAGATAGAGGACGTTGGGCAAAAACAAATACACCAATTATTGTTAAACGGTAAATTTTCAGAGTTATTCGAAAAAATTTACGGATCAGTTATTCAAAGTGTACAGAATATAGAAGAATATGAAAAACATGGGACATTAGCAGAAAGCCTAACACACTATCTGTTTACAGAGATGTTAATTCCTAGTCAACGAAAAATCACTTTTAAAAATATAGAACTAGACATGATAATTCCAAATACAGAAGAATTAC
>CACLIK010000028.1 GCA_902606965.1 uncultured marine group I thaumarchaeote
AACAAGGCGACTTTGATGTTGATGACATGAAATTATATGATATGGAAATAGTTAGGATTAGAGATGTGTTTATCAAATTTTATGAAACATTGGAAGCTCAAGATCAAGTTGTTCAAAAAACATTCAAAAATAATTTCGTCGATAAGCCATTTACTACTGCAGAATTTTGTAATTTTTTAGGAAAAATTAGTAGTGAAAACTCAAAGCATCCAGAAAAAAGTTTTGTTACTGCAGCATATGAGCATGATGTCCCAATTTACATTTCAACACTAAAGGATTCTTCCCTTGCTCTTAATTTGGCCGTTCATAGATTAAGAGAAAAAACATACAGTTTGGATTTTGTGCGGGAGATCTTGGAGCAAGCATCAATTCTTTATAATTCAAAAAAATCTGGTATAGTTGAATTAGGTGGCGGAGTACCAAAAAATACTGCACAGCAAACTGGTCCACTACTTGATCAAATACTAAGACAAAATGTGGGTGGGCAAGATTACATAATACAAATTACTGATGCGCGACCTGATACTGGAGGATTATCTGGCGCTACACTACAAGAAGGAAAAAGTTGGGGAAAAGTGCAAGATGCACATCATGATATGGTAACTGTTTATGCTGATGCAACTATAGCATTCCCAATCCTAGCTCTCTATGTAATAAGTAACCAAAAATCAAGAAAACCAAAACACCTTTACAAAAAACTTGACATGTATTACAATAATCTTAAAAAAGGATATTTCAAAAATGCTGAGAAATACTACGATGAATAAATAATTTCTAATAGATATCAAATCTTGCACGGTCTAAGGATCTATCACCTTTTGTTTCCTTTTTCCATTCTTTGTAATGTTCCTTACAAAGTGCCGCTTTTTTATTAGTGGTAGATACACGTAACCCAGCTTCTTCGATCTTTTTTGTATTAAGTGAACGAATTCCATCATTGTCACAGCCAGATACATTACATTTTGTGCCTTTTCCAATTATGCCCATAGGATTTTTGTGGATTTATAGATAATAAATTATCCCATACAAAATAATGCAATAAAAAATATTGTACGAACAATTATGCGTTTATAAATAGGAATTCTTTTTTGAAATTAAATGGGCGGATCAAAAAATAAATCACCAGCACAAAAAGAAAAATCACAAAAAAAAGATTCTAATACAAAAAAATCTAAAAAAACTGAAAAAAAGGATGATTCAAAAACCAAAACTTCAGTAGTTATTGATGAAGGAAAAGCTACCAAATACATTAATGATGCAAAGGTCATCACAGTGCAAGATTTAGCCAGACAAACTGATGTGAAAATTTCTGAAGCTAATTCGTTCTTGAAAAAATTATTAAGTAATGGTACAATTGAACGAATTGGTGGTTTTAGCGGTCACCATATATACAAATCAGTTTCTGGAAAGTGATAAGACGTCACCAGGTTTTATCAGATTTAATTTCTCAATTTCATTTATTTTACCTATAGGTGTCATTGGCTTTACGCCATGCATATCATTGATGAAAAAACATACACAGCCTTCTATGGGCAAAAATGCGACATCACCACTCTTAAAATCTATCTTTTTACGTTCTATTCCTGAATTAAGATTAGTTTCAAAATACACGATAGGTTTACCCATTTGATGTGCTCTACCAGATAACGGTAACATGCGCATAATCAAACCGACTGTGATTGGTGAAAGATGACGTTTGAGTTGACATTGAATATTTCCATTACCGTTAATTTTTAAAATCACGTTAAAACTAGAAACTGTTCCCGAATCCATTTCTCGTTATGTAGCTCGTAGATTATATAACCGCTTTTTGTTGTTTTAATAATTGTCCCAGCCAGAAACTACTCAAAATGATGCGCCTGAGGAAACTAATACAGATAAAGCAAATCTAGAAGAGGAAAAAAATAACAAATTGCTTAATGCTAGTGCTGAAAAAGCCATTGAACAATATAGAAAATTACGTGAGGGCTCTGGTACAGATCTGACTGACAAAGAAATTGCAGAGATTGAAAAGCAATGTGAGATTATTAGAAATCGTGAGATAATAACACAAGATGTGGAACATAAACCAACGGAGATTACTACAAAAAATGGTGAAATTATTACTGGTCCACCAACATTAACTAGATTTGAAAAGGCAAGAATTATGGGTGCACGTGCACTTCAATTATCGTTAGGTGCGCCCGTATTTATTGAAATACCAAAAAATGCTACAACATCTCTGGAAATTGCAATGGAAGAATTAAACCAAAGAGTAATACCAATTGTAATCAGAAGGACATTACCTAATGACGACTATCAAAATATCCCAATAGATAAATTTCAATAGATCAATCGTCTATAAAATTTAAAAGAATTAAATTTTTGTTTATAATTAGATGGTATTTGATTGAATATGAGTAATTCCACAATTGATTACACAACTGAAAAATTTCGAATTACCGAACAGCCTGTAATGAGATCGGCAATTGATGTAGTTGAAATACTAAATAAAATTAATAAAATAACAATAAAAGGAATGGGTGAATCTTGCCCAGCAACAGTATCTGTTGCTAATATAATTACTCAAAATATGTTAAATGGTAAAGCAAAAACTGACAAAATTTCTCTTGATAGTGAAATTGTGGATGATGGGCGTCTTATTTCAACAATAGAAATTATTATATCAAAAATTGATAATCAGTAAACACTGCCAGGACCTTTAAGCAGCATATTTTCACATTCTTTGCACACTTCATCATCAATGTCTGATTCAAGATTATGGTGTATATCACAAATAAGTAAACTCGATTTTATATAATTACATAAGCCGATAAATTTTGATAGGCTTGATGGTGTATACGCCTTATCAGAAGCCAAGTTATCACTTATTTCATTAATCATAGTTGCAACCTGTTTTTCTTCTAAAAGCTTTGCAATAAGTTTAGGATCACCACGTATTCCACGAATGTAATTACTAATTGCAGCCTGAGTAACACCGAGCATTTGAGATATTTCATCTTCACGTATGTTATGTTTTTTAGCAAGATCCTTTGCCAAAATTGCACGTAGTGCAGGAATTAATGACTTTGATTCTATTTCAGCTGGTAATAGCATGATCAAACTCATTATCAATAATATAAAAATCCGATTAAAATTAGCTATAACTATTTACTCATAATTTACATAGGATTTTGATATAGTATGGATCAATCTGAAAAGAATGTTAGAACACTCTTAGAAAAGGTTACTTTACAATGTGATGCAAATTGGATTGCATTCTCTGGTGGGCTTGATAGTAGCATATTGGGACAAATAAAAAAAGAACAAGATTTGAATGCCATAACAATAATCACTAAAGATTTTCTTGGAACTGACTTAGAATATTCACAAATTGTAGGAAAACATATTGACATTCCTTTAGAATTAAAATATGTAAATATTAATGAAATATTTGATGCGATAAAAAACACTATTAAAATATTGAAAAATTTTAACGATATTGAGATTCGAAATTCAATAGTTTCATATCTCTACCTAAACACACTAAAGGAAAAAAATGTGAAAAAAGTCATCACTGGTGATGGTGCAGATGAAATTTTTGCAGGATATAACTTTTTGATAAAAAAGGATCATGCTGAACTCAAAATGGAATTAGAAAGAATGAAAAAAATAATGCATTTTACATCGGAAAAAATTGCCAGTAAATTAGGAATATCAGTTCAGATGCCATTTATTGATCAAGATATTGTAAAGTTAGTTGAAACTTTACCCACCAATCATCTGGTAAATGAAAAAAATGGCATTAAATTTGGTAAATGGGTTCTAAGAAAGGCATTTGAAAATGATTTACCGCATAATGTTATTTGGAGAGAAAAAGCTCCAATGCAAGATGGTTCAGGTACTGTAGGTCTAACTAAAATGTTTGATTCGGTCATAACAGATGATATTTTCGAAGAAAAAACAAAAAAAATTAGAAATGACGATAATATAACGATCAGAACTAAAGAATCATTGCATTATTATGAAGTCTACAAAGAAAATTTTAAAATCCCTGAATTTTACAGCGGAAAAAATTCATGTTCAGATTGTAATACTGAACTAAACATTGATTCAAAATTTTGTAGAATGTGTGGGAAATTTCCACTCTGAAATTATTTTTTGTATTTTTTTGGTTTTTTTATAAAGATTCTTTTGCAGCCATTACAGCAAAAATAATACTTTTCCCCGTCATGCTCGTGAGTAAGAGCTAAAGATTCATCCATTTCTATTCCACAAACAGGGTCAACAGGCATAATGTCATTCTTAATTTAATGTATAAGTGTGTTATCGAATTTTTTAATTAATGCTTACAAGAAAGCCTACAACTAGTAATGCGCCTGTAATTCTACTGAAATATAATGCTGAATTCATAGCTGGAATAAGATTGGTTAATTGTTCATAGTTTTGTTTTAACTTTCGTCCAGATTTTATTATGAACGGGATTGTTACTAAAATAATTAAACAAGAAATAGGAAAAATTTCAAAAACAACAGCCACGATAGATAACCCATAAGCAATGGCAGGAAATGCCCATAAAATTGAGCATGCTTTTTGCTTTCCAAGACTAATAACAAGTGTTTTTCTTCCTTTTGCCTTATCCGCATCGTGATCAGGAAATGATGTGATGAATAAAACTAGTGAGGATAATACACCGATAATAATTCCACATAAAACAACAGGCTCGGTAATTTGTTGTGTTTGGACAAAATATGTACCTATAACAATCATACTTCCCTTAATTGTAACAAAAACTTCTGCTAATCCCCAGTTAACAAGTTTGGTTGAGTAAAAATAAATCGATATTACTGCAAAAGCGAGAATTATCCCTATGATAATACCATCTGTTGCAACAAAATATGCGCCAATAGATGCTCCAATTACCAAGAAGATAATACCAGCTGCATAAACTTGTGTGGGTTTCAACAAGCCATCGGGAAGAACACCTGAACCACCACTCATTTTTGTTCTTTGGGTTGTTGTATCTATTCCACGTTTGAAATCCCAATAATCGTTAAGCAAATCCACACTAGCATGAAGAGCCAATACACCACACATAGTAAGTATTGCATCAAATATGGTAATGCTGCTAGTTTGCCACCATGTAATAGCTAAACCAGCAGATACAGCTACAACTGATGCTAATAAAAAACGAATACGAATTGCACGTAACCAGATGGAAATCATTACACTAATGATTCATTACTTACACTAATTGGTTTTCTTCCCATAAAACCACTATCCTTTTCATGCCAAAACTTAATCTCTGTTTCGCCCTCTTTCCAACAAAGCCAAATTTCCTCATCAAAACGTTTTGCAGGAAAATCAAGTAAACCTTCATCAAGTCCTTTTAAAACTACACCAGTATTTTCTAAATCCTCAACTGATTGATAAAATTTTGTGACCAAAGAATTAAGTTTTCTTTTAATCATTGTATATTCATCCAAAGAAGTTACAGGTGTGACGCCCGAAGTTAATTGCTGTTCTATCTTCATAACTTCGGCTTTCATTTTTTTGGCATGATTAAATTTCTTAATTACTGATGGAAGGATTTGATTGGCATCATTAACTGAAAAATATGAATCCATAAAATCGGTTTTGAATTCAATAATTTAAAGTATGATCAAAGCTCTATTCTGTAATAATCCCATCGTTCTGGATCAAATTTAAAAACGAACTTTGCTTTCTCCATGCTTTGAGTACGTTTTTCTATTACATCTCTAAACGCAAAACTGGTTAAGAAATTAAAGTTCATTGTATGTGATTGCATTAAAAATGACTGCCTTAATTGATGACCAGCCCCAAGACCCCAATACCCCATCTTAAGTGCAATTGGTTCTAGAAACACTGTGTTTCTTTTTCCAAAGTTTGCATCATTAATTTCAGATCTTAAAATATAATTTTCAAGTGGACCACCCTTTGCAAACCCAATAACATCCCCATTTTTATCATTCAAGCGTAATGTTGTCAAGATAGTTTTTGGATCATTTAATGAATTGATGAAATCTCTTTCGTTAAATCGTAATGGTTTTGGCAATTCTAAATACATGTTATGTAATGTATTTGCAAATTCACTAGTCTTCTTAGTCTTAGGTGATTCCATTTTCACGGCAAATTTCAGGTTTTTATCTTCAAAATCATTTTTAATTTGTAATTCTTCATTACGTAATTCAGTAAATTTCTGAACACTTGTTTTGAAATTTTTTTGCATCTCATCTGGTAAACAATTCAATACCATTTCGTGCATTTTTGATTCATTCCTAGTCATTTCTTCGAAATAAGTTACAGAACGTTGGACCAATACATCTGGATGCCATGCGAGTGCATGTGAATTCATTTTTGCAACATGCATAGCTTTTGAAAAGTCGCCTAACACATAGCTAGCAGTTCGATCAATCATTGAT
>CACLIK010000029.1 GCA_902606965.1 uncultured marine group I thaumarchaeote
GGACCATTTTTTAATTCTAATAAAATTTCAGCGTTATCAGGTTCGAATAGTGATTCAAGAATTTTCTCACTTTCATTTGAAGTATCGCTTGACATTATATTCATCTTAGAGTACAAAATTATAATTCTATCCATAAATTACCTGAAAATAATTCAGTTACTTAGTATAGTTTTTATCGGGGACGCTTAAAATCTCGATACTTGAGCGCTGAATACCAGTATATAGTAAGAATCGTAGGAAATGATATTCCTGGAGAGAGAAAAATGATAGTTGGACTGACACAGATAAGAGGTGTTGGTTACATGTTTGCAAATACAATTTTAAGTGTTTTAAAAATAAACCCAAATCAAAGAATTGGTTATTTGTCACAAGAACAGATTAAATCAATTGAAGACATTGTCAAAAACCCATCAACGTCTAATTTTCCATCTTGGTTCCTAAACAGAAGAAAAGATGTTGAAACTGGTGAAGATAAACATCTGATAACTTCAGACATTGCGTTTACAGTTAGAAATGATATTGAAAGAGAGAAAACAAGTGGTAGTTGGCGAGGAATTCGTCATATGTTTGGATTAAAAGTTAGAGGTCAGCGTACCAGATGTACTGGTAGAAAAGGTGGAGCAGTTGGTGTTGCTAAAGGAGGTAAAGTGGCACCTGGTGCACCTGGTGCACCTGGTGCACCTGGCGCACCTAGCGCAGAAGGCGAAGCTACTACTGAAGTAGCGGAAGGGGCAGAAGGTACAGCTGAGAAGAAAGATGCACCTGCAGCTGAGAAGAAAGATGCACCTGCAGCTGCGAAAAAAGATGCACCTGCAGCTGCGAAGAAAGATGCACCTGCAGCTGAGAAGAAGAAGTAGATGATTTAGATGGGGGATCCTAAAACATCAAGAAAAGTTTGGAAAAAACCAAAACGTCCACTTAATTATGATCTTAAGATGGATGAACTAAAAACTCTTGGAACATTTGGATTGAAAACCAAACAGGAGTTATGGAAAACACAAACAGAATTGTCACGGGTTAGACTACAAGCCCGTTCTTTACTTGCGTTAAGACAGGAAGAACGAAAGAAAAAAGAGCCTATACTAATGCAATCACTTACAAAAATTGGGCTCGTTGATGAAAGTTCAACTCTGGATGATGTGTTGAACTTACAAGTTAATGATTTATTGTCACGACGTCTACAAACTATCACTCAAAGAAAATTATTTTTTAAAACTCCGTATCAAGCACGCCAAGCAATTGTACATGGACATATAATGATTGGAGATAGTATTATTACAATCCCATCATATGTTGTTAAAACTGTGGAAGAAAACAAAATTCACTTAACGCCAGAATCTCCATTTAATCAAATGCTATCTAAACCAGAATCAGATTTAGGAAGTCCTGAAACAGAAAATCTAGAAATTCAACCTGACGAACAGCCTAAAAATGAAGAACAAGAAGCTAAACAAGGCGTAAAGAAAGAATCAACTGAATAATCATAAGTTAAGCTTATCAATATACAAAAATCTAATCTCTTAAGAATCAAAATGTGTTCAATTATAGGATATCGTGGGAAGAATTCTGCGGCGCCAATATTGGTCAATGGATTACAAAGAATGGAGTATAGAGGATACGACAGCGTGGGCATTGCTACTAAATCAAAAAATCAGATTCTGCTTAGAAAAGGAGTTGGAAAAGTTGTTGAAGTAAATAATGCTCTACAACTTGATGGGCTTGCTGGTAACATTGGTATAGGTCACACACGATGGGCAACACACGGTAAAGTAACTGAAGATAACGCTCACCCACACAAAAGTAATTCTGGTAAAATTGCAATTGTTCATAATGGCATCATTGAAAATCATGAAGAATTAAAAGCAAATTTACAAAAAAAAGGATTTGATTTTCATAGTGAAACAGACACGGAAGTAATTGCTAATCTTATTCAACTAAATTTTGATGAAATTCCAGATGTCAAACAGGCTATTATTAAAACAGTTGCACAATTAAAAGGACATTATTCCTTTGTTGTAATTTTTGAGGATGGTACTATTGCTGGTGCACGATTTCATGAACCGTTAATTGTGGGGGTAGGAAAAAACAGCTACTATTTGTCTAGTGATGTACTTGGTTTTATAGAAAAAACAGATGATGCGGTTTATCTAGACAATGAAGATTTTGTAATTCTTAATGACGCTGGAATACACATTTTTGGCTTTGATGGTTCGTCTGTAAAGTATCAAATTACAAAAGTTTCAAAAGAATTTGCAGATGTCTACAAAGGAGATTATGCACATTTTACCCTAAAGGAAATTTCGGAACAACCTGACTCAATATCACAGGCAGGAAACAACGATCAGATCCAACAATTTGTTGATAGTATCAAACAAGCAAAAAATCTGTACATCACTGGAAGTGGGACAAGTTACAATGCTGCTGAAATAGCAAAACATCTGATGTCAAAATTTGCAAAAATTAAAATAAATACTATAATTGCAAGTGAGTTACCATTTTCACCAGATGATATAGAACATGGCTCAACACTTGTTGCTATTTCACAAAGTGGCGAGAGTGCTGATGTGTTAGAGGCTGTTAAAATTGCTAAAGAATCTAACGCAAATATTCTATCAATTGTAAATCATCTAAACTCGTCACTTGCACAGGAATCATCATCAGTAATGGGATTAAACTGTGGGCCAGAAATTGGAGTTGCTGCCACAAAGAGCTTTACATCTCAACTTACAATATTGTATAAAATCACTGATAAACTATGTAATGGTTGCATTAACCCAGACTGGGAAAAAGTATCATCAACAGTTTCTGAAATGCTATCGAATCATTCAAAGATAAAAGAGATAGCAAAAGATCTTAAGGATGTATCAGATATCTATGTTCTTGGTAGAGGTATTCATCTTCCAATTGCAAGAGAAGCTGCTCTAAAGCTAAAAGAACTTTCATACATTCATGCAGAAGGCATAGCTGGTGGAGAGTTAAAACATGGACCACTAGCTTTAATGGATTCAAATGTCTATGTAATAATAATTAATCCGAATGATTCAACGTATAATGACACATTGAACAGCGCCAATGAAATTAAAGCCAGAGGTGCAAAAATTATTGGAATATCAAATAAAAAAAGTGATATCTATGATTACTGGGTTGAAATTCCAGAGATTAATGAATCACTATATCCAATAATTGAAATTATCCCCATTCAACTTTTAGCGTACTACTCTGCATTGGAAAAGAAAACTAATCCTGACTATCCAAGGAATCTTGCAAAATCTGTTACTGTGAAGTAGTAACTCGTGAATACTCTTTATCAATTAACTCTAGTAACTTTTTTGAATCTATTCCAGTTTTGAGAATTGAAGCGATCATACTCCCGCCAGCTCCAACTCCTTCCTTTACAAATCCTTTTGAATAAGCACGTAAACCATCAAACTTTGAATCCTTTAGTTTAGGATTGATAGACAACACAGGAATATCAGAAACTGCTTTTACCATATCGAGTAAGTTTGCAGTTTTATCATCAACTATGTATGATGTAGTTCCTAGTGCAACTTTGCTTTCATCATATCCTGTTGATTTTGCTATAGCGAGAACAGCAGCCATTTGAGTTCCTCCAGCCAGAATTACATTTGTAATCTCTGATGCTGTACTTAACATACCTGCAACAAAAGGTATCATTGGATCACCAGCATTAGCCATAACATCATATGCTTCTTTAGAATCAGAACGTTTGAGAGCTTTTTCAACAATGCCATTCTTTAGTGATTGAGGGTTTTTGGGCATGCTTGAACTTACATGTGCATCTATGCCCAAACTTTTCAAAACAGCGAGTGCAGTTGTTGTCCCTGCAGGAATACTTTCCCCAATTACTAGGCAATCTGTACATGAAGCTAGAGTTCTGCCAAGTATTCTGCCACAATCAATCGCATGTACAACATCAGATTGTTCAAGCCCAGATTCTACGGCTATGTTTTTACCATGAGTAATGCCTGTTTGAAAATATGGGAGTTTGGGAGAAATTTTACTTCCTGCATTAATAATGACTTGTGGAATGCTTGCTGATTCCAAAGCTGCTTTGGTCAGAAGCGCAGGAGTTGGTTTTCCATCAGGTGTCATTGGAATCACATCTATGCTCCTACAGTAACCATAGTGAAGGTATTCTGCGTCTGCTGGTGGAGTAAATTTGACGAAGTCAATATCAGCACCAGCAACTGTGATTCCGGGTATTTCACATGTTTCCGTATAGGAAATTATGAATGAAAAAAGAAATCGTTTCTGTTCAACATCTTTTATGAATTTTTGTCCTCTCTCCTCATTGCAATAAATTTTGATATCAGGCATACCTACACACCCATTCGTTCAATAAATTCTACCTCAGATATCTTTTGCATTACAGGGTTTGTTTGTTTTTCCTTTCCAATAGTAGATGTTGGAGACGAACCATAATCATGGCCAGGATATAAAACTAGATCATCGCTAAGATTTGCAATGACATTAAACAAGCCATGATAAAGTTCCTTTGCGCTACCTCCCGGTAAATCAATTCGACCACAATTTCCCACAAATAAAGTATCACCTGAAAAAATTTTTCCATCACCCACTAGGCAAATGCTATCTTTAGAATGTCCAGGTGTATGATACACAGCAAGCTCAGAACATCCAAATTTTATAGAATCCCCATCTGAAACAGTCAAATCATTTTTTAATTCTGATGCACTATGCTGAACAATCTTTACACTAAGTTCCTTAGCTAGTTCCTCATTTCCTCGTGTATGATCATCATGCCAATGTGTATTAACGATATATTTCGGACTGAGGTTTTGTTCATTAATTATCTCAGTTAATTTTTCTAAATCCCATGATGGATCAATCACTATTGCTTCATGCGTAGATTCGTCTTCGACAATGTACGAAAAATTTTGCATTGGACCAACGGGAATCTGATATACTTTCATAGAACACCAATCTCTGCCTCTGGAGGAATTCCAATTTTTTCAACAAAAATTTCACCACATACGTCTTTTGCCTTTAGCATACCAACCTTCATTCTATGAAATGTTACAGTTATGTTTGCTATAACATGTGGCGAGTTTTTCTCTCCAGTATCTGGATCTACACCAGAAGAAACATCTACAGCTAGTTTGAATGCATTTGATTTGTTGATGAATGTGATAGCAGATGAATGTGGTTCTCTGATTTCCCCAGAAATACCGGTTCCTAAAATCCCATCTATTATTATATCAAATTCTAAATTGTTAACATGTTCAAGATTTCCACCAGTGAGTAATTTTACGGATTTCATTTCTTCTAACAAATTCCAGTTCCATGAACATTCTTCTGATCTAATATTATCTGGTTCGCCTAAAAGAAAAACAGTTACTCTTGCTCCATATCCTGATAAGTGTCGCGCAATTACTAAACCATCACCGCCATTATTTCCCAGTCCAGCAAAAACTAGAATATTTTTTGATTTAACATCATCAAATTTTTCCATTATTCTTTTTACTGTTGCTGCACCAGCATTTTCCATCATAAATTTTCTCAAAAAGCCCATCTGATGGCCATTTTCTTCAATCTGCATCATTTGCTTTACAGTTATGCACATGTCTAAACCAAATTAATCAGGCAATTAAGAGCTTTTGCAAACGACTTTATCCCAGTTTTTTTTAAAACAAATGATGACACTGAAGAATGTAAAATCATCACTAAAAGGAATTTCAAAATCCCTGCTAGCGTCAAATGAATCAAGGGAGTTTTTGATAAAAAATACGAGAGACGTTGTAATATTATGCAGTCATTCTATCATAGCAGCTCACAAAGGTGATCTTAAATTGGCAAGGCAGAAAATCAAGAAAGCTGAAACAGTTTTAAAAGCAAACCAAAAAAAAGCAAAGAATGAATTTCGAAAATATCTTATTACACCTGAACAGGAATTTGTTGAGGCTCATTCATTTTTAGCTGTTGTCGAAAATAAGGAAATTCCTTCACTGAAATCTCTAAAAGTGTCAGAGGAAGCATACATTTTGGGATTACTTGATTGTATTGGTGAGCTTAAGAGGTTTGTATTAGATAATATCAGAAATGGGCAACTAAAGAAGGCTGACAGAATTTT
>CACLIK010000030.1 GCA_902606965.1 uncultured marine group I thaumarchaeote
GAATCCAAAGTATGGTTATGGTTCTGGAATGAATCCATGTATTGATTGCAGAGCAATGATGTTTGAAGCTGGTAAGAAACACATGGAAGAGATTGGTGCAGAGTTTATTATTTCTGGTGAGGTGCTTGGACAAAGACCAATGAGTCAGTTTGCACCTGCATTGAAAAAAATTGAAAAGCTATCTGGGTTGGAAGGAAAAATTGTGAGACCATTATCAGCTGCATTACTTCCTGCTACTGATCCTGAAAAGAATGGTTTGATAAAAAGAAAAGATCTTGGTATGATAAGAGGACGTTCCAGAAAGGAACAGCTTCGAATGGCAAAAGAGTTTGGTGTTGAAGACCCACCAAATGCAGGTGGAGGTTGTCTGTTGACAGACCCCGCGTTCTCGTTAAGAGCCAAGGATTTGTTTAAACACATTGAGACACCAACAACAAATGATATTGATCTGCTAAAAATTGGAAGGCATTTCAGATTGGATCAAAGCACAAAGCTAATTGTTGGAAGAAATAAAGATGAAAACGAAATGATCAATGCACTTGCATTACCAGATGACATTTTACTTGAAGCAAAGGAACATGTTGGACCAACTGTCTTGTTAAGAGGAGATAACACGGGCAAACATATAGAATTTTCAGCTAGTGTTACACTGCGTTACTCTGATGCACCAAAAAATAAAACTGGTGTTGTCACTGTTCATAAAAATGAGGATGTGGAAGTGTCAACAAAATCTGCCGAAGAAGCCTCATATTTGAAACTCAGAATTTAGATAACAAGTCACTATTTACTCGTAAAAGATAAGAAAGACTTTTTGAAGGAGCTGATCGCAGATAGCTTATGCAAAAGCAGTCGAACCCAACATATCTGAAGGCGATAACAATTAGGGATCCTAGTGATATCCATACGATCAAGGAGGACATCAAAAAGGGAATGATCCTGATTCTCCGAGTCACACCACTTGCTCAGAAGGATGTTGAAAAATTGAGGAAGATTGTTGAGGAGCTCTATGTAATTGCAAGAGATTCAGGTGCGGATATTGCGCGTCTTGGCGAAGAAAGAATTGTCGTAACTCCCCCAAGAATAAAGATCTGGAAACCTGATTATGATCTAAAATAATTTGATCGCTTCTTGAATTTGCGGATAATGTGATGATACTCTGTACATCCTGCGGATTGACATCGAAAGATTTTCTGATTTTTTCCTTTCTCCGTGATTAACAAGCACGCGTCTTAGTTTTGGCCGTAATCTATGGACAAATGACATTAGTTGGTTGTAGTCACTATGTCCACTAAATCCATCAAGTCTTTCTGTACTGCAGTTTATTGAAACCACTTCAATCTTACCCTCTTTCCCTAGTATTGAAACTTGTTTTGATCCATCCATCACCCTTCTACCAAGTGTACCATTTACCTGATAGGATACAAACAAGATCTTATTTTTTGGGTTAGGCGCAATGTTCTTAAAATATTCAAGAACTGGTCCGCCCTCAAGCATACCAGATGTTGCGATAATAATACATGGTGTGTTGTCTCGTAATGCTTCATCTCTGCCATCCTGATGCTCAACGTTAGTAAAATATTCAGAATCAAATGGATTATCATCAGTTTCCAAAATTTTCTTTTTGAGATCTCTTACTAGATATTCCGGAAATGCTTCATGGATTGCAGTGGCTTCCTGTATCATTCCCTCCATGAATACCGGGGCTTCAACAAGCTCTCCAGATTTCATGTATTGATCAATTACTAACATAAGCTCTTGTGCACGTCCAACAGCAGGAATTGGTATGAGAACCTTACCTCCCTCTTTGAGAATAGAGTTTACTGAAGTGACAAATGCAGATTCAACTTCTTCCCTGTCTGGTTGAATGTCTTCTTTTAGACCATATGTACTTTCAATAAGCAGAGTTTCTACTCGTGGATAATTTGTATTAGCGCTTTCAAGAAGCATACTTTTGCCGTATTTTATGTCACCTGTGTATACAAAGTTGTGTTCTCCATTACCTATGTGAAAATGGCATGTTGCTGAACCTAAAATATGTCCAGCATTTGACAATACCAGCTTGATATCAGGTGAAATGTCGGTTACTGCTCCGTAAGGAATGGTAATCGCCTGCCTCATTACTTGAAAGACATCTCTGTCTGCATACATCGGTGTTTTGCCCTGAGCTGTTGCGACCTTGATTGCATCAAGCTGAATTAGATTCATCATAGGAAGTGTGGGTTCTGTGCAGTAAATTGGTCCCTTGTAACCATACTTGAGCAAAACTGGTAAGAATCCTGTGTGATCAAGATGTGCATGGCCTATCACTACGGCGTCCAGATCTTCAAGTGTTATGTTCGCCCAATCAAGACGTGGAAATGCCTCTCTCGGACTGCGTGCTCCAGGGTTTATGCCACAATCAATCAACACCTTACTGTCTGGTGTAGTTAGTAGCATACATGATCTGCCTACTTGACCAAAACCACCAAGCGTTAATAATGACACTTCTGATTTTTGCGCAAGACGCGGTCTGAAAATTTGTTCGCCGGCTTGTTTAAGGTGTTTTCCCCTCTCAGATGATGAAAGTTTGAGCTGATAGTTTATCGATTGTATTGTGTTTGACGGTTTGTTTGTAGATTTTCGTACACGTAGCTTCCAGCCAGTTTTTTCGGCGATTTCAGCATGGCTAAATTCTTCAGCGTTTCTCTGACAAAGCCATGGACGTTTTACCTCTATGGAAACTTCACCTGTAGTGGTATCAAAATAGATTCCCTGAAGATTTGCATCTTTTGGTACTTTTTCGTTAAGGATTTTTCTTACATCGTCCTCATTTTTTCTGATTGATTCATCTATTCGAATTACAATTCGTTTCTTAATCCCCTTAACAAGATTAGAAATTATGGTATTGTTTTCCATCAAAAATCTTGGAGTTTTTGTATATAACGCAATTCTGGGTCCCTCATAGTCAATTTTAGTCACGTTAGCTTCCTTAGGTATACTTGACAGTATGGTTGCCATAATATTTTGGCTGTTAGATACTTCTTGCTCTTGCTTTTTTTGCATTAAATCACTAAAGCGAAATTATAGATTTTTTTTGTTCTTTTGTCAAAAGTTGGAATCCGTTTTTATCCATTGTAGCCACGTTGATTCCATCACCGGTTCCAATATTTCTTACAATAGCAGCCTTGACTGCGCGAAGAGCAACTGCCTTTGCATCTTCAAGTGTAAGATCATCACGATACTCATCTTCTAAAAGACCGTATGCAACAGGGGAACCGCTTCCAGTTGTTACATAGGATTTTTTTTCTACAGAACCAAACATGTCCACATTAAATAATTCAGGTCCGTCATGATCATAACCACCGAGCAAAATGTCGGCCATAAAGGGATAACCTCTGTTTTGATGAAAGACTAATGAACATAACCTTGCCAATGATTTTATAGGAATATTTTCATCTCTTTGCACTGCATGTACATTTGCATGGTATCTTAAAATGTCAGTAAGATTCTGGGCGTCAGCAACCCCGCCAGCTAATGTCAACCCAGCATGATCATATATTTTTTGTATCTTCATGGTGTTATTGTTTGCAATAAAATATCCAGCACTAGCTCTCATATCAGCGCATAGAACAACACCATCTGATGCTTTAATCCCTACTGTGGTCGTACCGTGTAATATTTTTTCTTCAATATTTGTAGACATAGAACATACCTCGTCTAGATAGTCTGAGTTTGTTTTCACCCTTTAAATAACTTTTGTGAGGTAAATAATAAGCATATGAAAAGTAAAAAACCCATGGCATCACATACGATGGAGCTGCCTCGCCAAATTGTTGTAGGAGATAAAAATATTGGCGATCTAGGAGATTTTCTAAATTCTATAAAAAAAACAAAAAGTATTTCAATGGTTTCTGGAGGTAATGTTAAAAAAATAGTACAAAAGAAAATTGAGGCATCTCTTACTAGATCGAAAATTAAAAGTACATGGCATTTAGCTAAAACCAATGATCAAAAAACCATACAAGATATTGAAAAAAAAGTGCGTCAAAGTAAAAGTGAGCTAGTTATTGGTGTTGGCGGTGGGCGCTCTGTAGATATAGCAAAGCTGATTGGGTTTAATCTTAACAAACCGTTTGTTAGCGTTCCAACATCCGCATCACATGATGGGATTGCTAGTCCATTTGTATCAGTTAAGGGAGACAAGCCACACTCTCTAGTTGCTACTGCTCCGCTTGGCGTTTTTGTGGATGTGGACATTATGAAAAAGGCGCCCAAAAAATTACTGGCAAGTGGTTGTGGAGATCTTATCGCAAAAATTACAGCTGTACGTGACTGGCAGTTAGGGAGAGATAAAACTGGTGAGTATTATGGAAAGTATTCTGCTGAGCTGGCATCCATGAGTGCACAGTTTTTGATAAAAAATTCTGCTCGTTTCTCAAAAAAAGGTCTACATGTCAGGGAAATTGTAGAGGCTCTAATCAGTGCTGGAGTTGCGTCATGCATAGCAGGTAGTAGCAGACCATGCTCTGGGGCGGAGCATTTGTTTTCACATGCTGTTGATAAATTAGAACCAGGAACAGGTCTTCATGGAGAAAAATGTGGAATTGGTACTATTTTGATCTCAAAGTTACAGGGACAAAATTGGAAGGAGATTGTAAAAACCCTGAAGAATGTAGGTGCACCAACAACTGCAAAAGAGATACGATTGAAACCTAAAGTTCTAGCAAAGGCACTAACAATTGCACAATCATTGAGGCCAGAAAGATATACTATACTAAGTGAGGTTGATATGACCGAGGAGAAAGCTCTTTCACTTGCTAAAAGCACTAAGGTGCTTTAGCTTTTTTTGTTTTAGTTGTTGTAGCTTTTTCCGTAGATTTTGGTTTCTTATTTACGTGTGATTCAACAAAGTTTACCTGTTCTAAAGTAGGGATAAACTTGAAAACATCAGTTTGAACAAAGTGTTTAATCGCATGTAATCCATCAACACGAAACATGTCTTCTGGTATAGTAACATCTAACACTTTTCCAGTTTTTTTAAATGAGATTTTATCGTCTTTTACTGGAAGATATTTTTTTAAAATTCCAGACGCCTTTTCGTCTTCTGTTTTTAATTCTTTCAAGACGTTAATATCGTAAAGAACAGTCTTGCCTGCAAATCTATGATTATAATCTATCTGAACTCTACCAGATCCAATAAATCGGACAACGCCCTTCTTATTGTCGACCTCTACTGTATCGCCTATTGAAACCTTTTCTGCATCCTCACCAAGCTTTCTTAATGGAATCATTCTAACTTTGCCTGTATCTCTTTCGCCAAATCCCTTATCGGGTGAAATCTCTACAGTTTTTTTATCACCAACAGAAGTTTTTTCTAGTGCTTCATCTAATCCTTTTACTACCCAAGACTCTCCTACTGAAACAAGTTTTGGTTGATACTTTACATTAGGTTCGTGAAGAGAATGTTTTTTTGCTTCTTCCTCAATGGTTGTTTCAAACACTTCACCAGTATCTTTTACTTTGGAGGTGTAATCAACCAAAATTAATGATCCTTTGTTAAAAGCCATCGTATACTGCGTTTTTGAATTTCCTTATATAAGTTAACGTGGATTAAAGAGCTTTTAATTTTTCTTCTGCAATGCTGAGACCAGCTTTTGCATCCACTTTGTAACCCATCATATCCAATGTAGATGCAATAGAAGAAACAGTTCTCATAACATGGTAACGGTGAACTTCACCCATACAACCAACCCTGAAAACTTTTCCTTTCAAATTTCCAAATCCACCTGCAACTAGTACACGGAATTTTTGTGCCAGAGTGTTTCGAAATGTTTTGTCCTCTAGACCTTCAAGATAGTTTAATGCAATGACCACAGTGGAACGAGAATCTTCTTTTGCAAATGGTGTAAGACCTATTGCACTCAGACCAGAGTACAAAGCGTCTGAACATATTCTATGTCTCTTTATTCTATTATCTAATCCCTCTTCTAAGATCATATTCATTGCTTCCCTGTAAGCATAAAGCAATGGAAGTGCTG
>CACLIK010000031.1 GCA_902606965.1 uncultured marine group I thaumarchaeote
AGAGAACACTTGCCATACAGGTGATAGATCCAAACGGTATATCGATTTTCGTTAGAACACTTGAAACCAATTCAAGTGGAAACTTTGATTTAGAATTCAGAATTCCACAAACCGCAACACTTGGTGATTATGAACTTGTAGCAAGTATAGTTTTGGATGATATACCTGTAATTGCTACAACTACATTTGAGGTTGTTGAAAAAGGAGATAGTGTAACTCAAACGTCACAAGTTACTCAAGAAAGGAAGGAAGGTGGTTGTCTCATAGCAACAGCTGCATTCGGTTCTGAGATGGCACCACAAGTCCAGTTCCTTAGAGAGATTCGTGATAATACAGTACTCCAAACAGAGTCAGGGACATCATTCATGACAGGATTCAACCAGTTCTACTACTCATTCAGCCCAGCAGTAGCTGATTATGAAAGAGAGAATCCAGTCTTCAAGGAAGTTGTGAAACTAGCGATAACACCACTTCTTGCGTCACTTACATTATTGCAATATGCTGACATTGATTCTGAATCTGAAATGCTTGGATATGGAATCGGTATCATACTGCTAAACATTGGAATGTACTTTATCATACCATCAGTTGTCATTATAAAAATTAAAAAACTAATGTAGAAATTTTTCTATTTTTCTTAATTAATGTTTTGAGTAGTTTCTTTGGCACCGTCTTTATTCATGACTAAAACATCTATGTTGTCACCACTGGCTGAATCTCTCATGCTTGCAGCACGAACTGATTTCACAGCAAGATCAACTGCTTGATCTTCAGATAGATCATTTTTGTACTGTTGATCCAAAATACCTAATGCCATTTCTGCTCCAGTACCAACAGCTGCGTATTCATCCGGTAAAACAGAACCAAGTGGATCCAAAGTGTATATTGTAGGCTTGTCAACTACTCCTCCCACAATAACTTGTGTCAATAATGGGAAGAATCTTCTTTCATACATCATGTTTGACATCATTTTTGCAACTGTATTTGGTGGTACATCACGTTTAATCTCCATTTTTCTGATTTTAGCCAATGCTGAAATCTGTAATGAAAGAATCTGCATATCCGCCACCAAGCCAGCACACGCAGCACCTACTTGAGGTGTGATTACAAATGTCTTTTTGGTAGTCTTGCTCACTACAAAATTTCCATAGGCAATTCGTCGTTCACTAGCAAAAACCACTCCGCCATTGTATGTAATGCCAACAGCTGTAGCACCTGGCATATACATTGCAGTCATGGATCAAGTGGATTCTCAGGAGAATAAAAGTTCTTGCGATAACATATTTACAAAATACTAGTTAGATCTAGCAAAGTTATCCAAGATAAGACACATGCATTTTGTGGCTTTTTTGAGTAGATCAATACGTGTAAACTCGTTTGGAGAATGAATTCGTGAAAATACATGTGTGGAACCAATAGCGATTGCTGGTGCCTTCAAAATACTTGTGAATCCATGCATAGGACCAGTTCCAGCACTAGAAACACTCAAAAGATATTTTCCAAATGACTTACGTGCTGCATCTGTAACATCAGAGACAAATGCATGTTTCGGATTTGTCCTTGCAGCAGCTTCACCATGGTATATTTTAATTTCAATATCCCCAAATCCTTTACTTCTTAGATGACGTTTTAATCTCACAGCCTGTTTCTTTGGATCCATTTTAGGTACCAATCTAAAGTCAATTTTTACACGCGCTTCTGCTGGCAAGACAGTTTTTGCACCCTCGCCGTAATAACCTGAAACTATTCCAGCTATGTTACATGTTGGTTCAGCAACTAGAGATTTTTTAATCTCAAGCCCAGTTTTGCCACCCAGAAATTTCTTAATCCCATACTCCTTTTTGAATTCTTTTTCATCAAACGGAAATGCTTTAAGAATTTTGATATCTGATTTGCTGAGAGGCTGTACTTCCTTATACCAATCCTTGATCAAGATTTTCCCTGATGAGTCACGCAGTGTTTTTATGGCTTCAGTTAAACGCCAAGCAGGATTTTTAATCAATACAGCAAGGCTTGAATGCGCGTCCATCTTTGATTCTCTCAATGTTAATTCAACATACAGTAATCCTTTCATTCCAAGATCTATGATTGGCCTATTTTTACTATCAACATGTCCGAATTCCCATATCACACCATCACAAGAAAATTTCTTTCGATATTTTTTTAGGTATTCCTCAATATGGGCGCTCCCGGTTTCTTCCTCCCCCTCTATAACAAATTTTACATTACATGGAACATCTCCAGTAACTTTTAGAAATGATGCAACAGATCTTATTCGTGTAATTAACTCACCTTTATCATCAGACGAACCTCTTCCGTAGATTCTATTTCCTTTTATTTTTCCACTAAATGGATCATCATTCCAAAGTTCAAGTGGTTCAACTGGCTGTACATCATAATGGTTATAGAACAACAAAGTCTTGTTTGGATTTTTCTTTGACTTCACCTCGCCATATACAATTGGTGGATATCCTTTCATTGACAGAATTTCTGCGTTTATACCAGATTTTTTTAAAGTATTCCGTACGAGGTTTGCACACTTTTTTATCCCCTGATTTTTAGCAGAAACGCTTGGTTGTTGTATCAATATACGTAGATCTTTAACGAGTACATTCATGTTTTTATCAACATGCTGCAGAACTTTTTTCATGCTCATTTTATTTTATCAAACGATTTCATCACACTAGGTAATGCATCTAGTAAATCAGTTGCCGTCATATGAGGTCCAAGTTTCTTTTGTGTCATTTTACCAGCAAGGCCATTAAAGTATGCACCAGTTACCGCAGATTCTAATGCATTCCTATTGCGTGCAAGCATTCCCGCTATAATACCAGAAAGAATATCACCAGTGCCGCCTACAGTCATTCCAGGGGTATTGGTTGGATTTAGGTAAGTTTTTGCGCCGTCAGAGATTATATCAGTTGGACCCTTTAGAAGAATCGTAATAGAATATTCCTTTGCAAATTGTTCAACCATTGTAATCCTCGCCTTCTTTGATTCCGGAGGTGCCTCCCCAAACATTTTTTTGAATTCACCCGCGTGTGGTGTAACAACCACATTTTTCCCAGACAAAAGTGGAAGAATATAATTCACTAAGGCGGTTGCGTCAAGTGAAAGCCTAACATCTCTGTCTAGTAATGATTTAACTAACAGCTTTAGTGCCTCAGGATCCTGAATTGAAAGACCCATACCTATAGTAGCCGAATCCAGATCAGCAGGAATCTGACCCAATAGTTTGTTAACCGCACCACGGGTCAGTTTAGAATCAACCAAAGGAATTACAATAAGATTTGGTGAAACCGCACGGGTAGATTGCACATTAATTTTTGGAACACATGTGTATACAAGATCAGATCCTGTCTTTAATGCAGCAAGCGATGAAAGTGCTGGTGCACCGTGATAGATATAGCTCCCACCAAGAACTAAGACCTTACCGTTGTCACCCTTTCTCGAAGATGATTTTCGTACTGGAATGAATTTTTTTACTAGTTTTGATGTTATGATGCTTGACAATATACCCACTTACTTTTTTGATGAATAAACTTTCTTTTTACTGACAGTTTTTGTCTTAACCTTTCTTGATTTTTTTGCAGGTTTTTTATCGAAGAATGACTTTCTGGCATAAGCAAGATACGTCGTATGTCCAATTCCTCGAAAAGAATGTCTTGTCTTTCCTTCACGTGCTTCAATGTGACGAAGAATTTGTTCAGTACATTCAATATCAGAAAATTCATTTTGCACCAAAACATGGACTAATTTTTCAAGCTGGTTCATAGTGGGGCAAATTGCTACGAAACCACCACTTCCCTTCAACATCTTTCGCGCCTGCGGAACTACATTCCAAGAATCGCCTAAATCGACAACAACAAGATCAATCTCTGAATGTGGTAATTTTTTTGCCTTCTTAAAATCAAATTCTTTCATTGTAATGTATTTTGACATTCCAGCTTTTTTGATATTTTTTTCAGCAATTTTCATAAATTTTGGTTCCACATCATACGTATACACATGACCTCGTGGCTTTACTATTCCAGCTAGAAATGATGTTAATGAACCGCTACCCGTTCCAATCTCAACAACTTTTTGACCACTAGTAAGTCCTGTTCTAGCAACGATGTAGCCCAAATCTTTTGGGTAGACTATCTGGGTTCCATGTTGTATCTTCATTACAAAGTCATGGATGGTTGGTTCAAAAAGATATACGTACTTATCCTTGTTTGTGGTAAGTCTAGAACCATATTCCTTACCTATTGCATCACCATGCTTTATCACTCCTATGTGAGTATGAAGCTGATCATTTTTTGCAATTTTGACCAACCACTTTTTTGAATCATTATAAAAAAATAAAACGTAGCTGTTTTGCTTTATTTTTGCCATGAGATTAGATACTGAATTTGATTATATGTAATAATCTATCTACATACGCTGTGGTGCTATAATTCCAATCAAATCAAGCGCTTTTTCCAAGGTTAACTTGAATGATAACACTAAACATAGTCTTGCATTAATTAATTCAGGAGAATCAGCATTCAAGACATTGACATGTTCATAAAATGAGGAAAATGCAACGGCTAAGTCATAGCAATATTTTGCAATTACTTTTGGGGAATAATTTTTTGCAGCATCATTGACAAAGACCTCAAACAATCCAATTTGTTTAATGAGACTAGTCTCATATTCGGTGTTCAATTGATCAAATTTAATGTCAAAGTTTGGTTCTTTACCAAACTTTTCTAATATTCTTGCAGCTCTAACACATGAATACTGGATGTAGCTACATGTATCTCCCTCAAGCCTTAGTGATGTATTGATATCAAATGTAATAATTTTACCAAGGTCAGGCTTGATCAATTCATATCTAATAGTTCCGATAGCGACGTTATGAGCTATCTCATTTAGTGATGCGTCATCTAGATCATCATTTCTTTGTTTTGATTCAAGGAAAATATGTTTTTCAAGTTTTGCAATGATTTCATCCGCATTGATGTAAAGACCCTTTCTTCCTGACATCTGTACATCTTTACCATCAGTTTTGTTGCCTAGAATCTTAGCGGTTTCAGAGCTTAATGTAACTGCCTCATAACCAAGATGCACGTAAGAACTTTCTGGATTAAATTTTGACATAAGGTTGGTGACAATTTTTTGTAGATTTGTTTGTCTGTTATCTATAACTGTGATTACTTGATTAGCAGCAAAAGATTGTTTTGATACATTAGTTTCTTCAAGAGTTGTTTCATACAATATTCTTCCATTTGGTTGTGTAATATGTTCTGCATAATTGAACGGATCCGTTAATGCACCAAGTTTCCAAGCTGCATATGGTATATCTTTTGCAACATATGTTGCGGCCCCATTACTTCTCACAATTATCTTATCATCTTCATTTTCAATTGGCAATATCCAACAACCAGCATTATCACCTTCATCTTCAAGGCGTACAAGATTTTCAGATTTCATTTTCTCGAATATATTTTCCCAAAGTTTTGAGTACAATATTTCAGATTCAAAATTTAAGCAGTCATATGTTGCACCAAGATTCCAAACTGTGTCAAGTTGATCAGATAATATTTTTCTAGTCAATATTTTCCCAAACTTTGCAGTCTCAGATGCTGAATCCTCCAACTCTTTTAAAATTTCATGCCGTTTAGATTCTAAATCCTTGTCGTTTTCATATTTTGAAGTTGTACTGACATAAACCGTATCACCACAATAGTTGGCAAATTTTTCTCCCTTTGGTGGACTCTCCGAAAATCCTCCATACTTAAAACCAACAAT
>CACLIK010000032.1 GCA_902606965.1 uncultured marine group I thaumarchaeote
TTTTATTTTTTTAATTAAACCTAAGTTGACTTGCTGTATCAATACATAATATTTCTAAATTCGAATTTAGAAATATCGTATATCCTATCCCTAATTCATCCAAAAGTTATCTATCTTATCCCTCATTTACGCTAATTTCAGGTAATACGTATACATGTTCAGGCTTAATTTTGAAAGTGATACGTTTCTCACCAGGTCTTTTAAACGGATATTTCTCCAAGTCCATGTATTTCTTAGCCAATTTATCAGCGTGGGTATAATCATAATCTGGGATAATTTCTATGACTTTACCGCGAACTGTAGTCATATCAAGAGGGTTATCATGTGCTACGACACAAACTGCAACGCGAGAATCATGTAATACATTTCTATGCTTTATTCTACCTTCAGCTGTATTGATCAATATATGCCCATTCTGGTAATCCCCCCAAACAGGAGTAAGCTGGGGTGAACCATCCAAATTGATTGTTGCAATAAAAATAAGGTTTTTTTCCTGAAATAACCGTTCAACTTTTTGATCCATAATTAAGTTAAAAAAATCTAGTATTTATTCAAGTATTATTTTTAGATCAGTATGAAAATCGAAATTCCATTCGCTGGTCATAAAAATATACTATCATTGCACAAAAAGACAATAGAAATTACTAAAGATAGTGAATTGAGCGTTAGTGGTGACTGTATTGTAGGCATAAATTCTACTATAGCATGTATAGATCTGCCAGAAAAATTCAAAAAAAAGATACAAAATCCAGACACAGTGATTGTATTTACTATTGTAGCTGATGAACACTCGTTTTCCATACGTGGAAAAGGATCAGACAAGTTAACACTAAAGCATACAAATGATATAGTTTTACGTAAAAGTGCATTCACATGCTCTAGAACTATCGCTATAAACTGCGATAAAGCCTCAGATGATATACCAAGAACGATGATAAAAAAACTTCAAAACCCAAAAACTACTGGGAAGTTAATTATAGAAATAAAATAATTATTTTTTTTCTAATAAATTAGTAATAGATCTATTCATAATCTCCATAACAATATACTTGTTGTAGTTAATTTGTTGTATTTTTCGTGTTTTCGAGAAATTTTTTAGGATTGGACCAATTATTTTCTCAAGCTTCAATGATGTTTTTGATATAATCTTTGAATAGTTTTCATCAAAATCTGATGGCAACATAAAATCCAGCAGTTTAGTGGACGAGCCGTAATATTTTGTTATTGCACCTTGTGATTCTTCAATTTTGGTTATTTCAATTAAACCCGAGTCCTTAAGAATTTCAATATGGTGTCGAATTGTTGTAACAGATTTTTTATAACCAAGTTTTTTAAGTCTGCGTCTTATTTGCTCAACATTCAATTGCTTTTTATTCAATAATTCTACAATTTTTCCCCTAGTTGGTCTAGCAAGTGCCCTAGATACATCATTATTTACTGCAATCGTTCTATCAATGCTAATCTCTTTCTCCATCAATATAGCCATAACATTCATCCAATTATATTATTAAAATGGAATTTTGTTTAAGTTTATTAACCATTAGCAATAATTTAGTAATACTACTAATATTATCATTGCACTATGAATAAATTAGTAGTGGTTATACGTCATGAAAAATAAAAAGTGAGTTAAAGGGCATCGCCAGTCAGCTTTTGATAAGCAGTGACATATCGTTGAGTCATTTTAGAAATTAAGTCAGTAGGAATAGATGGAGCAATAGGTTCATTACCACTTGAACGTGCCTCATCAAATTTTTCCTGATAACCGTTCTCAGTCAACCAATCACGTAAAAGTTGTTTATCGTATGCTTGTTGTGTTACGCCAATTTTGTACTCATCTTTAGGCCATAAACGAAATTCATCCGGACCAATTGAATCAGCCAAAATCATTTCATTATTTAATTTTCCAAATTCCAACTTTAGATCAGCTAGAATAAAACCAGAATTGTCTGCAATCTTAGCCATTGTTTGATAAATTTGAATTGATTTCTCTGATAACCAATCATATTCATCGCTGGTAACAAGTTTTTGTGAAATAGATTCATCCTTACTAACCGGTACATCATGTGTTGATTTGGTTGTAGGATCAAAAATTGGGCTTGGTAATTTAGCTGCAAGATCTGTTTGTACATCACTTTCGAATGAAATTTTTCCATCTTTCCATCGTGAAACTAAACTGCCATAAAAATAACCACGAACAACGCATTCAATCGGAAGCATGTTAATTCTTTTTACTATAATTTCTGTATCTGACTTTCTCTTCACAAAATGATTATGTACATCAAGTTTGTTAAACCAATATTCAGCAAATTTACAAAGAACTTCACCCTTTTTTGGTATCTCGTCTTTAAACTTTACATCATAGGCGGATACACGATTGCTAAACTTGAAAAGTAATAAGTTATCTTCAAACTCGTATACGTCTTTAACTTTACCAGATGTTAGGAATTTCAATTATGATCAGTATACATTGATATTATTTTATTATATGTAAATTAAGAGCCCATCATGCCCGGCATTGCAACTGGTTCTCTATATGCCTTGTAAACATCAATTCCTCCATCAGCAGTTACTCTTACAAATTGCAAACTATTCCCCTCTGGTGGTGATAGTATGATTGTTTTACCAGGTTTTAAAGTTGGAATTATATCTTTATCACCATCACCATAATCAACCATAATATTCGTTAACGGTTGACTACCAGTATTTTGTAATGTTACACGAGCTAAAACAAAAAGACTTTGTTTTTCTTTTGTAGGATCAACCATAATTGAATTATCTCCAGTTGTAGTAGAGCCAGGAAATGCTACAGTAATTACTAAAATAATAATAGCAGCAGCAGCACCAATTCCAGATCCTATCAAAATATTTTTGTGAGATGAAATGTTTGTTTTTGATTTTGCAGGAAGTGTCATTATGTTTCTGTATGTATTGCTAACCTATAAGGTTAAAATTAATCATATAATTCCACAATGTCCATCATTTTTTTTGCACCATTGTTGATTGGAAATATTTCACTAGTTTGTATATTCACTTGCCAAACAAATTCTCTATTATCATCGTATGTTTGAAAAGAAAAATCAATTTGATAAACACCATCACCAACTTTTTCTTGTACATCTACTGCTGATATCTCTATAATCGTATCACGATGCCCGAGGATATTTTCGTTAGGATATGAATTTTCAATTTGTGTTATTATTGCATCATACAAATTATAGCCAGAATTATCAGGGCCCTGATATGATTTTACAATGTTCCATGCAATATTTTGTTCATCAGTCTCTAAATTTTCAACAAGACTCTTTTCCAAATCACTCGGTGCAATCATATCAGGAACAACAATCACAACAAATGCTACAGCACACATAAGATAAATGAAAGATCTCTTTTTTAGAAATTTTTTAAGATCAGATTCCTTTTCGGCTTTTTTGTTTTCTTCTGGTTCATCCTTTCGTTCTTTAACCATTTTACAACTATTCTAACGAATATAATGCTAAAAAAACCTAACTTGAAAATAAGTTAAAATTATTGTTCACTTTCCCGAATTTTTTCGGCGCATTCCTGCTGTTCTTGAAATGAATGCTCCCTAAGTGGTTTATGGCAAATTTTACATAATGGATCCTGTGGACTACCGGGCTTTGGTGGGTCATTCATCAATTTTGATTAATAATTACATCACACAATACAAAATAAAGATAGATATTTAGCAATTCTTTACAAAGCGCATGGTAAAAGCAATTTGTAAAGATTATGGGTTTGATTGCGATTTTGTTTGTGATGGGGAACTTGATTCAGTAATAGCTGAATTTGGAAAACATTGTACAGATGAACACGGAATTGAATATCAACCAGAAACTCTAACAAAATTTTTACTAAATAAATAATTATAATAAATAAAAATTACAACTTCTCTTGTTCTGATATTACAGAAAGTGTAGTAGTTGTATTAACATTTTTAACTTTTCTTATTTTTTTGGTTATTATTTTTTCAATTTCCTTTTCTGTTTCTGCTTCAATTTTTACTAGTATATCATAATACCCAAAAGTGCCTTTTGCCTCCTTAACATATTGAATTTTAAGTAAATCATGTAATACTTCCATTTCATGACCAATTGTACTTTGAACTAGAACAAATGCAATGTTCATTTACTATTTTCGACCTGTACTTTTGTTTTAAAGACTGGTTTTATTCCTAGTGAAGAATAATCTCCTGTTGCACAAGTAAAACACATAGAATCTACTGGAATTCCAATCGCACGCGCAAGATTTTCTGGATCATTATAACCCAAAAAGTCAGCTCCAATATCATTACGTACCTTTTCTATAATTTGTTCATCTGAATAATCTTTACCATTAGTGTATGTTGCTAGTTCTTCTTGTGATGGAAAATCTATACCAGCAAAACATGGAAATTTAATTGGTGGGTATGTTATAACAAGGCTAATTTTACGCGCACCACCTTTTCGTAATGCATTAATAATTGCACGAGAACTTGTACCACGAACTAAACTATCATCTACAACAACAACATGTTTACCGTCAATTATTTCTTGAATAGGAATTATCCATCTATTGATTTCTATTCTATCACTTTGATGTGGTTCGATAAAACTTCTAAGTGGACCTTTTTTGCTGTACCTATCCTTTAGCAATCCTTCATCAAATGGTATTCCAAGTTCTTGTGCATAACCTAATGCAGCAGGTCTAGCTGAATCAGGAACAGGAATAACTAAATCAGCATCATTAAATGGAAATTTTTTTGCAAGATATCGACCAATATTTTTTCTAGCCATGTAAATATTAGACCCCTCCATTTTGCTTGACGGATGTGCAAAATATGTAAATTCAAAAGAACAATGAGCCCTAGATGTTTCCGATGAAAACATCTCAGTTTCAACACCATTTTTACTTAGTTTTATGAGCTCACCTGGCTTGACATCACGTTCCAACTTAGCACCAATAGCGGATAACGCTGATGATTCTGACGCAATAATTTGCGTATTACCGTCATTTTTTCCTCCCATAACCATTGGTCTAAATCCCTTTGGATCACGTGCTGCAAAAACAGAAGAGTCGTCAGAAAGAAAAGTAAAACAATATGAACCAACCATATCATTTTTTAAAATTGATAATGCCTTACCAAGCTTTCCCTTTTCAGAAATCAAAGAGACCAGTCTTTGTGCAACAACTAATGTATCACTTGCATGTTGTGGTGTAAATGAGCAACCACCTACCATATTAGAAAGTTCTTCGACATTAGAAATTGTTCCGTTATGTGCAATGCATAAATCTTTTACCTTTAATGGTTGAGCATTATCGAGATTACTTCTACCAATTGTAGAATATCTAACATGACCTATTGCTGCAAATGATGAATATTCATCAGATATTTTCTTAAATTCGGATGCGGATGAAGAAACCAGTCCTAATTTCTTTAATGGTGCTTTATTGGGTACTGCAATCCCCCATGCTTCCTGTCCTCTATGCTGTAAAGCACGTAATGAATCAATAAGCATAGGAATAACATTAACTCCATCTTGACTAAAAATTCCAACAACACCACAATTTTCCTTAACCATGTTTCAACAAATCCTCTAACCCATTGAAATATCTTTTTTGTGCTAAATCAATTTTAAATTTAGCAAGATTTTTTGAT
>CACLIK010000033.1 GCA_902606965.1 uncultured marine group I thaumarchaeote
TAAACGTTCAAAAATAATAGGATTAACATGTTCCCTTGCAAGTTTTTCGTCATCATAAATATAGAATGTGCCAGTAATTTTTGGTTGACCAGTATAATTCTCTAATTTCATTGGAATTACAATCTTACCATCCAATTTGAATTCTTTAGTGATCATTTCTATAGCTTCAAGTTTTTTGAGTTTTCCACCCAATCCCCTAAAATCACAAGTGATTTCGCGTCTAGATAAAAACGAATTTTTTTCATCGCTTAATGTTTCAATCATGGACATGTTTAAAGCACTTTGAGTATTTCATATAAATCTTCGATCCAACACCAACAAATTTATGAAATCATTACGGACGAATTGCATGGACAGATTCATGTTACATTTGAAAAATTCCAAGTATTTACCCAAGGATGCAACAATTATACTCAACAATTCACGTGATCTGATTTATGGAATGACTGCTGTTATTCGTGATTGCAGAGTATCGAGTAAATTTATTGAATTAGATATTTCTGTACACAAAAACAATCTTGAATTATTACTAGAAAAATTATCTTCAATTGGACAAAATGGTGATTCTAGACTCATCATTGAAGAAGAAATGGAAAAAAGTCAATTAGTTAAAGATGGAATTTCTTATTTTAATAATGAACGGTTCTGGGAATGTCATGAAGCCTTTGAGGGTGCATGGAAACAATCCCAGGGCGAAGAAAAAGAACTAATTCAAGGACTAATACTAGTTGCTGCAGCACTCGTACATTACCAAAAGGCAGAAGATAAGTAATGGCTAGCAAAAAAGGACTTAGTCCAAGTGTTTATAAATACTATAAGGTAGATGGTGAAAAATTATCAAAGACACATAAGATATGTTCTCGTTGTGGTAAGGGCGTTTTCATGTCAGAACACAAGGATAGAAAGACTTGTGGAAAATGCGGTCTAACAGAATTTTCTTAATAGAATCTTTTTTTTCTTAACTTTGAGGCTTTCAATTCAAAACTTTTAATTTTTGAAGTAAGGCTTGGTGCAAGTCTAATTTTTGAGATTAGGTCAGGTGATAATTTCGCAATATTGGTATCTAATGTTATGTTAGCGGTTGGTAGATTCTTCTCAATCCAATATTTTATGACTTTATCCTCCAGTTTATAATCCCTAAACCCAGATGGAAATTTTTTTGTTATATGTGAAAGCAACGTTTTATCACTAAATACTGCACGTGGTTCAAGTAATCTCTCACTATCTGCATAAACATTTTCAAAAAGATTTGCAGAAATTTCGTCGGATATTAATTCCATATCAGAAATTTTACGCATCAATTCTAAATAATGTAAAAATTCATGTGCCAAAATTGCATGTATTGTTCCCTTGAGACCATATGCTACTAGAGGTGCAGATATCTGAATAACTACATGTAAGTTGTCTTTAGAAACTATAGGAATTGTTCTTGCAAATAGTATTCCGTATTCGAATGAATTTACACTTGTAGACGACATAGTCACAGATGGTTCAACATATGCTATAGGAAAATTTACACCTGATGCTTTCTCTATTCTAGAAATACCAGAAACTACTATGGAAAATCGCTTAACAATTAAAGAATATTCTTTTTCTGGCAGAGTACCACTCTGAAATGCCTCTTTAACTTTTAGTAAAGGATTCATCGATAGAAACCACTATTTTTAATAAAAAATCGTTAATCTTAACTTATGATTAATTATTTTGACAAGTTTAATTCAAAATAGTGAACAAGTAATTAACCCATTCCAAGTTTACGAAGGAAACCCTGCATTTGTCTACCCTTAGATGCCTTCATCATATTTTTTGAATTTTTATAATTTTTTACTAGCTCCTTTACTTCATGCTCAGGCCATCCAGAGCCACGTGCAATTCTCTTAACCCTAGATGCATTTAGAAGATCAGGGTCAGCCTTTTCATCCTTATTCATGCTTTGAATAATATATCTCCATTTGTCAATACGTTCTTCCATTTTTTCAACCTGATCTTCTTTAACCATTCCTGATAAGCCTGGCATACTGTCAAGTAAACCCTGAAACGAACCAACTTTTGTTACCTCTTCAAGTTGATAATAGAAATCTTCCATGTTCATCTTCCCACTTGATATTCTTTTCATACGAACATCATCAGCTTCATTTTCTAATCTTTTAGCCAAATCAAGTACTGCCTGTATATCACCCATACCCAACAATCTTCCTACAAAACGAGTTGGAGAGAATGTTTCTAAATCATCTATACGCTCACCGGTACCAATGTACATTACTTGTGCACCAGTAGCTGCCGAAGCGGCTAATGCGCCGCCACCTTTAGCTGAACTATCAAGCTTTGTGATTATTATTCCACCAACTGGTATTGTTTCATGAAATGCTTCAGCTTGAGCGTGACATTGTTGACCAATGGTACCATCAATTACTAATAACGCCAGATCAGGTGAGGCAACTTTATTGATTTCCTTCATCTCATCAAGCAGATCCTTTTCCTCTTTATGCCTTCCAGCAGTATCAATCAAAATTATATCAAGGTTAGAATTCTCAAAATGTTTTAAGCCATTCTTCACAATTTGAGGCGAGTCTTTGTTTTTTTCATCGCCATAAACTTCAACGCCAGATTTCTCACACATCGTTTGGAGTTGTACAAGTGCCCCAGGTCTGAATGTGTCAGCACCTATTACACCAAGACGGTAACCCTGCTTTGACAAGAACCTAGCAAGTTTTGATGCGACAGTTGTCTTTCCGCTACCCTGAATTCCCAACAAGAGAACCTTGTTGGTTTTTCCAGACTTAAAATGGAATTCAGTGTCATTACCTAATAATTTCGCAAGTTCATCATACAGTATCTTTACAATATGATCCTTTCTTGACAATCCAGGTGGTGGTTTCTCATTTAATGAACGGTTCTCAATATTTTTGGTTATTTCGAATACTAGCTTAACATTAACATCAGACTGTAACAATGAACGTTGAACATCCTTGGATAATTCTTTGATGAGCTCCTCATCAACACCTGATGAATTCACTATTTTTTTAATAGCAGATCTCAGACTAGATTTTAGATTATCTAGCATTAGAATCTAAACTAGCATCCTCTATTTCAAACCTTCCTCTGTATCCATCCCACATCATTTGTGATTTGTTTATCTTAATAGGATGTGAATAAAGTGGACAGTCGATAACAAACGTTTCAGCCTCCCCTCCTTCAAAATTAAGATTAAATCCATATTTTTTAGATAGACTGTCTAGTTGTGATATATCATCTGCGGAAATAATTTTTCCCAACCACGTTTCATCTAAGCCATCAGATGACACGCTTGTTAAAATAAATTTGAAATTAGAATTGAGTAAACTATTCATGTATTCCTTTGGGTTTATTCTCCATAATGGAGTAATTACATTCAAATTATTTTCCTTACAAATTTTTTCAAAACTCTTTTTCTGAAATTCACTAGATATACCTCCATGTACCAATCCATCAATCTGAAAATCTAGTTTTGCCTTTTCTAGTAATGTTTTAAACATATTCATTTCTTGTAATGAATCATCAGAATTCAAAGTTGAGTGTATCTGCGGAATCTTCAAAGTTTCTGATTGTAGTTTTGTTAATTCTATGTTAGGAAAATGTAGTAAATGGCTGTTAGCGGATTTAGGAAATATAGTAATCAAACATTTTACATCATGACCCATTTGTTTTGCTTTGTAAATAGAGTAAGTACTATCTTTTCCTCCAGAGAATAACGCAGCTAGTTTCATACAAAAACTACAAATCAAAACATTTTATTTTTTTCCAAGAGAAAAATTAAGGACACTTCAACACTCGTAATCGTCATCATTAATCAGACGGCTTTTCCAATTATCATCAGCATCCTACTTAAAATCACTTTACGCGCATTATTTTAGTTCTGCCCATAACGTTCCAATACTCAATATCTTTACCTTGCTCTAATGTTCCTTCAAGTCCTTCCTCAATCATATCAATATCAATAGTTTCAAATGTTTCCGAGTCCATAACTTGTACTTTAGAACCTACTATCGAAATTATCTGTGCTGCTCTTTTATCAATTAAAGGTACATGTATCTGCTGACTGACTGGACCAACATGAGGACGTTTTTGTCCATCAAATACTCCTATACCGACTATTCTCGCTTTAGCTGATCCATGCTTTCCTGGTTTACTTGTATCGTATTCAGTAATTCTACAAGGATCGCCTGTGGGTTGATCAGATACTGGAAGTAAAATATAAGATCCAATTTTTAATGATCCCAATTCAGTAGGTTTACTCATGATGAAAAAATAACTATGAGGAGCTTTTGAACTTTTCTATTTTAGTTTTTCAAGAAGAGAAAGGCTAACAAAATTATTCATTACAACACCTTTACGAGAAATATCCTGGCGTGTTTTCTCACAATACTGATTTATGCTTTGTGGGCTGCGTGCGTCAGATACCTCTACAATGACAATTTTTTGACTATGTGGAAATGTGAATTTTGGTTTATCATTACAAAAAAGGTTCAAATGGGCAAATCCGGCTTGACGTATCTTCTCTTTTTTAACTATAGTATTTGCAACATCAGAGATTGCATCAGAATCATTATACTCTAGATAATATGTAGAGATGAATTTCTCTTCTCCTTCTAGATCTCTTTCAAAGAGTTGATTATCAATAGTAAACACAAATGTAGGCTTAACATTAGTAAATTTTGCAGAATCTCGGACTAGTTTTTCCTCATCATCAAATTTTGCAAGTAGATAATGATTAGTTGAGAATGGAAAGTATGGTTTACATTCCTCTGAAAAAGTTGCCGTAACAAAATATATTGATTTTATATTTCTTGAAGAACTCCACATTTCCTTTACATCTATAGAGAACTTATCATGCTGATATGGTACACAGATATATCCAGACTTTTTTGTATTTGAACTCAATATAGAATTAAAATCATCCCCATACTTATTTTTTCATGATTTTCTTCCGTTATAATTGATAAAATTTTAGTCGATAGTTATTTAACTCCTAAATGTTTCGGTGATATTGTCCCAAGCTAGCTCAGCCTGGTAGAGCTTCCGGCTGTAGTGGTTGGCTTTTGGCTAACTGAATCCCAGCCTATCAGGCATACAGAAACCGGGTTGTCGAAGGTTCAATTCCTTCGCTTGGGACTTACAACCCTATTCAAGGATTAATTACGCTACGACCGATAACTTTTCTATTTTTTAGATCTTCTAGGGCATTATTTGCTTCATACATCGAATAATGTTTTGAAACAATTGGTTTGATAACACCACGTTTAGCCAAATCAATTAATTCGATCATGTCATTATAATTTCCAGTGTATGCACCTTGT
>CACLIK010000034.1 GCA_902606965.1 uncultured marine group I thaumarchaeote
CCAAAATTGGTTCGTCTATAGTTAACATCTATTCGCGTAGTCCTAGCTTAATTGCGATGGGAGCTGTAACTGCTGATACAATTTCAAATAAACGCCTAGTTTTAGGATTAGGAACAAGTAGTCAACCGCTTGTTGAAGATTTTCATGGAGATAAATTTGAGAAACCACTTAAACGAATGAAAGAATGTGTAGAAATTATACGGTTAATTCTCAGCGGTAAAGTGGTAAATTATTCTGGGGAAATTTTTTCGCTGAAAAATTTTTCATTACTTATCAAACCTCCTAGAGATAGAATTCCAATCTATCTTGCGGCAGTTAACCAAAAAATGGTGAACCTAACATGGGAAATTGCAGACGGTGTAATTTTCTATCTTAGGCCAAAAAATGAGATCAAATCAACGCTTGAAAAGATGCAAAATGAGAAAAAGATTGATTCGTCACTCCAAATCATTACATGTATGAATGAAGACTCTGAAAAAGCAATGACTCGTGCCAAAAAGACGTTGGCATTTTACGTATCTGTTGGAAAAATTTATCGGGAATTTTTAGCATCAAATGGTTTTGAGAATGAAACAAAAAACATTTTTGAAGAATATGAAAAGAATGGGTTGAAAAATAATTATGAATTAGTACCTGAGTCAATGATAAATGAATTATGCATTGCTGGAACACCCAATGAATGTAAAGTGCAACTAAGTCAATTCCGCGAAACAGGAATAGACTTACCAATCATACAATTTAATCCAACAGATAATGTGGAAGATTCATTTAATTTAGTTACTTCAACATTTTCGGAGGAATTTTATTGAAAAAAGTAGCAGTAGTTGGATATGGGAATACAAAATTCACAAAGGATGAATTACCAATTGAATCATTATTACTAGAATCGACAAAACAAGTGTTTGACACAACAAAAAATTTATCACAAGATCTTATAGACGGTGTTATTGTTTCAACCAACGATAATTCTAAATATTTAGGCGCAATTTTATCTGAACTTTCTGGCATTAAACCAAAAATTTCTCATACAGTTGAACATTTGTGTAGTTCTGGTTCTAGTGCAGTAATTTCTGGGTTTTCATATATTGCATCTGGATTAGTAGATACTGTTTTGGTTACTGGTGCAGATAAAATTGGTAATCCAGGACAAATTTTAGAGTGGGATAAATCTAGAGGAGAATATGATCATCCAATTTATTGGGCATCAATGTTTACAAAAGCCCACAAACGACAATTTAATACAACTGACGAGGAATTAGCTCTTGTTTCCGCTAAAAATCATAAACAAGCAATAGATAATCCAAATGCATATTCACATAAGCCATATACAATTTCCGAAATTATGAATTCAAAAAATATTACTGATGATTTACGAATTTTAGATTGTTCATATTCTTGTTCTGGTAGCTCGTCGGTCCTTTTAGCATCTGAGGAAACGGCAAAAAAATTCACTGACGAACCAATTTGGATATCTGGTATCGGCCAAAAAACAAACTCTGCGAGCTTCACAAAAAATGAGTTAACTACATTATCTAGTAGCGTAATAGCTGCCAACGATGCATACAAAATGGCTAAAATCACTTCACAAGAAATTAACGTCGCTGAAATTCATGATGCATTTTCAGTTTGTGAATTAATGGCCGTAGAGGATCTTAATTTTACAGAAAAAAATACTAGCGCACAATACGTTAGAAATCTTTTCAATACAGAAGATAGAAAAATAAATCCTCGAGGCGGTTTAATTGGTGCAGGACATCCTTTGGGCGCTACAGGTATTTCTCAGATAGTAGAAATTACACAACAATTACAAAATAAGGCAAAAAAGAGACAAATTTCGAATGCCAATATTGGTTTAATCCATAACATGTCTGCTGCTGCTACATCTAGTTCTGTTTTGGTTCTGAAATCATGAATAAATTTGAAGACGAATTGAAAACTGGCAATTTTGTTACTAGTGAGTGTAATCATTGTAATAGAATTGTATGGCCACCAAGCAATTATTGTGATAACTGTTTTAGAGAGGTAAATTGGCGCAAAGTATCAGAGAATGGGATAATAATTGAATTTTCAAAAAAAGAACACGATATTTTTTGTATAGCTGAATTTGAAAATAAAATACGAATTATTGGAAAATTAGACACTGAAATTAATATGATAAAACCTGGTCAGATTATCAAATTAAGCAAATGCTTACTTAATGGCAAAAACCGTTTTTTCTTTAGTTTAGAAAATAATCAGTGATCGTAGAATTATTTGTGTTTTCCTCGATTTTTTTCATGAAAGTCTCTAATATGTAATGCTAGTTTACTGGGTTCATTACGGAAATTTTTCCCACAATATGTACAGTAAAATCCATCATTCCATGACATCTTATTGTATTAGCCATGCACAAATTAATCATTTTCTATCGTAATTTCCATTCACATGTTAGTTGATAATATAATTACCAAGTATTCTATATCATCAAAATAAAGGAAAATTATGCCAATTATCAGGTTAAATCAAATAGGTAAAAATCAATATAATAGAACAAAGATAATCAATAAAAAAACTGCACGAATAAGAAGACAACGTGGATACAATTGGGAAGACACGCTTGTGAAACGATTTAATTCACTTCAATATTGGAAGGCATTCAGGCTTGGATCACCTAGTGTTGCATTACCAGATGTTTTAGCTGTTAATAACCCAGAAAGTATGATCTTTACAATCGAGGCAAAATCTGGAACTGGTACAACATTACAAGTTCCTTTTGATCAAATAGAAAGATGCCTAAATTGGGTGGATAACTTCCAGGTTTATAAAAAACGTGAAGTGATTTTGGCATTTAAGTTCCTTTCCAAGAAAAGAATTGGAGTAGGTGAGTATGAAAAACGAGAACTACATGAATTTTACAAAATTTGGGATAAAACAAAAAAACCAATAGACATTGTATGTACTTATGACGGAAAGACATATGCATTAAAAAATAGTAAACAAAAAAAATTAGAATTGAACGATTTTCTTATGCCATTTAAATCTAGGTATCAATTATTTTATAAATAAAATTTCCAATCATTTTTTAATACTAGATTTTTAACTGATATATGGATTTTAAGCGATATTTTGGGAAAATTCAAGATAGGAATAAAGAAGAAAAACCAGTGATTGCTGAGGAAAAATCGGAGGTTGTTGAGGAAGTTGATACAAATATTAAAAAAACATTAGATTTTGTTGACATAAAAAAAGATCCTCATGAATACATTCTAAGATATCTAAAAGAACAAAAATACAAAGATTGGTTCAATCGTAATTATCCAAACCATACAATCTATGAAGCGGTTGGCCTCTCATTATCTGACTATTTAACTATAAAGAGAGAATTATTTCCAGAAGCAAAGACTGTTCAAGATGAGAAATTGGATGAGGAAATAAATTCAAACGTGAATTTTAAACCAACGACAACACATGAAACTAAAACTAGCTTTGATGAATTCATTGATGAGCGTATTTTAGTGAGTCATAATGCATTTGGCAATAAGGAAATGAAGATTAAGATACTTGAGGTATCAGATGAAAGCGCTCCATTAGCATCAAAGTTTGGTGATCGAGTAAAATTAAATAAAATTATTGTGACAATAAAACATTTAGAAAATCAACAGGTTGAGGAGGGAGAGTTTGATATAGAATCAATTGAGCAAGAGTTAATCGAAAAAAGACATTATACATCCACTAATCGTTGGGTTCCTGTTAATGATATTAAGAATGGCTATGTAACAAATACTAGGCATACTACATTAATCAGTGATGCAGTGGCACTAGATTACATAATATTTTAAATAAAATAATAAAATTCTCAATAAATTTTCCTCAAGAAAGGTATAAGAAGCTAAAAGAAAGAAAATCCTGTGATGATAACAAAGGATATCGATATAGAGGGAGAAAAATTTCGAGTAATGTTGACTGAACAGATCATTAACCATGTAAACAATCTTAAATCATTATATGCTACTGCTTATGAAGATCCTGAAAGTTTTGAACAAGTTAGTGCAGAAATTTCATCTGCTATACAAGAGATTTCAAAAGCTGTTGAACCAAAACCAGATGATGGCCATCTAGATAATTTAATACAGCAAATCATTAAAACTGTTAATGATAAGAATGAAGAAGCTGATAAACAACTAAAAGATAAACCAATTAAACAAAAAACCAAAAAAATAACTAAAAAAACGAAAACAAAAAAATAAATCACTTAGCGTTATATTAGTATCAACATTATCTTAGATTATGAGATACATTTTAGTAATATCTAATCATACTCTAATGCTATGAGTTCTCATTGTGAATGTGGCATCTGTGGACACTTTACTGAAAAAGATTGTATAGAAAAGGGTTGTAAATGTTGCAGTAATTTTCATCTACGATCTGGCTCTAAAACAAATGGGAATGGTAAATAAAAAATTATAATTCATCTAACATAGTTTGAAATTTTT
>CACLIK010000035.1 GCA_902606965.1 uncultured marine group I thaumarchaeote
AACTTGACAGCTTCCTTAACTAACGTAATTATTCCCTGAATTTACTTAAAATTAACAAATAATGTTACTTTTTTTTCTAATTAATACATAAATACTCTAAAAATCTCGTTAGCTCTGTCAACATGAAACTTTGGGGAAAATTCTTTTTGGCGGCGCTATCTCTTTCACTGTTATCATATGGTATATCTAGTGCGGCATATGCTGCAGTAGAACCTATTTCTGTTACAACAAATAAGGAATGGTATGCAGAAGGCTCAACAATTATTATTTCTGGACTTGTGAAAGACTTTGACGCATCAGATGACATGAAAAGTTTTGATGTCTCTGTTCTGATTTTTGCACCAAATGGTAATCTTGCCACAATTGCTCAGGTACCACCAAATGATGATGGAGAGTATTCTACTTCGATTAAAGCTGCTGGTATGATTAACGCTGAAGGTGATTATACTGTTAAAGTGAAATGGGGCGCACAAGCGAATCAAATAGTATTTGCATATGGTGGTGGTAGTAGTAGTACACCACCTCCAGAGGCAGAGCAACAAGAATCAGTAGTAGTAGAAACAATAGATCAAGAACCAGAAGCAGAAGTGGAAGCAGAACCTGCTATGACTCAACCTATTTGTGGACCTGGTACTGTATTGAAAAATAATGTTTGTGTAGCTGAACAGAAAGGTGGTGGATGTTTAATTGCAACTGCTGCATTCGGTAGTGAAATGGCACCACAAGTACAATTCCTTAGAGAAATTCGTGATAATACTGTGCTACAAACAGAATCAGGTTCAGCATTTATGACTGGATTTAATCAATTCTATTATTCTTTTTCACCTACGATAGCAGATTATGAGCGGGAGAATATTGCATTCAAGGAAGCTGTTAAGATTACAATAACTCCAATGCTGACTTCACTGGCAATTCTAAATTATGTTGACATTGATTCAGAAGAAGAAATGTTAGGATACGGAATAGGAATTATACTTCTCAACATAGGAATGTATTTCGTTGCTCCTGCAGTAGTCATATTTAAAATAAGAAATAGAAAATAACTCTACGTTCTTATAGTTTATCCAATTGATGAGATTTAATGAATATGGAATATGAGGAATTTAATTCCATCGAGGATATATTTCTCTATATGGCTTGTATCGCACAGCCCATGAAAAGTGTATTACCCATTAATTCTTACAAGGGATATATCTGCTCTATTATACCACTAGGTCATTCTGAAAACGAAACTTATCTGATGGTTTATACAAAAGGTGAATTAGAAACTGGAATTTTGGAATTTGATGTAAATACTAAAGCCTACAAAAAGGTTGAATCGATAGAAAGATCTGACAAAACCTATTTTGTAATCATGAAACCAAAAAGAAATACTATAGCTGACGCAGCAATAGAAAAATTATAATTTATTTTGTATAAGCAGGAGCAGTAACAGATCTGCTTCGTGCGTATTTATCAACAATTTCATCAGGCATTCTTCCATTAAACAAGTCCTTACACAATCCACGCAAGTATCTCATTATTGCCCATGTTCCAGCTTTGATCAAACCATACATGAAAACTTTCATTGGAGGTCCGTACGTTTTGTTTCTAAGAATAATTGGTATGATGTCGTTAATAACACGTAGGTTATTTTCCCAACACTTCCAAAACAATGTAAACTGTGCTTCGTTCAAGTTTCCAAAGTGCATTGAATTTTTCTCACTAAAGTCTTGGTAGAGTAGTGGAGCAACTAGTCCTCTAAAGTCAAATGCCCTAAAGTCACTCATCATATCAATTGTATATTGAACTTCATCAGGAGTTTCATCTGGCCATCCAATGATGATAGTAGCAGCAGGGAACCAGTGATTTTTGTTAAGTATTTTTGCACCTTCTCTTACTACCCATCCCCACTCTTCTGGTGAAAATGGTTTCGCTTTAATTCCTAGATGTTTTTTTACCATACTAGGAGCAACAGTTTCAATTCCTAGATTTGTTGATATCCATCTTCCATTCTTGTGCATGTCATTAATTTCAGAAATATCCTGCATAAGTTTTGGATCAGCAACAACAGCTGAGAATGTCATGTGTGTCGTTCCAACAAAATTTGCACCCTGATCCTTTAGACCTTGCCATAGTGAAGTAATAGCATCATAGTTTGGATAGAAGTCTTTATTGTCACAACCATATAGTAACATTTCATCAGAGTGTAGCCAAACCGAATCAAATCCGTAATCAAGGTTTACCTTTGCTTCACGCTGTAGTCTTTCAACTGGAAGATCTTTCTTGGATCGTTTGTTAACATCACAAAAGTCACAACCTCTTCCACACCCTCTCATTGCTTCTATTAAGGAATTTACAGTTGGTTTAGTAATCTCTGGGATATTTTGTATATTCCTTACAAAACAATGCATTAGTTCTGGTGCATCTCCTTTTTCCAAGTCATTGAATAAATCCAAAGCAAGTTCATCCGCTTCACCAACAACTACAGTATCAATACCATGAATTTTCATTCTATCTGACTTTGCGAGTTCCCAAGCACCATTTCCTCCAACAACAACTTTGAAATCATATTTTTTCTTTAATTGTATGATATCTGCACACATCTTTTTGAATTTCATCGCAACGTAAGACAATTTTTCAGGTGACATTGTAGTTGTAACTGGTGCCATTCCAAGTGGATCCATTACATTGATTCCTACTATCTTAGTGTCAGAACCTATTGATTTTTTAATATAATCAGGATTTACAGTTAGAATTTCATCTCTTTTGTAACCTTGTAAGAGCGCACCTTCCACTCTTCTTAATCCAACTTGTGCAACTTTTGCCTCACCAGTATTAGGGTCAGTTTCAACTGGGGGGCAAAAGACTTTGTCAAAAACCCATTCTGGAAGAACCTCATATGGACCACATGCTATGAAGCCATAAAGAAAATTACCTCGATAATTTGTCATTAAACTACGATCTGCTGTAAGTACGATTCTTTTACCAGCCATTGTAAGCTTGACCTTGTCGATAGTATAAAATTTTTGCGACAAGACATCTAATATCTATCCAAAATTCGATTACAAGAAGGGTCTTGAGATAAAATGAAGGAAATTAGTGAGCCTAGGCATGCCGAACCACACATGACTGAATCTAGCACGATGAGAGATTTTGTTTTTGGGTTTGGTGATGGAATAAATACTTCACTTGGAATTGCGGCTGGTGTTGGTGGAGCAAATGTTGCATCTGATATTGTAATTTTAGCAGCATTAGTCGGAATGTTTACTGGTGCAAAAGCAATGGCTGTACAAAATTATCTTGCTGTAAAATCTCATAGACAGTTGTTAGAATCAGAAATAGCTAGAGAAAAGTGGGAGATAGAAAATAAACCTGATGCTGAACGTAAAGAGATTGAGGATATTTACAAAGCAAAAGGATTTACCGGCAAAGATCTTGAGATGATTGTAAACAAAGTTACTTCTGATAAAAAAGTCTGGCTAGATACAATGCTTACTGAAGAACTAAGATTGAATGTAGATGTTGTCGGTAGTCCACTAAAAAGCGCACTGATAATGTTTGTTTCTTTTTTGGCTGGCGGCATGCTTCCTATAATTCCGTTCTTTTTTGGCAGTGGTTATAGTGCACTAGCAATCGCAGTAGGAATCAGTGTAACTGCTTCATTCATTGTTGGTGCTGTAAAATCAAGAATGGCACAAACTGGTATAGTAAAGGGTGGTTTGGAAATGGCTGGACTTGGAACTGGAGTTGCGTTAATTGGGTTTGGTATTGGCAATGAACTTGCAAGTTTGGGAATAATTAATATCTAGAATTACTTTTTATCCTGCTTGCTATATTTGCAGCAGCAGCACCAGCACCAACACCATTGTCTATATTGACTACAGTGAGACCTAGCGAACAACTTTGTAACATTGATGCAAGTGCGGCAACTCCTTTTTCTCCATATCCATACCCAATTGAAGTTGGTACTCCAATTACTGGAACATCAGCTATAGATGATACGATGGATGCTAAAGCACCTTCCATACCGGCAACTACAATGATAACGTCAACTTCCGCCTCAACAAATTGCTTAAGAACAGGAAAAATTCTATGTAATCCTGCGATTCCAACATCATAACTAGAAATAGAATTACAATTCATTGATTCACATACAAGTCTAGCCTCTT
>CACLIK010000036.1 GCA_902606965.1 uncultured marine group I thaumarchaeote
CCTGATCTAATACTTTCTAACGGTCCCTGAGAATCACAGAAATGTATATATGCATTCCAATTAGTCAAATTATTGATGATTCCTATATTTGGGGCACTACTTAGTATTCTATCTAGTGTTACTGGACAAATAGGACCAAACTATGACCCACTATTTTATGACGTCATGTTGTATATCTTTGGTACAATGATGTTCTCAATATTCCTGCTTGGAATTATTGGATATTGGATTAGAGTTCACGGATGGTCATACAAGGACAACCGTGAGAGATGGGTTGATGAATTAGATAGACATTTCGAAAACGAAGGAATAGGTCTTATTCCAGACAACGGAAAATATTGGTAAAATAACCAATTTTTATTATTTTAACATACTAGTTTGACATGTTTTTTTACTTCTTACACTTTCTAATTTCATGACAGAACCAGAACCAGAACCAGAACCAGAACCAGAACCAGAACAATCTGTTGAAGATGGTCCAAGTCATTTTACTCCTGACGTAATCTGTCCCTTTTGCCATCAGAATGTAAAACAGCATAAGGAAGGTTGTGTTGGGAAAAGATTCACAAAATCAGCAAAGGATAGAGAAGAAAATACTAAAAGATTAAGGGAACTCTACAAAAATCGGTAAATCTACAAGTCAGGCGGCAAAAAGTCAGCTTCTTGTGACGCATCAAATTCTTCTGAATAAAATTCAGCTCTGTAGACTGAACCATCTTTTAGAAGTGTATGGATAAATCTGTCAGATTCCTTTCCATCCATTATTATACGTGATTTCGATTCATCCATGTCTTTCATTGGGAATTCCCAAATCCATAGAAAGTGTCCAATTTCAAATGGGTATTCTTCTTCCCATTCTACGTAAATTTTTCCATCATCCGTAAGTGTATAGATAGTTCTCTGACAGTCAGAAGCCAGTAAATCATCACCTAGACTGTCACCAAATCCTATGTTGGCAGGTATATCTGCCTTATTTCCATCTACATACAATTCCAAAGTTACTGACATTTTGTATGGTGTATCTCTGTTCTCAATACAGACTTTGAGTGGATCACTTTGACCAAGAAATCCTTGGATAACACTACTGCTTACACCAACAGATACCCCAATGATGAGTAAAATTATGAGAAACCTGATGGTTTTTCTCCTTCTGTTTGGGTCTCCCATTCCTGGCCAACGCATAAATCAAAAACACCTAATTTGCATAAAGTCGTTTCTATAATTCTATTATTTCAAGTGTGTCAAACTGGTCTTGATGGTCGGCAATGTAAAATGTGATTGGAGTAGAGTCAATTTCGACCCATTCTGATTCTCCCCTATATTCAACAAAGTCCTCAACAGATACACCAGGACCTGAACATCTCGCAAGAAGCCTTTTTTGTGTATTTATGGGAAAAGGAAGACGTACTACTTTGCCCCTTCTTTCATCTTGTATGTTTATGGTAAATTCGTCTTTTTCGAACCTTACTTTTCCTTTGAAGTAACTTTCACGGATATCGAGATATTGTATTTGAAAAACATACCTCATGATATTGTAAAACAGTAAGAGCTTAAAAAATTATTAAAATGAAAAAGAGTGTTTGTTGGTTAGATTACTTGCCAAGGTCTTGTCGCAAATGTTACTACATATGCGGCTGCAATCATAATGCTCTGATATGCAAGCATTCCCCATGGAATTGGTTTGATGATTGGGTCTCCTTCTACTACTACTGTTGTTCCTGGTCCTAGACCTGGTCCAACATTTGCAACATTAAGTTGTGTGTGAACGTGATAAACACCTGGTTCTAATGCTTTAGCAGTAATTGCATAATTTGTTATAGAGTTACCTGGTATCTCAAATACAACACCTGGTGGGTCTCTAGCCATAATCTCCCATCTGTTACCGGAGTTGGTTGATTCTGAAAACAGAGAAATCCATCCTCTTTGTTCTCTTTCAACAAGGCTTACTAAAGTTCCAGAAAGAACTAGAGTTTCACCGGTAGATAGTGATTGTCTAGATATCGCTTCATTTGTAATTTGAATAAAACGACTTTGCAGCTGTGCTTGAACACCGTGTGCCTCAGCTGATTGGACAATGTCAGCAACATTAGGACCATACATACCAAGTACGAAAACAGCCCCAACAGTAATTGCTAGAAATTTTTTATCTATCATTATTATCAGTCCCACTTTGACCATGCGGCCATCCATCTATACGTCCATGTATTGAGCTTACAACCTAATGCCGCAAATGTACATGCTAGTACCGATCCAGCTCCCGCTCCAAGAGCTACTGGGCTGTTGTAGAACTTACCTACCTGCGGTTCTATCGGCGTCATGTATGGAGGCAATGTTGGTCTTGGATACTTGAATGCAGTTTCTAGTGGGTCTGCTATCAACATCAACTGTACCATATTGAACAGTGGCATTGACATTCCGACTAAAACACCGCCAAAGAATATCAGCGAGTGTTTATTCTTCTTTGTCGCCCAATATGCCAAGTCCAATAACATACACGATGGAATCCACATTGGATGAACAATGAAATCTACTGGATAACCAAGTGCAAACCATGCAACTTTTGCAACCCATGTATAGACTTGCATAATTAAACCGTAATACGATGCAGTACCGGGTACACCAGTAAACGTAAGATAATACACAGCACCAACAACAGTCATCAAAGTGTTAGCTATAGAAAATACTACAAATGAAGTCCAGGCCCAATCAGTATAGAAGATATAGTCACCGGAGTTGATTGTTAACAAAGTCGAGTTTACTGCAACTACAACTATAAACAAATAGTGAGTACATCGTCTAAGCCAGACCATTAAAGATCTAGCACTAATGTGAGTATATAAAATTTTAGGAAATTTCGTGGATCGAGATACGTAAAAACTTGGTTGATTTTTTCTAAGTCGATCGATATCATATGGCGAAGATTAAGAAAGCTTTTTAAACATTCTATATTGATAATCTGCATATGACTCTACCTAAAGGATTTGGCGGTGGCGGTGGCGGAGCCAGCCGTTCTGACGTCGAAGGTATGATTGGTAGACGTATTGAAAACTATACCACTCTGATTACACTTTCCTACTTGGGTGCATTCTTTGCAACAATGTTTGGAACAATGGTAGGTTACCTCTATTATCCATGGGCATATGCATCAGCAAGTGGTCACTATGCAATGATTGTACTTACTGTCATTGAAGCAATTGGTTACATCTTTTGTGTCAAAGTCGCTGAGGAAGGAACAACCAAGAAAAGCAATGGTCAAATTGCAGCTGCTTTAGCCGGTACAACAGCAATTATGCTTTATGTATCAATGTACGTAGCATAGTCAAAAATCATCAATATTTTGATAGAACAATTATCCCTCTGGATTCTTACCATAGTACTTGGAATAATATTTTTTTTCACATATTGGTACATAACATTCCCAGCAGTTGCGTTAATCATTGTCATCTTGGGAACAGGTTTACGCACAAGAATTGCAGGAATGATAGCGGCTGCTCTTGCAGGTATAACAGCAATTATGTTGTATGTAACTTTGAACTGTTGGGCTTCAACTGGAGTACCACAGCCATGTATGTGACTTTGTTCGTCTCCTAGTGTAAAATTACCAATTTTTTATTATAATTTTCGTCTGTTACAAAATTTGTATTTAAGCTATTTCCTCTAGATCAAATAATTCTCAACTCTTTGTGATGTTTTCTTGCCTTTGTACTAGAAAACAATTTTGCGCCAGTATGACGTCTGGCGCAACAACTACAAAAATATGTACAGGACCCACGACCATTTGTAAAATGGGCAGGAGGGAAAAGACAGCTCCTAGACGAATTAGAGAAGAACTATCCAAAAAAGTTCGATACTTATTTTGAACCATTTCTAGGCGGTGGCGCTGTAATGTTTAATCTACTGGGAAAACATCCAGATATGAAATGTCATGTATCTGATCTAAACTCTGATTTAATTTTGGCTTATTTGGCAATACGAGATAAAGTGGAGGAAGTGATAGAATCACTTGAAGACCACGCCAAGAAATATCAGAAAAACCCAGATTCCTACTATTATCATGTCAGAGAA
>CACLIK010000037.1 GCA_902606965.1 uncultured marine group I thaumarchaeote
TAACTTTTTGAGATACCCTAGCAACTTGTCCATCTACAATGTCAAAAAAACCTGCAACAAGCAGAATCACGCCACCAATGATCAATGAATATTCAATATTGAAACCATAAGCAATGGCTGACGCAAATGCAAATACTAATCCAATACATGACCACCCATTTGGTGAGATGCCAGTTGACGCAAAACTTCTGCCTATTTTTTCAAGATGTGGTTGTAATGAATCGCGTAGATTATTTAACAATAATATCACTTACTCAAGTTCATTGCTATGATTGTTGATATCATTTTTGCGGCCATAGATGCAGTTGCGCCATTATCATAAGTTGGATTTAGCTCTACAATGTCTGCTGCTACTATTTTTTTGTTTTGCAATGTTGTGACTAAATCATATAATTCTCTAGATGAAATTCCAATAGCTTCAGGATTACCAACGCCTGGCGCAAAAGCTGGATCTAACACATCCAGGTCTATGCTAAGATAAAGGTTATCAAAAGTTGATGTGATGTCTTGTAATAATTTAGGCCCATTCCCATCACGAATTTCCTTATCTGACACCGTTCTAATCTTATTGTCATTAAGAAATGCAAGTTCTTCTTTCACAAATGCTCTTGCGCCAACATGAACAATATTTTCAGAACCACGTTTTTCCACTAATCTTCTTAGATACGCAGCGTGACTGAGTTTGATGTCTGCATACTGATCTCGTAGATCATAGTGTGCATCAAATACTACATAACCAGTATCTTTTGGAAAACATGAAAAACTTCCTAAAGTGATCAGGTGTTCCCCGCCTAAAACTATTATCTGTTTATTCTGTTTTTTTAATTCAGTTGTAATATTTTCAACCATTTGTAACATTTCAGTTGCAACAACAGTATGTTTCGTATTACCAAGATCAGTAATATTTGCAGTTTCTAAATCAACCCCAAATTCTGGTTGAAAAATTTCAATGTTATTGAATGCATCACGGATTGAATCTGGTCCAAAACGACAACCAGGCTTATACGAATGTGTTGAATCAAATGGTACGCCAAAAATAACAGCTACAGATTCAGAATCATTGCTAGGGTTAATAATCAACGGTGAATTTGTCATGTGAAGATCCAAAAAACTCATTTTGTTACACCATTATTTGTGGTCTTTGTGAAAGTAAGATTGCTGAGTTTAATTTTGAAATAGGTTTACCATTTGTTGTATCTTTAATTTCTTTGATAAAATCTTCAATAGAAAGTTGACGTACATCACCTGTTGCTCGATCACGAACACTCAGACTAGGAGAGTTCACTTCTTTTTCTCCAATGACCAAAACATAACTAATCCATTCCTTTTCTGCATCTCTAATTCTTTTGTTAATTGTATCATTTCTATCATCAATGTCAACTCGCACATTTTGTTCTGTTAATTTTTCAGCTAGTTTACTAGTAAATTCTAGAAAATCATCTTTGAGAGGAATTAATCTCACTTGTGTGGGTGCTAGCCAAAGTGGGAACTGTGGTCTTTTGCCCTCTTTTGCTTGCTTGGCAAATTTTTCTAATAGTGCATAAATCACTCGCTCTACAGCACCAGATGGTGAATTATGTAAAATTATTGGGTTTTGCTGTTCATTTTTTTCGTTGGTAAATGTAATGTTATAACGTTGAGCATTTTCAACATCTATTTGGTCAGTTGATAACGCACTAGCTTTACCCAAATTATCAACAAAATTGAATTCCCATTTTAGTACAAAGTAAAAGAACTTCTCTTTCCACATTTCAACTAAAACCGGTTTTCCCACTTTTGAAACCATCTCGTTGATTAGTTCTTTATTTTCATTGTAAAAATCCTCAGTAAATCTGATACCAACCTCATAATCATTTTCCTCTATTCCTAATCCAGATAAAACTTCACGAGAAAGATCAAACCGTTTTCTAAATTCGTCTATAGCCTGTTGCATGTCTTTACAAAATGCGTGGCAATCAGGCATAGTAAATGCTCTTAACCTCCTTAATCCAACGAGTTCGCCAGATTGTTCTCTTCTAAAACTATAACGTGTAAGTTCATAGAGTTTGTATGGTAAATTCTTGTAGGATAGTTGAAAATCGCTTGCCATTAAAAATTGTCCAAAACATGCTGCGAATCTTAAGAAAAGATGTTTGCCCTCTGAATCTATACTATATTGTCTTGCAGGGAATCTGTTAAAGTAACTTTCCATACTTGGATGATGCGAATCATACATGATTGGTGTTTCAACTTCAACACCACCATAATCACGAATTTTATCTGTAACGTATTGCTCAATTTGAGATTTGATTAATCTACCATTAGGATAAAATCTCATGTTTCCTGAATCAGATGCGGGTTCATAATCAGCAATTGCAAGTTTTTTCATCAAGTTTACATGTGGTGGTGGCTCATCAACATGTCTTTTTTTTGCTGATTCATACTTTGCAAGTACCTCTAACTGTTTATGATTAGAGAAATTGAACTTTTCAACCTCTTCCATTTTACCATCGGGTGTCAGTACATACCAATATGATTTGATCTTAGATTCTGATTCCAGCGCTGTAGATGTTTTTTCTTTGGATTGATCTTTTGGTTGATCATTAGAAAAAACTTTAGAGCTTTCTGCAAGTGGATGACCTTTCACTTTAATACTAAATGTTTTTGTCCAACCAAATGGCGCACGCATAACATTAATTCCGGTACATGACTCTTCCATTTCTTTTAAAATTTTAAGGCCAGTACCAGGCGATGCAAGTGTAGAACTCAAATGTGCGTATGGATAAAGTAATAATTTATCACACCCAACTTTTTTCATTGATTCTTGAATTTCAGATATTGCATTTTTTGCTATCTTTGAATCGTCATCTTTCTCAACCGCCGTAAAACATACTATAACCTCCTCTATACGGATTTTTTTTGGTTCTATTTCCTCTGCTGATTGTATCTCTTTCTTTGTTGGCATGTATTCTATACTATCGCAGTGTAATTGTAAAATACGCATAATCTCACACAGATTTAATTATTGAATTAAGTGTTATCAATTAGATTACTCCTCATTAACTAAATCCAGCACCAAATTGATCACCCTTGGTCAATGGATCAATATCTGGTGCTTGTTTTAATTGTAGATACAAAAATGCCTCATTAACTAATTCAGATGCAGAACCTTGATCAAGGTGATAATTCTCTGTTACAAAATCATGATATTTTTTGAGTACATGTTGTTCTTGCGTATCAAGGGAAATATTATCAGACAAAATCATTTCAGCGATTTTTTCAATTCTTGAGTTATGTTCAGATTCATCCATAAATTAATTATCTAATGGTCTTTTAAAAAATATAACAGTTATTCATTTTCATCATGACCTAAAACATGATTAATACAATAATACTCATCATTCATAGTACAATAGTAAAGGGATTCTTCATTACATAATGAGCATACTGGCTTTTTATCATCAGGAGATAATTTATGATGATATTCTTTGTTTATCACTTTCCATCCAAAAATATCAGTGAACGAAGTATTAGACTGGAAATGCCCAAATTTTCAGTCAAAAATTTACTAGATGTTTCTAACGCGTTATTGCCACGATAGCCCTGATCATAAATCATTTCAACAGATCCTTTATCGGTTTCAACCAACGATGTAATTAAAGAATACTGCCCCAATTTCTTATCATTCTTTTCAATGTATAATCGTAATTGAATATTTTTTATTACATAACCTTTCTCTGTAATGGAGCCATTAGAAAGTAATTCACTAATTTTGTCAGGATTTCGGTCTACCCTTTTTGGATTTGGAATATCAATATACCTCATATTATATTTTAAATTTAGATTTTTTTAAGTGATAGTGCCAAAACAGGTTTATTTGTCAATATTAAAGTTCATGTGATGGATCATCATAATTTTGAAGGCAAAGAAATTCCACACATCAAACTTAATCCAAATATGACAATAGAGGATTTAGTAAAAATTTATTCAGAGTCTGGATTTAATGGAAGGAA
>CACLIK010000038.1 GCA_902606965.1 uncultured marine group I thaumarchaeote
AGAAAAACTATGTTTATTGTGCGAACCACTGGTGACGACGTAAATGTATACAAGTTCACTCTAGCATATGACGTTCCAACTGCATCTCATAAATAGAATTTTTATTCTGCAGCCTTTCTTGCCAATTCAGCTCCCTTGACAATCGATTTGATTTTGTCAAAGGAAACTTCTCTTGTTCTTGTCCGCAGACCACAGTCAGGATTGACATAAATCTTCGTAGGGTCACCCAATGCCTTTGCGGCATACAATATTCTGTCTCTTATCAGCTCAGGAGATTCTATCTCGTTTACATGAACGTCAGAAACACCAATTCCAATTTCTCCTTCAAATCCATGTTCCTTGAAAAGTTTCAAGACCTGAAATCCTTTCCTAGAATCATCATCAAGTCCTTCGTTCCAAGTATCACGATTTGCAAATTCCAATGTGTATTGCTGTGCTTTAATTTCCGGCATTTGTGGTGCTAGTGCCTTGTAATCATTTCCAGAAAAGCATGCATGAACTACAAACTTGGCATCAATTCCCTTTACAGATTCATTGATGGATTCCCTGAAAATGTCCATTTCAGCAGGATGTGTGGTTGCAGCTGGTTCGTCAATCTGAATAATTTTTGCACCTAGATCTACTAGATCCTTTACCAATGGTCTTACAACGTTCTTTGCTAGTGCTAATACAAGTTCATCCTTTGATTTGTAATGTTCATCATATGACCAGTCTGCTAGGGTATACGCGCCAGTAATTGGAACCTTAAGTTCTCTGTTAGAATTTTCTTTTACAAAGTTGAATTCCTCCGCATGGAAGTTTTGCTTAAAGGCTACAGGGCCTACGACTCTTGCCTTGTTGTAATATTTGTTATCCCATGAACGAACCCTACCTGCAAATTCAAATCCATCAACGTATCTTACAGGCTCCTCATACATCTCTACACGGCGAACTTCGCCATCATAGACAATATCGAGTCCAATGTCTTCAAGTGTCTTGATATTCAAAATCGCAGCATCATTTCTTATCTTGGTTTTTTCCTCGTCTGAAACATTTGGATCCTTTACTTTTTTGAGCATGTCTGCAGGTTTTTTTAAACTTCCAATTTCCTGTGTTGGGAACAACTTAGACATCTTTGGCACCTCTTGCAATTTCTCCAAGAACAGATATTTTATCCATCGCAAATTCCTTGGGTATGTATTCCAAATCGAAATTATTGCTTACGTAGGATTCTTTTGGTTTTGTTTTTGCATTAATCTCATCTACTTGGTTGATACATTCTTGTGGTTTTTCAATTGCTGTATTGAATGAATTGGTTATGCCCACCGTGAGTATTTTGTCTGAAAAATTATGTTTTTCTATGGAACTTGCTGGTGTTGTGGTTATGTCAAATCCCAATCCGGAGACAGGCAATTCCAAAAGACTTTCAATCTTTGCTGAAACATCTCCAAAATACGTGTGAAGGATTGTTTTTGCCTTTAATCCATCAGTCATTACCTTTAGCGCATCAGAAACGACGCCAAAGTCAACTTCCTTGTTGTACGCGATTGATGGTGCTAACAGTTGGATTATTTCGAAACCAGATTCAACTAAGGAATCTATTTCTGCTCTTAGCATTTTTGCCAGATTTATTGTAAATTCCTCCTTTGTTTTGAACGCCTTACTGGTATGGCGTTCCGCAAATGTAAATGGTTCTGGAATGGCGACAGTTTTGTTTTTTGGTAGCGATGAGTCTAAGTTCGATTGTACATTATTACCACCGTTAATGAAATCTGGCCCATCGAAAGACAATATACGATAGAACGTGTTCATTTCATAAATTCTGTTGAGTGATGAAAGGTTGACTGATTCCAAGTTTGAAAATGGTCTATAGATATCATCCCACTTTAGTAATGGATCTGAAACAAACCCAAGATTTGCATTTTTTTGTGCAGAGATGTATCCATCAGTTTCGCTTTGAAAGAGAGAAGCAAGATTTTCAGTGTTCTTTCTAGTCGCTTCAATTAATTCCTCTGAGCGTGGATAAATTCCAAATGTGTATGACGAGATCAACTTGCTAACTTTGAGATTGTTTCGTACGCCCTTTTAAAATCATTTGGCGAAGTAATGAGAATATCATCAGTTATACCGTGTATTTCGTTGATAAATCCAACAATATTTTCTTTATAATCTGACCAATCAATTTTGAGAAATTCTGCAGATTTTAAATTCTTGTGTGATGGAAGAAGTAGGCATGGAATGATCTTAAAACCATTAGAACCTAGATGATTAGAGATTCTTTCTATTTGAGCCTTTGAATGAATTACTTGCGTAAAAAATCCAGCAGGCTTGGCATCAATTTTTTTTTGAATTTTTGCAAAGTTTGGGTTACTAGGAATTGAAAGAAATAGTTCGGTCTTTTTACCCAAACCACTTTCGTTTAGAGTCTTGACAACTTGACTTGGAATTAGTACTTCTTTATTTGATACTATGTCAGATTTGTCGCCCATTAATACAAGTACGCCATCGACAATTCCAATTGATTCCTGTATAGTTTTTTCAATTTCATTTAGATCTTTATCCCTAACTCTCAAACTACATGTAATCTTCATGTCTTTGTTGGTTTCACGTATTTTTTCTGCAATTTCAAAAGGAGAGACTCTTGGAATTCCTAGCACAGAGTCAGTAAGATGTATTCCATTACATACAGAACTGATCATTTTAATTCTTTCAAACAGAACGCTCCTAACATCCTGTCCATCATCAGAAATTTTTGGCGGATTTATTTCATATCTAATAGTCATAGTTGTTTTTTGATTATACATGATTAAAACCTTTGAGCGATAAATCCATAACATACGATGCTTTTTTTATGATATGGATATTGAACAAGTTCGTCATGCCTTAACAAGCGAAATTCATTCTACACCATCCAATGAAGCAGATGGAAATGAGATTGCCTCAGTTTTGATTATTATTTATGGAAAAAATCCATTCATAATTATGACAGAGAAAGCAAGAAATTTGAAAGTTCATGCTGGAGAAATATCATTTCCTGGTGGGAAATGGTCTGAACAAGATAATAATTTGTTAGAAACTGCAATACGCGAAACAAAAGAAGAGCTATCACTTGACATATCAAAAAAACATGTGATAGGTCAACTAGAAGATGTCATTACATTAAATTCTAGATACAAGATAACTCCATTCGTAGCTATTTTGGATGTAAGTCCTAGACTGACTGCAAATTCTGAAGTAGAATCTATTTTACGTATACCGTTAGCATCTTTTTTGAATACAATGTCTGAGGATAATATTCCAGAACATCGATCAATCCAGGAAATGTACACATTTACATTTGAAAAGTACAATATTTGGGGGGCATCTGCGAGGATGCTAAAACAGATCAATACGTTATTCTCCAAGAAAAACCTGCTTTCAAAAACTTAGCATTATCTCAGTTTAGTTTAAAAAGAGCTTATCATGCCTGAGACTTTATGGCAGCACGTAAACATTCAGGAAGAAAGATACGCCTATTGAAAAAAGCAAAGCAAACATCTCCAGTTCCTGCATGGATTATTCTTAGGACAAAAAGGTCGGTAAGAACTAATCCTAAACGAAGAGCTTGGCGTCAGACTGATGTGGAAGTGGGTTAGATGTCTCAAGATGTTGAACGTGTTTATACAGTGAACTTAGGAAAAGTATTACTTTCACCTGATAATCAGCGTGCTAAAAGAGCAATCAATATGATTAAAGAATTTGCTAGACATCACATGAAGGTCGAACAGGTTAAGCTTGAAGAAGATGTTAGTCACTTAATTTGGTCTAGAGGAATCAGACATCCACCTAGAAAAATCAGAGTTAGAATGACAAGAACTGATGAAGGTTACATTTTGGTATCAAAATACGAGGGTGA
>CACLIK010000039.1 GCA_902606965.1 uncultured marine group I thaumarchaeote
CGAAGAAAAGAAGAAATCTAAATCTAAGGATTAAAAATCCTACTCTAGTTGTTTCAAATTAAGTTCACAGTCAATACTGCATTCTGGCTCATCCCAATCAATTGTATTTTCTTGCGAAATAATTCCAAGAGGATCATACTTGTCGAATTTAGTTTCACCATGAATTGAACTTAGCATTACAACCTTTGATTCTTCAGATGACATTTCTACATGTGTACTATCATCATCAAATGTTCCACCGGTTATGTTAGAAATAGTGTTTAGAACTCCTACTGGTACGTTTCTACCACCATATACATACAACATAGATCTTTTAATGCTATTAGGTGGTGCATCCTCATACAACATTCTAAGTGAATCTTTCAGTGAGGTTTCAATATTATCGCTAGATTTACCTGTAGACATTATGTTTGTATCACTGGAAATTTCAGATGATTTGAGTGATTGTATTAGACTTTCCATTGCTTTATTGGAAATATCATAACATTGGTTTTGAGTAAGATCAGGATTGCTATCAAGCAGCGCATCATTATCAATTACAATTGTACATTGTGAATCTTGCCTAATTCTTTTTAACGCAATACCAGATTGGAATATCCTTTCCTTTTCAAATTTGAATGGCATTATAGCAAAAGACAAGAGATTTTTTTGTTCTTGTTTACAAATTCTAGAAACGACGGGTCCAACACCTGCACCATTTTTCCCTGCTAAATTAGACATCAAAATAATAGTGGAATAGTTTTCCATGTGTTTCTTAATCTCATCTGAGGCTTCTAATGCTGAGCCTCTGATTAACTGGGTTGATGGATTAACAACTGATTTTGTAGAAATTTTTATCGAATTTTCAGAATTAAGATCTTTCTGATCATGGCTAATTAGAAGGCAATCAGAATTTAGAGACTCTTTTGCTTCATGGGTTAGTCTAGAGCCAACTCCTCCTAAGCCAATTAGCAGTATAGGCTCTGTCAATTCAAATGTCATAGCATCATATCATGCCAAATTCCGGTAAATAACAGTTAACTAAGTTTTGATCAAAACATCGATCAAAATTTTTTAACTTGCGATCTCTCCAATGAGGCTGTGAATGGTGGCATCTACCACCTTAACTGTGCAATTTTGCCCAATTTCCGTGGCATCATTGACAAATATTGGCTTGTATGCAAAGTTCCTACCCTTTACCTGACCATCTAAATTCTCATCAAACAAAACACTACCTTTCCACCCAATCCATTTTTTGTTATTTTCAAGTGAGATTTTGTTTATCAGTTCAGTTGCTTGTTTACTCCTTCGCTTAATTTCTGTGACATCAATCTGTGGCATTTCCGCAGCTAAGGTTCCAGGCCTTCTACTATATCGTGAAATATTTACAATGTCAGGTGTAGTTTCTTTCAAAAGGTTTACCGTTTCTTCAAAATTTTCCTGTGTTTCGGTTGGATATCCTATGATTACATCAGTTGAGATTGTGAATGGACCAAATTTAGCTCTAAACCTTCTTACAACATCTTTGAATGTTTCAACAGTATGACCACGCTTCATATTGTTCAGTACTTCATTACTTCCGCTTTGAACCGGTACATGTAGAAATCGGAAGACTTTGCCATTTTCAAACGATTTAAGGAGATTATCCCTTATCCTTGGCATAAACATGGGGTTCATCATCCCAATCCTAATTTTGAAATCTTCAGGTATTTGTACAACTTGATCAATTAGGGAGGATAAATCCTCACCGATGTCCAATCCATAACAACCATTGTCAGTTGAAGAAAGCCAAACTTCCTTACAGCCATCGACAAGTTCTTGTTTAATCTGTCTAGTAATATCACCAATTCTGTAGCTTTTCAGATCACCTTTTGCTAGTTTTGTTTGGCAGAATGTACATTCACTCATACAACCATTAGCGATCTCTACAATTCCCACAGCTGGATTAAGCCTTACTTTTGGTATTCCAACTTTTGATACATCAGTATCTTCAAGAGCTACTACTTTTGAGCCACCCAGTGTAGTTTCGATCACTTGTAATGTTTTTCCAATAGAATTAGGTCCCATTAGGCTTGCATTTTGGGCAAATTTCTCAACTGTCTGCATTTCTGCCTTTGGGAGACAGCCCGCAACAACAAGTGGTTTTGACTGCGATTCCTTGATCCTATGGATCATCTTTGTTGCTGTAGCGTCTTTCACAGAACAAGTTACGATTAGATTAAGATCTGACTCTGATGGATTCTGGGCTAGTGTGTGACCACCATTTACAATTAGACCTGATATCATTTCAGAGTCAGCAAAGCTTGCCGAACAACCATAAGCTTCCACCCAAATTTTTGCCATATTTACTTTAACAAAGAATCAACTTGTTTTTTAGTCATTAATTTTTTTGAGATGACAAGTTCACGTATAGTTTTGCCTGTTTTCATCGATTCTTTGAAAAGATCAGCTGATTTTTGGTAACCTATCTTTGGCGCCAGTAGGGTAACAATCACGGGGCTTTTTTCAATATTGTCTTGAAGTTTTTGTTTATTTGCATCAAGCCCATCTATGAGGTTTGCAGAAAATATTGGTAAAAAGTTAGTTAGCATATCTGTGGAATCAAGTACAGATTTTAGCATTACTGGGAGCATTACATTGAGTTCAAACTGACCCGCTTGTGCAGCAACTGTTACAGTGGTATCATTGCCGATTACAGCATAACAAATCATATTCATGCATTCTGCTAGAGATGGATTTACTTTACCTGGCATGATTGAAGATCCGGCATGTACTGCAGGAATACTCAATTCTGATAGTCCTGCAATTGGTCCAGATGCCATAAGTCTGATGTCATTTGCTATTTTACCTAAATCTACTGAATAATTTTTCAATGCCGATGACATGTTTGCTACAGCATATCTACTCTGAAGTGAATACTGCATGTCTTGCTGTGGTCGTAGTGACAGTTTAGATACTTTTGATAATTCTCGAATTGCAACATTTCTGTAACCCTTTGGCGTGTTAGCACCAGTACCGACTGCCGTACCGCCTAATGCAACTTTTTCAAGTTCTTTTTTCGCTAATGTTATTCCATCGCGAGCTATAGTTAATGCTGTTGCATATGATGCAAACTCACTACCCAATGTGACTGGAAGCGCGTCCATCAAATGCGTTCTACCAACTTTTTTGTATGAAGAAAATTGTTTTGCTTTTTTTCTTAAAGACTTGATCAACCTATCAATAACTGGCAGCATATCACGTATTGCAAAAAGAATTGCTACGTGCATAGCTGTTGGGAAAGTATCATTGCTTGATTGTGACATGTTGACATGGTCGTTAGGATGAAGATGTTCATACTGCCCTAATTTTTTACCAAGAATCTTTAGTGCAACATTTGCAATTACTTCATTTGTGTTCATGTTGAATGCGGTTCCAGCACCAGAATTTATCATATCCACTACAAATTGGTCCTGATATTTTCCTGCGATAATCTTATCACAAGCCTTGGCAATCGCGTTTCCACGTTTTCTATCTAACGCCTTGGCTTTCATGTTTGAAAGGGCTGCA
>CACLIK010000040.1 GCA_902606965.1 uncultured marine group I thaumarchaeote
CACCTGTGTCGGTTCTCGGTACGAACATTGCTCACACTTTCTATATGATCTTTCATGGTCCCCTAGATTCAAGAAAACTCTGCTAACGCAGAGCCATTCCTGCCTCGAATCAGTTCTCGTCATTACGACACTCCCTGAATCTTGAACAGTTAGATAAAACGATGGTTCTACATTCCCTATCTAGAAGCAATTCATATAGATAATAACGTGTAAGCAAGGTACTGGAATATTAACCAGTTTCCCATTCGAATTACTCTGTTGAGGTAATTCTTAGGATCGACTAACTCCAGGCTGATAACGCATTGCCTGGAAACCCTTGCGCTTGCGGTGGTAGAGGTTCTCACTCTACTATGCTGTTACTGCCACCAGGATCTGCAATAGAAATCGGTCCACAGGACATCACTGCCCTGCTTCGATCCAATCACTACGCCAACCTACCATGACTTGTAAATTAACAAGTATCTAAAGTATCGGTACTTTGCTTTAGCCCCGTCCGTTTTCGGGGCGCCCACGCTCGGCAGGTAAGTTGTTACACACTTTTTAAAGGATAGCTGCTTCTGAGCTTACCTCCCTGCTGTCTTGGCGCGAACACGCCCTTTAGCTTGACACTTAGCAAAAATTTGGGGACCTTAACTTTAGTCTGGGTTAAACCCCTCTCGGTCGTGAACCTTACGTCACACGAACCCGTCTCCTTGCTTCTACGATGCATATCCATTTGGAGTTTGAAATGATGGCGAGGAATTTCTTCCCCATACCAAAAGATCAGTGCTCTACAGGAAATGCTATCTCCACAAAGGACGCCCTGCGAGACGCTTCGGTTGGAACTAGCGATCGCCAGTCTAGATTGGTTCTTGTCCCCTATTCCCAAATCACACAAACGATTTGCACGTCAGAACTGCTACAGCCCTCCAACGGGCTTTCGCCCGCCTTCAGCTTGTTCAGGAATAGATCGACTGGCTTCTAGCCTTACCGCCATGACTCAACGCACTTTCACACGCTTCTCCTCACAAAAGTTGCGAGAACTCGGTTTCCCTTCGTCTTCACCTTTAGAGGTTTAGACTTGCCATAACAATAAGCTCCCTGGCCCGTGTTTCGAGACGGAACGCATGACACTGATGATTTGACCTCCAAACCTTTAGCTCTATTGCTAGAACCTCCAGTATGAAAAAATCACCTTTCATGCCATGCACGTCTGTAACCAGTAAGTTTCATGCACTTTTCAGCCCCCTTCCGGGGTACTTTTCAGCTTTCCCTCACGGTACTAGTTCACTATCGGTCTTGAGAAATATTTAGCCTAAGATACTACTTTCACCTATATTCATTGCCCACTGCCAAGGACAATTACTCGGGTTATGATAAGATCCTATACTACTTCGCTTACGGGGGTATCACCCACTTCGCCGGTACGTTCCAGAACACTTCAGCTGTATTCTAGGATCGTAATATCATAACCAAAACACCACATCTCTGTTATGTTACCACAACAGATTCAGTTTGGGCTATTTCCGTTTCGTTCGCCACTACTTGGGAAATCTCAATTGATTTCTTTTCCTCGTCGTACTAAGATGCTTCAATTCCGACGGTTCGATCTCCACTGCCAACGCAATGGAGTGTTTAAAAAACAAGATTCTCATTCGGACATCCCGGGATCAAAGGTCGCGTGCGCCTACCCCGGGCTTATCGCAGCTTGCCACGTCCTTCATCTCTCCTCAAGCCTAGCAATCCACTTACTGGCGTCTTTACACCAGCATATACGGCCACATAATACACGACTATACATGACGATCATTGCAAGCCCCCGGTGGAGACCTGCTACATCCTTCATACAACATTTTCATGTTGTATTGCATCGATGATGCAAAGATTAAGTGCTTTCCGTAATTCTTTCTAAGGAGGTGATCCGACCGCAGGTTCCCCTACGGTCACCTTGTTACGACTTTTCCCTCGTCGCTTACCTCAAGTTCGATAATGCCAATTAAACATCACCTCGCTAAAAGCAAACTTCGATGAAACGACGGGCGGTGTGTGCAAGGAGCAGGGACGTATTCACCGCGTGGTAATGACGCGCGGTTACTAGGGATTCCATATTCGTGAGGGCGAGTTACAGCCCTCAGTCATAACTGTGGTAGTGTTTGAAGATTGCCACTCTCTTTCGAGTTTGGAACTCATTGTCACTACCATTGCAGCCCGCGTGTGGCCCCAGAGTTTCGGGGCATACTGACCTGCCGTAGCCCCTTCCTTCCTCCGTTTTAACAACGGCAGTCCCACTAGTTCGCCCCACTATTCCTGAGAATAATGATAGCAACTAATGGCAGGGATCTCGCTCGTTACCTGACTTAACAGGACATCTCACGGCACGAGCTGGCGACGGCCATGCACCACCTCTCAGCTTGTCTGGTAAAGTCTTCAGCTTGACCTTCATTCTGCTGTCTCTCCGGGTAAGATTTCTGGCGTTGACTCCAATTGAACCGCAGGCTTCACCCCTTGTGGTGCTCCCCCGCCAATTCCTTTAAGTTTCATACTTGCGTACGTACTTCCCAGGCGGCAGACTTAACGGCTTCCCTGCGACACTGCACTGGCTAGATGCCAATGCATCATCGAGTCTGCATCGTTTACAGCTGGGACTACCCGGGTATCTAATCCGGTTTGCTCCCCCAGCTTTCATCCCTCACCGTCGAACGTGTTCTGGTAGACCGCCTTCGCCACAGGTGGTCATCAATAGATCAAAGGATTTTACCCCTTCCTACTGAGTACCGTCTACCTCTCCCACTCCCTAGCTGTGTATTTCCGACAGCCCATGCGTTGAGCACATGGATTTAACCGAAAACTAACAAAGCAGGCTACGGATGCTTTAGGCCCAATAATCCTCCTGACCACTTGAGGTGCTGGTTTTACCGCGGCGGCTGACACCAGAACTTGCCCACCCCTTATTCACTAGTGGTTTTACAACTTGCAAAAGATCTCTTTAGCAGAAATCACTCGGACTAACCTTGTCGTGCTTTCGCACATTGCAAAGTTTTCTCGCCTGCTGCGCCCCATAGGGCCTGGGTCCGTGTCTCAGTACCCATCTCCGGGCTTCTCCTCTCAGAGCCCGTACCTGTAATCGCCTTGGTGGGCCATTACCTCACCAACAAGCTGATAGGCCGCAGTCCCATCCTATGGCGAACGAATCATTTCAACCATAAACCATTCCAGG
>CACLIK010000041.1 GCA_902606965.1 uncultured marine group I thaumarchaeote
GACTCATCATGCTCATAAATTTCAGTTTTGATTCCAATCTTTCCAAATTCACTGTGATTTATGGAAAACACAACTGGGGTAGTTGACCATCCATATTTTGGCTCAGAATTAATCTTGACAGTCTCTACAAATGAACTCTGGAAAAATTCCTTGTGGAATGTTTGGTCCATACCCAGAATCTCAAGGCTGACTAGGTTTGTATTTTCAGAATTATCATTATACGTAATTTTAACAATACTGCTTTTTGGATCATACACTGCATCAACAAAAATTGTCTTTGATATTATGGATTCGTCTAAGCTTGAATCAAGTGTGACTGATAACGCTATAACAATTGTTGCGACTATCAACGCAACGATAGTAATTTTCCTATTCATCCTCATCTAAATTCTGTTTTAATGCGTCGCAAAAAGTTTGATCTGATTCTAACCCTTTCTAATGTTTGTTCTATAACACGCTCCGTTCCAGGTAATGGGTTTCTTTTGAAAAAGTTACGCACATCTTTTTCTTGCTTGTCATCAATTACGCCACCAACACTAGCAACAATTCTATTCGCAAGTGGATTACCAACACCAAACTTTAGTACTAATTTTTTCCAATGACTCTTAAGCCATGACCAAAGTACATCTCGGCCATAGATATTGGCTGATACACCCATAATCGGAACACGAATATTTTGTGAGCGTACCTCAGGAGTTAAAGCTAAGTTCAGCGTTTTAAGCAATAGATTCTTCTGTTTAAAATTACACATTGCAGCAAGAAATCTAATTTTTTCTTCCTGTAATGTGGATTTTCTATAGAGTGACAAGAGTTTGTTGTAAGTTTTTTTATCTCCCTGCCATGCCATCAAGACAAAAACTGGCTCTTGTAAATCAGCGGCAAGCGAATTTTTATTTTTAAGAAATTTATTAAAACGCTTTCTTGCTTCGGCAAGTATTACCTCATCACCAAGTTTACCAAGTGCTGTAATGACAAAACTACGTAGTAAAGAATCTGTATGTTTTTCATTTTTTCTTGAATCCCATCCAAGACGATCAAATATGGATCCCAAAAATTGTGCGGTGTATGTACGTATCTCATCAGTAAATTGTTCTTTGGCAGTTAGTTTGTATATGTAGTAAAGATTTTGTGCCAAATTTAGCAGGGTGATATAATCATCCTCATCATGATATGATGTTGTAAAATCAAGATATTCTTGCAGTTGCTTTGTACCTGCGATACATTGTGAAAACAAATCGTTTTGTAGTCCCCATCTGTCAACATGATTTAGTATTTTTTCATCAATCAATAAGGACAGATTTGCCAAGCTGTGATCATCGTATTGAACTCTGTAAAAACCATAACGACCAGAATTGATGATGAAATTTGAGTCCTTATTTTTGAGTGATAGAGTACTAGTACGTGACTTCATTAAGATTGAGTTTTCATGGTTTTCCTCCTCAATTTGTATTGGAATTGCCCATCTATTTTTAGAGGATATACTACCATCAGATAAAAATCGTCTTTGTGTTAATGATAATTTTGAATTATTTCGCTTAACATCCACAACAGGATAACCAACCTGATCAATCCATGTTTTCATCATACTATCAACAGGTTTTTGTGCAATTTTCCCAATTGATTTCCATAAATCACGTCCTTCTGCGTTTGAATATTTATGCAAAGTAAGATAATGCTTGAGACCTTTACGGAAGTTTTCTGTTCCAACATAATTTTCTAACATACGCAAAACACTACCACCCTTATCATAGCTTATTGCATCAAAGATTTCCCTAATTTGTGCTGGATGGCTTACATTAACATTTATTGGATGAGAATTTTTTAATGCGTCAAGACTCATTGCCTCTAACATTGCATCATCTAGGAATTGGTCCCAAAGATTCCATTCTGGGTAAAATTTGTCCACAATCTTTGTTGCCATGAATGTTGCAAAGCTTTCATTCAGCCAAAGATCATTCCACCATTTCATTGTAACAAGATTGCCAAACCATTGATGAGCTATTTCGTGTGATATCACCTCTGCAATGTATTGCTTTGTTCTAGTCGAAGATGTTTTTGGATCATAAAGCAGAATTGCCTCCCTAAATGTAATTGCACCCCAATTCTCCATAGCACCAGCAGCAAAGTCGGGGATGGCTATCATGTCAAGTTTTGGAAGAGGATATTTTATTCCAAAGTATTTTTCATATTCACTAAGAAACTTCTTGGTAAAATCAAGTGAAAGTTTACCTTTATTCTTGTTACCCTTTGTAGTAACAATTCTAATCTTGATATTTCGTAACTTCCCATGCAAATATTCAAACTCACCCACACCAAGATACAAAAGATAAGTTGACATTATTGGAGTCCGCCCAAATTTGTATAGAATTTTTGCTCCAGACTTTTTCTTGGATATCACTGGCATGTTTGAGATGGCATCCATGTGTTTATCGACAAGAAGTGAAACGTCAAATGTTGCTTTAACTGCCGGTTCATCCCAACAAGGAAATGCTCTTCTCGCGTCAGCAGCTTCAAATTGTGTTGTAGCAAGATACTTAGTTTTTCCCTTTTTATCCTTATACTGGCTTTTGTAAAATCCTAAAAGCCTATCATTTAATGTTCCAGTAAATTTGATGGAAAGTTTTGCTTTACCTTTTATTTTCTTTGTAAGTTTAATATTCAGTTTTTCATCTTTTTCATTTATGGACGATTTTGTAGGGATGATTTTTCCTCCCTGTATAATATGGGATTCTTTTATGCTAAGTTCTGCGGCGTCCAGCTTGATTGAATTAGTTGGTTTTGGTAAATTCAGAGTAATAATTTCTTCGCCGTTAAACTTGAAATTATGGAA
>CACLIK010000042.1 GCA_902606965.1 uncultured marine group I thaumarchaeote
CTAAGAATTGATGATGTGATTGCAGTTTCAGGTGGTCCAAGTGCTGGTGGTCCTCCAGGCATGCCACCAATGGGATAAATTTACTAAAACTTCAAAACTTACTCAACTAATTATATTCATGCATAAAATTGGAATTGATCTTGGTGGAACCAAGATTGAAGGTATTTTGCTGGATGAAAAATATAATACAATTCAGCGCAAACGCATCGAAACACACCAAGAAAATGGTTATGATTCTATTGTAAAATCCATCATATCTTTGGTAAACGAATTACGTGGAAAAATAGCAGAAGATGCATCGATTGGAATATGTACACCGGGTGTTACTGATATTAATTCAGGATTAATCAAAAACAGTAATACTCAATGTCTCATAGGAATGCCATTAAAAAACGATATTGAGAAAGCATTGGGGTCTCAAATTGTAATGGAGAATGATGCCAATTGTTTCGCCCTCGCAGAATCATTACTAGGAGCTGCCAAAGGGCATGATGTTGTTTTTGGAGTAATAATGGGAACAGGTGTTGGAGGAGGTGTTGTAATCAACGGAACCTTACACAAAGGGAAAACAAACATTGCTGGGGAGTGGGGGCATCACACGCTAAGACCAGATGGAAATGAGTGTTATTGTGGAAAGCAGGGATGTGTTGAGACGTATATCAGCGGACCTGCTCTCGAAAAGCGCTGGCTAGAACTTACTGGAAAGAAAGAACCATTGCAATCAATAGTACAAGATCTTTCTGATGAAAAAGCGAAACAATGGAAAAAGGAATTTCTTGAAAATTTTGGAACTAGTCTTGCAAATGTAATTGATATTTTAGATCCTAATGTTATTGTTTTAGGAGGAGGCGCTTCAAACATACCATTCTTGTATGATGAAGGGAAAAAAGTGGTTTATGATAAAGTGTTTAGCGATTCTATTGAAACTCCAATACTCAAAAATAATCTTGGCGATTCTGCCGGTGTATTTGGCGCCTGTTTATTGAATAGTTAGTTATTGGGGTTCTATTGTAGCTGGTGGCTTGCTTGATACCACATAAGATACCCAAGTAACATCATCAATTTCATTTGTAATCCTATTGCTTATCTTCTCTAAGAGCTCATTTGGTAATCTAGTCCAGTCTGCAGTCATTGCATCTATAGAATCTACAATTCTAATCATTACAATATTACCATATTTTCTTTCATCCCCAACAACACCAACTGCCTTGTCATCTCCCACCGCAGCATATGCTTGCCAGACTTTATCGTACAAATTTGCATTTTGTAACTCTTCTTCTACTATCTTACTTGCTACTCTTGTGATATCCAATTTATTTTTCGTGACTTCGCCGATAATTCTTACAGCTAGACCTGGTCCTGGAAATGGGTGTCGCACAAGCAAATTTTGAGGAACCCCAATAATCTTTGCAACCTTTCTCACTTCATCTTTGTACAAATCACGAAGTGGTTCCAAAACTTTCAGATGCAACCAATCTGGTAAGCCACCAACATTGTGATGTGTCTTGATTACTGATGCAGGTCCCTTTGATACACCGCTTTCAATCACATCAGGATAAAGAGTTCCTTGGGCAAGCCAAGTAAATGGTCCATTTTCCTTGGAAAATTTTGTAAATACATTAACAAATTCCTCACCAACAATCTTTCTTTTCTCTTCTGGATCAATTACACCATTTAGTTTTGAAAGAAATTGCTCCTGGTCATCTATTTTTGTGAAATTGACCTCAAAGTTTTTCTTGAACATATTTTCTATCTCTTCTGCCTCATTTAGTCTCAAAAGACCATTATCAACGAAAACACATTTGAGCCTGTCTCCTATGGCCTTGTGAATTAATAATGCCGCTACCGTAGAGTCAATACCGCCACTAACTCCACACAGAACGTTTCCATCCACTTTGGAAATATTTTCAACAGAATTTTCAACAAATTTTTCCATAGTCCAGTCTTGATTTGCATTACAAACCTTTAGGACAAAATTTTTCAGAATATCAGTTCCTTTTTCTGTGTGTACTACTTCAGGGTGAAACTGAATACCAAACACTGTCTTTTGCTTGTTTGCGATAGCTGCAGAACGTGAGCTTTCGGTGTGACCTATTATTTCAAAACCATCTGGGACATTTTCTGCTTCATCGCCGTGACTCATCCATGCTCTAACAGAATCTCCTATGCCATTGAGAATATCCGAATTATTGTCAATCGTGAGTACAGAGGAACCATACTCTTTGTTTGCTCGCTTTATCTTACCACCAAAATTATTCACAATGATTTGATGACCATAACAGATTCCTAATATTGGAACTTGCAGTTGGAAGATTTTCTCATCAGGAACTGGCGCACCAGAATCATAAACACTTGACGGTCCACCAGAAAAGATAATTCCTTTTGGGTTTAGCTTGTTTATCTCATCCAATGAAGTATCAAATGGTAAAAGCTCTGCATACACCGAAAAATCTCTGATTCTCCTGCATATGAGGTGGCTGTACTGGGAACCAAAATCTAAAACAACGATTTTATCCATGATATCACGCTGAATTTTCAATCATTCGAGTCAAAGACCAAGTAGCAGTGTTGATTATTTCATCTATTCTTTCTTTTTGGCGATAATTTTTGATTATAATTTCTCTTATCTTA
>CACLIK010000043.1 GCA_902606965.1 uncultured marine group I thaumarchaeote
CAAAAAAGTTGATAAACTGATTGAGGAATATACTACTAAAAAATCCAGATTATCTGCCAAAATTAAAAAAACTTTGGAATCAAGGCCAGAGATATCAAAAACTATGCATGAAACTAAAAAAAATATTGTGAAATTAGAGAAACGGTTACCCTCACTAATCAAAACTGAGGACAACGTTAAGAAAAATTTCTCCAGAATCAACTCAATTATCAGAGAGAAGGCTAAAGCACGTAAGAAGACAAAGGCTAAAAGAAAAGTATCTAGGAAAACAAAGGCTAAAAGAAAAGCACGTAAAAAACGTAGATAAAAATTAGAAAATAACTATTGTATTTTTAGTACTAACCGGAAACTACTTCCAGTTTTCCGTCCTTTCTACCTTTGTTCAATTGGATCTCATTTCTAAAAGTGGTTGTGTAGCCGCCTTCAAGAGAAACCGTATCACCATTTTTCACTTTCTCTGTATCCTCAGCCCAAAGTGTAAGTTTGATTCTACCGGAATCATCCGCCAAATATGCATCACAAACCTTGGTTTCACCAAATTTTGTATTTACAGTTCTGACTTCACCCTTATCTTCAATTTTTCCTTGAATATTGATTCCACTTCTCATTTGTTTTGCTTCTTCGCATGTAGTCATACAAAAATCTCTATTTCTTCAATTAATAACTTTTTTTAAATCATCTAAAGCAGTTTACAGTGCAGGGGTATCGAAGCCCGGCCAACCGAGAAGGACTCAAGATTTTGGCAATGGGCCATCCTTTCCTTTAGGGGTTCGTGGGTTCAAATCCCACCTCCTGCATTTTATTTCAAAATAATGTAAGCGCGATCTTTTCTCAAGAGTTTTAGAGATCTAATCTTTCTATAATCTATGGCTGATATCATTGAGACGGTTATCGAATATTCCTACATTGGAATATTCTTTTTACTGATTGCGGTAAACGCGGCACCGATTTTAATGCCTCCGACATGGATTATCCTTTCATCATTTTTTGCATTAGATTCATCGTTAGATCCACTTGTGTTGGCAGTAGTTGGGGCAACTGGCGCTACAATAGGTCGGTTCTTTTTGAAGCGAATAAGCGGATTTTTCCGAAGATTTGTGGGTAAGGAACAAGAATCAAACCTTGATGCCATAGGCAATTTCCTAAACAAGAAAAAATTTGGATATACACTCACATCATTCCTCTTTGCAGCAACTCCACTTCCCAGCAATATGTTGTTCGTTGCATATGGCATGATGAGGGCAAAAAGCATAGGACTCTATGTCGGATTTTGGTGCGGCAGACTTGTGTCCTATTACATAATGATTACAATCAGTGAAGCAGTGCTCACGCCGTTCCTACAGCTGTTCGAAGATAAGATAATTGGGATTATTGTGGCAGACATTGTTGGAATAGGTTCCGTAGTACTTTTCACGTGTATCAATTGGAAGGCACTTTTGATTGAACGAAAGTTAAAGTTTGTCAGGCCACGATTATGGAGGATTTGAAGATTTATCCGTAATCGATGTATCTGTCATATCGCTTTTCAACCTCAGGATTTTTCCCAGCACTTATCTTTTCCAGCTCTATGGCATTTCGTTTTTTTAAATAATCTATAATCTCTCCAAAATTTTCCTTCTGGTCATACACATTCATCAAAGGATCTAGCATTTTGAAATATTCAGTTACTTTTTCTCTAAATTCTTCCCTTGTCGGTTTTTTAATTTTGTTTAGACGAAACCAGATGGTAGCCCAGCTACAACCAACTACATGTGGCAGTAAGTCCAAAGCAGCCTGTATCTCAAAGCGTTGGTCATCTCTCATGAATTATCGTTAATTATTTTTGCACCAGACTTGGCGAGATATGTAACGATGAAATCAGCCCCAGCCCGCTTTATCGAAGATAAAATTTCATTTGTTATTTGGTCCTCCTTGATCCAACCTTGATTAGCTGCAGCCTTTACCATAGCATATTCACCAGAGACGCTGTACGCCGAAACTGGAATATTGAATTTTTTCTTGGCTTCCGCAATCAAATCAAGATATGCCAATGCAGGTTTTATCATAACTATATCCACACCCTCTTCAACATCAGCTTCAACTTCTCTCTGACAGAAGTTGGCGGAATAATTCCAATTATGATATTTTGTTTTGTACTGTTTATTTGGCGCAAAACTAGACGTATGGGTCTCATCGTGTTGTTAGCCATATTGATCGGTACAGTGCTATCTGGATATCTGAAGGACTATGTGGTTGAGCGACCAAGACCAGATCTTGAATATATTGGCACTGAATTACCAATTGATGTAGAAAGTGATACGACAGTTCTAGGTGGTAAGGGTTCATTTCCATCAGGTCATGTGACGCGTGCATCTGCGATTGCATTTGTGCTTGGTTATGCACTTTCGGATAGATTTCCGCGTGGCTGGATTCTTTTGTGGATTTTCCCAGGCTCTATGGCACTAAGTAGAATCTACCTACTACAACACTATCCAATGGATGTAATTGGAGGTGTTTTGTTTGGAATTATAATAGCCGTAATACTCGCAAACAAGCTTAAGCTT
>CACLIK010000044.1 GCA_902606965.1 uncultured marine group I thaumarchaeote
CGTGTTGATATATCACCTGATTTGAACCCAATTTTGCTGAAACCTCTGGGTGATTATAGAAGCTCTGTTTTCCTGAGAGGGAAATTCTATAAAAAAATGCATGCCGATGATTATTACAAGAAGTTTGTTCAAAAAGATGGAATGAAGACAGTTTTGAGATCATTTCATACTTTAGAAAAAAATCATGATTTGATTATCATTGAGGGTGCAGGATCTCCTGCCGAAATCAATCTTACAAGATATGATATTGCAAATATGAAACTAGCCGAGAAAACAAAATCGCCTGTAATTTTAATTACAGATATTGAAAGGGGTGGTTCATTTGGAAGCATTGTTGGAACCATGTCATTATTAGAAAAAAAATACCAAAGAATGATCAAAGGCTTTGTTTTTAATAAATTCCGTGGAGATTTACAGATTCTTAAATCTGGATTTAGAAAGCTAAAACAAAACACTGGAAAACCCGTTTTTGGCACCATTCCACTTACCAAATTTTTGCTTCCCGAGGAGGATTCTATAACTTCGAATTCAAGGCAACTTGCACTAAATAATAAAAATCTAAAAAAGATCGATTCTGAAATTGAGAAGTTAAGCAAGGTTGTAAAGTCAAGTCTTAATATCAGAGAGATTGAAAAACTACTGTAATGATACTTGAAAGTCTAGTCATAGTTGGATTTGCTCTTTTATTGGATTTTTTAGTAGGAGATCCAAAAACCAAGTATCACCCAACTGCTTGGATGGGAAAACTAATTGCATCACTTGTTCCTTTTACAAAAAGCAATTCTGCAAAACGGGAATTGATTGGTGGCATCTTTCTTGTTAGTATAACTGTGATAACTATCTGTGCGGTACTTGCTGTTTTGGATATCGGAATTAATTTACTAACTATAGATATTGTAACATTAATCATCTCCATCGCTATCGGCTCAATCTTGCTAAAAACAACAATTGCCATTAGGGGAATGCAAAAACACGCTTTGGCAGTAGTTGATGCGGTTGAAGAAGGGGATTTAGACTCCGCCAGAAATCATCTCTCTATGATTGTAAAGAGAGATACCAAGAATTTAGATAAAAATCATATTTTGTCTGGTGTTTTGGAGAGTGTAAGCGAAAATACAGTTGATGGAGTTACTGGTCCGTTATTCTATTATGCTATTTTTGGTCTTCCAGGTGCGTTTGTGTACAGAGCAATAAACACAATAGATTCTATGGTTGGCTACAAAACATCCCTGTTCAAGAATGTGGGTTGGTTTGGAGCAAAGTGTGATACTGTACTGAACTATGCTCCATCACGACTAACTGGATTAGTGATGATTCTGAGTGCATTAGTTTTGGGCTATAATTGGAAGGAATCACTATACATTATGAGACGCGATAGTAGAAAACTCGAGAGTCCCAACGCAGGATTTCCAATGGCTGCTTTGGCAGGTGCACTCGGAGCCAGATTAGAAAAAATGGATTACTATACAATTGGTAATGGAAGTGTAGAATTTACAAAATCTCACGTCGTATCAGCTATTACATTGATGAAAGTTTCGTCAATTTTATTCTGCGGCATAATCACAGTTCCGATAATCGTAACTCTCTCATTTTTAGGATGGTGGATACATGCTTAAAGAAATCAGTTCAGTTTTTTCATTTCTTACCATAATTCCTTCTAACAATACTAACCTAGAAACTGTAGCAAAGTACATGCATGTTTTTCCCATCATTGGAATCGCAATAGGATTGTTAATTGGTTCGATGGGTTTTGGACTTTCATTTTTCCTAGAACCATTAATTGTTTCACTGCTGGTTGTTGCATCCATAGCTATCATCACGGGAATACATCACACTGATGGCTTAGCAGATTTTGCTGATGGTCTTATGACTAGGGGAACAAAAGAACAGAAACGCAAAGCAATGAAGGATCTTTCAACTGGCTCCGCAGGAATTGTTTCTGTTGTATTGTATATAGCCGGAGCAATCATAGCATTGTCATTAACAAGTGGTTATGAGTTATTCCAAGCTATCCTGCTTAGCGAGATTTTAGCAAAGTTCTCAATGGTACTAATGGCTGGAATTGGTAATTCTGCTGCGGTAGGATCCAACTCACCATTTATGCACATTATGAAGGATAAAAGAAAGCTAGCGATTGCTGGTGTCATCACAATCATCCCACTTGTTGTAATAGGTGGAACTGTAGGATTGATACTATTTGGTGTATCAATTGGCGTGACGTTATTTTTGGTTGGCCTATCCACTAG
>CACLIK010000045.1 GCA_902606965.1 uncultured marine group I thaumarchaeote
CCACCAACAAGAATTATTGAAAATAAAATTATGAAAATTTGATTACGCAAACAATGTTAATACTGATCAAAGTTAGTTAAATGTTTCAAATAAGCAAATATAGAGGATAGTACTCGATTTATTAGATATGTGCGAATGTCCAAAAATACACTTCTACGAAGTTGAGTTCAAACTTGACGGTATGATTGTCGTACCAACGCATAAAAATTGCGGAGATAGACTAAACGAAAAACAGGCGGATACGTTTCAAAAAGAACTGGTCAAATCATGGGGATATGAGGACGATGACGATGAAGAATAATTTTCATTAAGAAACTAGTCTATAATAAAAATAGAAAAAAACTGAAGTTTATTTCAGTCCTGCTACTTGTTCTTTACACACATTGCACCCACAAGTGCAATCATGGCTGCAAATACAATGACCTTGCATTTCACAGTCACATTGGTAAGTTGAGTCTCCAGTATCGGCTTCACAGCCACATGCTTGATCTGTCATGAAAGGTGGATCATGTGTATAGTTTTTAAGACTTTACCAAAAAAAATCACAGTGTTATATTGGCTTTATTTTTAATAGTAAAATTATTCATGCGCTAAAGAAAGTAAGAAATTTGTAGCCTCGTATAGATTATTTGCATCTGATTCAACCTTAATGGTGTCATTTTCTAGATCGAATCCAGTTTTGAGTAGATGGATTAGTTCTGGTTTCCTGTGAAGATCTTGGATTTTTTTGAAATTATTTCTATTAACATATCCCAGATAAAAATAGCAGTCAGATAGTAATGAATTTTCTACCAGATAATTATATTTACGCGAAATAATCCTTGAGTGAAAATTATCTGTTATCAAATCTGAGAACCCCATAGTTGATTTCAGCATTCTTGAGAGTAGTGATGAAGTAGCCCTCTCAATACCAATTGAATCAGTGATAACTGACACAGCCTCATTGGTTTTATTTTTGGGTAATTCACGTAATGTCTTCAGCATATGCACAGGACTGGGATGATAAGAATTTAAAACAGAAATCGCATCAGCAAGAAAATATGCCGCACATTTTACCCATGAGGAAGAGTATGGATCAGAATTTAATCCATGTTTTGCCTTTGTTATACATACCCCAGATTCTACCAGACAATTTTTAACATAGGCGTTGAAAATTTGCTGCTTTTTTTCTTTAATTTTTGATAATAGCATGCGTAATTCCCATTGTTCGTCAACCAAAATGGTCATGCCATCATACTGTAATAAAATGTCAGGGGATGTTTCCTCTAACGTTCCATGATAAATGTGATAAAAATTTCCATCATGTTCAAGAAAAGACTCCTCTTTTTTACCATCAAACACTGTAATATCATATTCACAGCAATCATAACTTGGTCCTTGGCTTTTGCATCCACCTATACCGACAGGATGATTTTCGATAGAAAGGTTTTCTAATATTTTTTTATATTCCAAACATAAATCATGAGATTAGATTTTGTATAAAGTTTCAAAATGAGAAGTTTTTACTATTAATGTAAATGGTTACAGTTTTTACAAGTTTAGAAAAACCCAAGGATTGCTTTAAATTGTGAATTACTCTCGTTTTTACAAGCTCCTGTGGTGTAGTCCGGCCAAGCATACTGCCCTCTCAAGGCAGTGATCTCGGGTTCAAATCCCGACGGGAGCATATTTCATCTCAATTGTGTTCCTTAAATAATTCATGATTGATTTTATTTTGTTGGGACTACGTGATTTACCGTTAAAACAGGAATATAGATCTGATAGAGATGATGTTGTATCAGAATTTTTTATTCCGTGTTTAGCCAACAGCATTCAGTATGACAGAACAATAGAATTCATCTCGGTCAAAAGCTTGAGTACGCTAACGTTTGGTTTGGAAAATATACAAGACCATCATGCCAAGATTAGATTAGTCTCAGGACATAGATTTACTACTTCTGACCTAAATTCTATCATAAAACTCTTTGATCAACATAGCACTAGAAGATTTAACGGTAGAATTAATCTAGATAATAAAATTGGTAGCATCATTAAAGACAGTAAAATTTCACGGCTAAAGAAAGTAATTGAAGAATTCAAAGTTGAAATAAAAGTTGCAATTCCGAATTCAGAATATGTAGATGGGGCTTTTGAGGAACGTATGGGAATATTTAGAGACACGAATGACGATGTTGTTGCTTTTTCAGGCACATC
>CACLIK010000046.1 GCA_902606965.1 uncultured marine group I thaumarchaeote
AAAGTGTTTGGACCAGCTTTCTTGTATCTAAGGAATTTTTGAATTCTTTAGGTTTGGAATCAAATCTATTGGTGGAATATGACAGTGTTGAATGTGTGTATACCGGAATTTCTATCATAAATGCTGATAGAATTAAAAACTCGGATTCGGTTAACGAAGACTACATTATTTTGGATGATAAGAGAATAGCTTTTAATTTGAATACGAAGGAAGATTACGAATTACTCAACACTGCCTGAAATTTTTCCTATTATTTGTGCTTTCGAACCAGTAGGTTTTGCTATTACGTTGCCACAAGACTTGCATGTAACGGATGTTGAGGCATGTGAATAAACAATATTTTCTTTTTCACACTCTTTACAGTTGACTTTGAGAAATTTACTATTTGGTTCTGGAATGAGTATGTGTTCCTTTTTCATTTAGCCACCAACTCAAATTTTCTGATCCTAATACCCTCTTTCATCGTTTTCTTCTTGCATTCTGGACATGTAAAAACCTGTGTAACTTTCTTCGTGGTTTTTGCGGGTTTTGCAAGCTTAGGAAATTTTTGGCCGCCATATCCTTTTTTACGTAACGCATGTCTTCGTTCTCCAGCAGCAGTTCCTCTACGTTTACCTGCCTTGTAAATAGAAATTTTTTGAACAACATGTTTCTTGCATTTAGGGCAGAAACGATTGATCTCCTTTGGTATATTCACAATTAGAATCCGAGCCTGACGGTAATTTAAACATGGTCTCTAATCTATAATAACACGAGTGTATATCATAGAACATTGTTCCTTGGGTTGTCGAGAAGCATCCAAACTTTAAATGAAGTTGCTATTGGTGACAAACCTGCTGATCTTATTTTAGAGAATTGCTCGTTGGTGAACGTTTATTCACGTGAGATCATGCCCGAAATCCAGATAGCTATATCACAAGGTAGGATTGCTTACGTTGGTTCAGACGCATCATACACAAAGGGGAAAAAGACTGTAATAATGAATTTAAAAAAAAAATATGTAACCCCTGGATTTGCTGATCCTCATATTCATTTAGATCAGTTCGTTTCACCTGTTGAATTTGTAAAAAAATCACTTCTATGTGGTGTGACATCACTTTTTTCTGATCCTATTGATATAGTAAGTACTTGCGGCTATAGGGGATTCAAAGAATTTGTTAAGATCACATCTGAACTCCCTGCACGTTTTTTTCATGTGATACCTGGTGGAGTTCCAGTTGACAAGAAGTTCAGTCATGGAAGAGAAGTCAGCTTAGCCGAAGCAAAACAGGCACTCAAAATTTCAGGTGTTCTTGGTCTGGGCGAGGTATTTTCTTGGACGAAAGTGACAAAACGTGATCCGAAGACAATGAAAATGCTATCCATAATGCTTGAAAATGATTGCGTAATTAACGGGCATACTGCTGGTGCGTCAGGTAAAAAACTAAATGCCTATGTATCGTCTGGAATTTTGTCTTGCCACGAACCAATAAACTTTGGTCAGGTTTTGGAGAGATTAAGGTTAGGAATGTGGATAATGATCAGAGAAGGCTCCATTCGAAGGGATCTAAAAGACATCATCAAATTAGTTCTCTCAAACAAAACCTATACTGACAGATTGATGTTTTGTTCAGATGGACTAGATCCATCTGATATCATAAAATTTGGTCATATTGATCATTGTATAAGGGAGTCAGTAAAACTCGGTCTTAATCAGATAGATGCAATTTCTATGGCATCAAAAAATTGTTTTGATTATTACAATATGGGGAAGGATTTGGGCGGGATTGCTCCAGGTAAACTTGCGGATATTTTAATTTTTGATGATCTAACCAAAATGAAACCTAGGAAAATTTTTGTTGGTGGAAACTTAGTTGTGTCAAACGGTACTATTGTATCTAAAATAAAAACACACAAGGTCCCTAAATGGATGACAAAAACTGTTAAAACTCGTAAATTTTTAGATGGTGATTTTGCAGTAAAGGCCCTAGATGATATAGTTACTGTTAATGTAATAAATTTGAAGACGGAGATTATAACAGAAAAAATAAAACAAGACCTC